>DASYYE010000501.1:0-1826 GCA_035946955.1 Streptosporangiaceae bacterium | reverse complement strand
CGCGGGCACCGAATGGCACGAGGGCGGCTGGATGTTCACCCAGCCAACCGGCCAGCCGGTCGACCCTCGCCGTGACCAGTACGAGTGGAAGGCCCTGCTGGAGGAGGCCGGAGTCCGCGAGGCACGGCTGCACGACGCGCGGCACACAGCCGCCACAACCCTGCTGCTTCTTGGTGCCCGCGAGCGAGCCGTGATGGACGTCATGGGCTGGTCGAACGCCGCCATGGTCAAGCGGTACGCCCACGTCACCGCGCGCCTGCGCCGGGACATCGCCGACCGGCTGAACACGTTCCTGTGGGGGCCAAATGAGACAGGGAATGAGACTGACGGCAGCTAAGGCCATGCCACAGTGGATCTTCGGCCAGAGTATTGCCTGGTCAGATGTGGTGGTCAGGGGCGGGGTCGAACCGCCGACCTTCCGCTTTTCAGGCGGACGCTCGTACCAACTGAGCTACCTGACCTTGGCTGGGCACCGGCGCCAGAACGTGCGCACGGCGCCGCCGACCCGAGCGGTCCTGACGGGATTTGAACCCGCGACCTCCACCTTGACAGGGTGGCGAGCACTCCGAGCTGCTCTACAGGACCATGCTGCACTGGCTGGCTGCCAGCGGTGCCCCCAACGGGATTCGAACCCGTGCCGCCGCCTTGAAAGGGCGGTGTCCTAGGCCGCTAGACGATGGGGGCTTCGACGACCTTCGCCGCCGTGACCCGTGGCGCCCGCCGTCGGGGACCGACCCAGCATAGGGGACGGAGCGGGCTGCCGGCAAAGCGCCTGACGGCAAGCCCGACCCCGCGGCCGGGCACGCCGCGGCCGGGGTCCGGCGGGCCACCTGCACGCAGGCCGGTCGGGCCCCAGGCCGGGGGCCGATACAGCTACCTTCTCCGGTTCTTGTTGACCATGTTCTCGGCGATTGACGACTTCTCGCCTTCCTCGGGAATCACCACCCACGCGGCCAGGTACGCCAGTGCGCCCACGCCGCCGGTGAAGACCGTCAGAACCGCCACGATCACGCGGATCAGGTTGGCGTCGAGGCCGAAGTACTCGGCCAGCCCGGAGCACACGCCAGCCACGATCCGGCCGTCACGAGTGCGAACCAGTGTCTTGCTGCCGTTTACGTTGCTCATGACTGCCATCATGCCCGATCACAACCTGGTCATGACAGCCGCGCGGGCAGCGCATATACGCTGACGGCGAGGCGAAAGAAAGGACCGGCCATGGCGCCAAGCACCGACAGCCCGGGCATCGACCTGCTCCGCATCGACGACGAGCTGACCGCGGAGGAGCGCCTGGTCCGTGACACCGTGCGTGCGTTCGCCGCCGACCGGATCATGCCGTACATCGCCGACTGGTTCGAGGCCGGAACGCTCCCCCGCGAGCTCGCCCCGGAGATCGGCAAGCTTGGCCTGCTGGGCATGCACCTGACCGGCTACGGCTGCGCGGGGATGGGCGCGATCGCCTACGGCGTCACCTGCCGCGAGATGGAGGCCGCGGACTCCGGCCTGCGCAGCCTGGTCTCCGTGCAGGGCTCGCTGGCGATGTTCCCGATCTGGAAGTACGGCTCCGAAGAGCAGAAGCAGGAGTGGCTGCCGAGGATGGCCGCTGGCGAGGCGATCGGCTGCTTCGGCCTCACCGAACCCGATCACGGCAGTGATCCGGGCAGCATGACCACTCATGCGAATATTCGTAACGGTACCGACTGGGTGTTGTCCGGAACGAAAATGTGGATCACGAACGGGTCAATTGCCGACATCGCCGTGGTCTGGGCCCAGACGGCCGAAGGCATCCGCGGTTTCCTGGTCCCGCGCGGCGCACGGGGGTTCACCGC
>DASYYE010000500.1:0-4895 GCA_035946955.1 Streptosporangiaceae bacterium | reverse complement strand
GTGTCCCAGCTCGTGTCCACCGCGTGGGCGGCGGCCTCGTCGTTCCGTGGCAGTGACAAGCGCGGCGGCGCCAATGGTGCGCGGATCCGTCTGGAGCCGCAGATCGGCTGGGAGGTCAATGACCCCGACCTGCTGGCCGTGGTGCTGCGCACCCTGGAAGGGATCCAGCAGGCCTTCAACGCCGCGCAAGCCGGTGGCAAGCGGGTCTCGCTCGCCGACCTGGTCGTGCTCGCCGGCGGCGCGGCCGTGGAACAGGCCGCCAGGAATGCCGGGTTCGACGCCGAGGTTCCCTTCACGCCAGGCCGCGCAGACGCGGCGCAGGAGCAGACCGACGTGGAGTCGTTCGCCGCGCTCGAACCGGCCGCCGACGGGTTCCGCAACTACCTCGGCAAAGACAACCGGCTGGCAGCCGAGTACCTGCTGATCGACCGGGCGAACCTGCTGAACCTGAGCGCCCCCGAGATGACGGTCCTCGTCGGTGGGCTGCGCGTCCTGGGCGCCAACCACCAGCAGTCGCCGCTTGGTGTGTTCACCACGGCCCCCGGGTCGCTGACCAACGACTTCTTCGTCAACCTGCTCGACATGGGTACGTCGTGGCAGGCGACATCGCAGGACGCGAACACGTTCGAGGGCCGTGACGCCGCTACCGGCGAGGTCAAGTGGACCGGCAGCCGTGTCGACCTCGTCTTCGGGTCGAACTCAGAGCTGCGTGCACTCGCGGAGGTCTACGCAAGCGATGACGCGAAGGAGAAGTTCGTGACGGACTTCGTCGCGGCATGGCACAAGGTGATGGAACTCGACCGGTTCGACCTGGCCTGACCATGACGGCAACGTGCCCCTGGCCCTGTGGCGGGCCAGGGGCACAGCCGTCTCAGCCGGCCTGGCCCTCGCGCAGCCGCACGAGGTGGTCGCGGAGCACCTGCTCCATACGGCCATAGAAGTCGACGATCAGCCGCAGCTCGTCGTCGCTGTAGCGCTCCGCCATCTGCTGCCAGGCGCGGACCATCGGCAGGAAAATCGGGGCGACGTCGTGGACCGCCCGCTCGGTGACGAGTTGCACCACCACGCGCCTGCGGTCCTGCCGGTCACGCTCCCGGGTGACGAAGCCCGCCTCTTCCAGCCGGTCCACCACGCCCGTGATCGAGGCGGTGGTGAGGCCGGTTTCCCTCGCCAGCTCACCCGCAGTGAGCCGGCCGCTGAAACTGAGGATGTTCAGGCACTGCAGGTCGGTCGCGTTGATGCCGACCCGGTCGGCGGCCGCCTGGCTCACGAGCTGCATCAGGGCGCCCGTCCGGCGCAAGGCCGCGGCGAAGGCTGCCGCCAGCTCAGCGCGTTCGGCCCGGCCCGTGTGCGTGGTGAACGGCTCCGCCCACGGCACCTCCCACTCCGTCCAGCTGTCGCCATCGGCTGCGGGCGCCGGGTCGTCTGACATCGTTAAGCTCCCTTTTATTTAAGAAACCTAGATAATAACTAACCAAGATGCTAGCGTCCCAAGTGTATTCAGAGACCTCCTGAAGAGGAGCCCACGATGACTTCGGACGCTCAGATCCTGGCACCCGCCGCGTCCACGGGCGAGGGCGCTGACCCACGGCGCTGGCTGACGCTGATCATTCTGCTGGCGGCTGCCTTCATGAACCTGCTCGACGTATCGATAGTGAATATCGCGATCCCATCCATCCAGCGTGACCTGCACGCCAGCTATGCCGACGTGCAGTGGGCGCTTGCTGGTTACACGCTGGCCTACGCCCTTGTGCTGATCACTGGTGGCAGGCTCGGGGACACGTTCGGCCGCAAGCGGCTGTTCCTCATCGGCGTGGCCGGCTTCACGGTGTTCTCGGCGCTGTGCGGGGCCGCCACGAGTCCGGGCATGCTCATCGCCTGCCGCGTCGTGCAGGGCGCGATGGGCGCCATCATGGTCCCCCAGGTACTGGCCGTGATCCAAGTCGTCTTCCCGCCCGCGGAACGGATCAAGGCGCTCGCTGGCTTCGGGGTCACGGCGGGCCTGGGCACGGTCAGCGGGCCGCTGCTTGGCGGGCTGCTCATTCAGCACAACTTGTCCGGCCTCGCCTGGCGGCCGATCTTCCTGATCAACGTCCCGGTCGGGCTGATCGCCCTGGCGGCCTCGGCGGTGCTGGTCCGCGAGTCACGGGCACCCCGCCCGCCCCGGCTCGACCCGGTCGGTGTCGTCCTCGTCTCAGCCGCGCTGGTGCTGCTCCTGTACCCACTCGTGCAGGGCCGCCAGTTCGGCTGGCCCACCTGGACGTTCGTGTCCATGGCCGTATCCGTGCCGGTGTTCGCCCTGTTCGTCGGCTACGAGCGGGTCAAGGCCCGCAGGGACGGCTCTCCGCTGGTGCAGTTGCACCTGTTCACCGAGCGCGGGTTCAGTGCCGGGATGGCCATCGCGGTGGCGTTCTTCCTCGGTATCGCCTCCTACGCGCTGGTGCTCACCCTCTTCCTCCAGATCGGGCTGGGATTCACGCCGCTGCACGCTGGGCTGACGTTCCTCCCGTTCTCCCTGGGTGTGCTCATGTCCTCGGCTGCGGCAGCCCGGCTGGCGCCACGGTTCGGGCGTGGCGTCACCATGGCCGGGGCGGTCGTCATCGCCGGGGGCATGACCGGCGTGATCGCGGCCGTGCACCACTATGGAGCCGCCGTCACGACCTGGGACCTCGTGCCGGGCCTCGTGGCCGCGGGCATCGGCCTTGGCGCGGTGATCGCCCCCCTGGCCGACATCGTGCTGGCCCGCGTGCCCAAGCAGGACGCTGGCTCGGCATCTGGGGTGTTCAACACCGGCCTGCAACTCGGGAACTCCATCGGCATCGCACTGATCGGCGTGGTCTTCTTCGGGGTCCTCGGCAGTCAGTCCGCGGCAGCCGCCAGTGCGGTCACCCCGGCACTGCGGGCTGGTCTGGTTTCAGCCGGCCTCCCGGCCAGGGCACTACCAGGCATCGAGACCCGGTTCGGTGCCTGCCTGCACGACCGGCTGGTGGCCGCGGACCCCACGGTCACGCCAGCCGCGTGCAGGCCACCCGCTGGTGCCGTCATCCCGCCCGCAGCGAAGCAGGTGCTGGCCGGGGAGGGTGCGAGCGCGGTGCGCCGCGCCTTCGCGGCCTCGGTGGTCCGGACCCTGTGGTTCCAGGTCGGCGTGTTCCTGCTGAGCTTCCTGCTCATGCTGGCCCTGCCAGCGAGGGCTGGCAGGGGCGAGGGTGCCGCTGCCTCCGCCCGGCGGCGCCGGCGTGCCGCCGCCACCGGACAGGGCAGTTCCCCTATCACCGCCGCGGGAAGGAGCTGACATGCGTATCGCACTGCTGGGCGCGACCGGCGGCATCGGCGGCCACGTGCTGGGCTGGGCGCTGGAGTCCGGGCACACCGTGCAGGCCCTCGCCCGCACGCCCGAAGCACTGCACCCAGCCCCGGGCCTGACGGTGGTCCAGGGGAACGCCCTGGACGCCGACTCGGTGACCGAGGTGGTGGATGGGGCGCAGGCCGTGGTGTCTGCGCTCGGGCCCCGTGGCGCCAAAGCTCCCGGCCTGCTGGCCGGCGCCGCGGCCAACACGGTCGTGGCCATGGCCAAGACGGCCGCGCAGCGTCTGGTCTGCGTGTCCGCCGCAGGTGCCTTCATCAGCACCGACTCGAACATGGCCTGGCTGATCAAGTCGGTCCTGCCGCGTGTCCTCGCCACCCAGTTCGCCGACGTGCGGCGGATGGAGGACGTCGTCAGGGCCTCCGGCCTCGACTGGACGCTGGTCCGGGCCAGCAGGCTCACGAACAAGCCGCTCATGGGCCACTACCGGGTCGCTCCTGACTACCCCCCGCCCGGTGGGGGGAAGATCACCCGCGCCGACGTCGCCCACTTCATCGCCCACGCACTCACCGACGGCACCTGGCTGCACGCATCCCCCGCACTCGCCTACTGACCGGGCGCGGGGCGCGGGTCTGCTGCCCGATGGGGCAGCATTGCCGGCCAAAGGTGCAGACCTGGGATAAGGCCATTGTCCGGCTAGCGCGGGGCTGCCTACGATCCGTGGGAAAGGGCCATTCTCCCAGGGAGGCACAGATGTCAGAACAGCCCGAAGACCCTTCGGCCGACCAGGGCGGCATGACATTGGAGTCCGGCGCCGAGGCAGTCGGCGGAATGGGCGGGCCCAATTTCTCGCCTATGCCGACCTACGAGGACGGTGTGCTGGACGGCCGCCAGCAGCAATACACCATTGACCACGAGGCACTTGGCCACGAAGACCCGATCGGCGACCTTTTGAAGGCGGGCGCCGGGGGCGCGCATGGTGCCGTCCACCTGGGCACGGACGTAGCCGGTGACATACCTGACCTGCTGGGAAATTCAAGCGGTGATGGGGGGGACGGCGGGGCCGGGGGTTACGGGGGCCCGGACGCCACGGTCGATTCGGGCGACGCCGGGGCCTGGGAGGGCCCAGACGCCACCGTCGAGCAGCCAGATGCCACCATCCAATCGCAACCGGACGCAACCGTCACGAGCGACGCGGGCACACCCGGTGATGATGACGGCGGCTATTCCAGCGACCAGGACTATTCCAGTGACCCCGGCTACAGCGACCAGGACGCGGGCGCTTACTAATCCCACAGTGGCAGCTCGCCGATGCCTATTCCTTTTGTGAATGGCCTCGGGTCATGGGGGGGCAACTGTCCCAGTGGATGACCAAAGGGTTAGGCATCCCAGTCGGGCGCTCTCGATCCGCCTCGGCAGGTTACGGCTGGGCTTCGGCGATGGCGGCGTGGACCTCCTCGGTTCGGGCCGCCATCTCTGCTGCGTGCTCGCGTTCCAGCCGTTCGGCGGTGTCCTCGTCGTCGCGCATCAGCGCGTCGAGGTTGGAGTTGGCGGCGTCCAGGACGCCCAGGTCGGCGAAGGCCTTCTGGAC
>DASYYE010000499.1:0-6900 GCA_035946955.1 Streptosporangiaceae bacterium | reverse complement strand
CCTCGGTCAGCCTGCCCTCGGTCAGCATCCAGCAGCCGAGGACGAAGCAGGCGAATGCCTCACCGCGGCCGTCGGCCTTGCAGATGAACGCCTGATGGGCCGCCCGGGCATGGCGCCACGCCAGCGGGGTGGCGGGTTTGGCATCCCAGGCAACGCATGCGACGAGCAGGCGTGCCCACGGGTGCCCACGCAGGTCGAGCGCGGTCAACTCGCCATGGCGGTCGAGCAGCCGGGAGGGCCGCCCGCTAGCCAGTAACTCCGGCGCAAGCTCGTCAAGCTCGTCGAGCAGGGCCTGCTCCCTCGGCGGTCTCATAGGTGCCTGTCCCAGGCTGTGGTGGCTGTCATAGTCCGCACTGGGGTGACTGTCGCGCCGGCCCCCGTTGGAGTCCATCCGCGCCTCTCCTTTCCGCGGGAGACTGTCCACGTGAATAGTCGCCAACGGCCCTATAGGTCTTCTGGAGATCTATAGGTCTCTGGAGATCTTGTCGGTTTCGGTGCCGGTGAACTTGGCTGGCTGGGCTTCAGACCGCACAGCCCCCAGCCCGGCCGCTGCTCGCGCAGGACAGCCTCACCCGTCGACGGCCCGGCGGGCCAAGGCCACCCTCGCCAGGGTGGCCGCAACCTTCGTTGCCCTGCCACTGGTGCCGGGAGACGACTCCCCAGTCCGTACCTGTGACTCCCTGCGGTGCAGCCGAACAGATTGAGTTGACAGTCGAACAAATCAAGTTGGTTGGACTGCAGGAAGGCGGGCGGGGGCAATTCGTTTGGCTCAGCCGCGTCACGGTGCCCAGTTGATCCCTATCCCCGCGTTCCGGGCCTTGACGATAGCTGCGGCGCGATTCGGGGCGGCAATCTTGGCGAAGATATGAGTAATGTGGTTGCGGACTGTTTTGTCCGCCACCACAAGCTGACGCGAGATCTGCCTGTTGCTCAATCCCCGGGCGATGAGGTCCAGGATCTCCCGCTCGCGGTCTGTGAGGTCAGGGAAGGGAGCATGCCCAGGATATCTATGAAAGGACGCGAAATATTCAGTGAGCTGGTGTGCGACAATCCGGCAAAATGCTGCTCCTCCGGATTCGACAAGCTTGATGGCGCGGAGAAGGCCCAGGTCAGAAGGTATGTTGCTCATGTAGCCGCGGGCCCCGGCACTCAGGGCGGCGATGACAGCATCGTCGTCGTGCGTATGACTGAGTACCAGGGTCCTGATCGGCTGGACGTGCCGCACGACATCGATCTCCCGCTTGCTCGTGATCGCGCAACTGAGCAGCATGACATCGATGCGGTCGTCCATGAACCTGGTGAGGTACGACGCGCGGTCCAGGTTCTTCGTGGTTCCGATGAGCTGCAAGTCAGGTGATTGGGCGATGATTGGCCCGGGCTTGGGCTGGAATGATGATTCGGGCTCGTAAATGAACACCCGTGTTGGCATCTCTGCACGACCCCCGTGCTGTAGTAGCCCCGTTATGGTTATGTTGTACGTGCCTCGATCCACCTATTAGCCTGGCCGGATGATCTGGTAGCGGGAGAGAAACACCTCAGCTGTCACGCGTATGTGGTCGCAGCGAACTGCCTGGCGGGACATTAGGCCGTCAGCGTCAAAACACCGTCAAAGCCCAGGTCACGGCCTCAGCGGGCTCCGCCAGCAACGCCTACCGCCTGCTCAACGCCGGGGCCGTCCGGCCCGGGCCAGGCCGCCAGCAGTTAATGCACACCTGCCATCGCACCGCAGGCCAGCCACTCGCCGGGACTGACCACCGTGGTCTGGCGACGGGTCTTGGGCCGGACGTATCAGGCTGGATCCCCGAACACCGCGGCGAGAATGACCTGGCCGTCTGGCGGGGCAGTGACTGCGAGCCAGGTTCCCTGGACGTCGACGGTGAGGGTGAAAGAGAAGAACGCGCAGCACTGCGTCTCGCGAACGGCCAGGTCCGCGGCTCGGGCCACGACCACGGGATCGGATGGCAGCCGCAGGCGCAGGCCGTCTTGGGCTTTGTGGCGTTCGGAGACGTGCGTGAGCAGGTCGGCCCACTCGCTGCCCCGGTCGGCGGCGTCGGGGATGCTCAGCGTGCACACGACCGGTGCCGCTGACCCTTCCTGTGCTGCACCGGGCCCGGCGGGCGCTGGCAGCGCGGTGTCACACCCGCAGCCAGGGCCGCAGCGTTCGGCGGGGCGTGCTGTGGCGAGTGAGGTGCGCAGGTGACCGAGTTGTGCCGCGAACCCCGACATCGCCGCGAGGTGTGAGCCCACCTCGGTGACCTTCGCGTCCAGGAGGTCTCGGAGACGGTCCTGCACTGGCCCGCAAGGACCATCGGCCCACAACGCGACGAGTTCGGCGATGTCGCTGAGGCTGAACCTCATCGTCTTGGCGCGGGCGATGAACGCCAACCGTTCAACCGCCTCCTCGCCGTAGACGCGGTAGCCAGCACCGGTCCGGTCAGGGTCCGGCAGCAGTCCCGCGGTCTCGTAGTAGCGCAACGTGGAAGGGCTGAAACCGCTGACACGGGCGAGTTCGGAGATTCGGTAACCCATGTCCGCGACGTTACGTCTTCAAGTCGACTCGAAGGTCAAGCACGCTGGCGCGCACCCGGTCGCGGGCTCGGCGTGTCTGATACGGGAGCGTCGATGACCTCGCAGACCTTGAGGACCGGGCGTCAAAGCAACTCATGTCAAGCATGTAGCACTTACGCTACAATGTAGTGCATGACTACTCCCCTATCCATCCGCTTTGAGCCAGTCCTGCTGGCGCGACTGCGCCGTCGCGCGGGGGCCACGACCGGCTCGACTACATCGGCACTGGCGCAGCGGCTCATCGACGAAGGTCTCCGGATGGCAGATCACCCTGGCGTGATCTTTAAGGATGGCCCGTCTGGCCGACGGGCCGCCCTCGCCTATGGACCAGATGTCTGGGAGGTCATCAAGTTCCTCCGTGAAGTGGACGAGCGGGGCCCGGCCGCACTGGACGCCGCCGCCGACGTGTTTGCCGTTGACGCAAGCCGGATCAGCACAGCCGTTAACTACTACGGGGACTACCGCGACGAGATTGATGCCGAAATCAGCGATGCCGATGAAGTGTCGGCTCGGGCCGAGGAGGCATGGCGGGTGCAACGGCAACTCATCGCATGAGCAGTTCAGCTAGTGCCCGGCTGGTGCTTGACGAAATGTTTTCACCCACCGTTGCTGGCGCCCTGCGTGACCTTGGCCATGATGTAGTCGCGGTGGCTGAGCGTGGTGAACTGCGGGCGATGAACGACGAAGAAGTCTTCGCCTGGGCAATCTCTCAAGGCCGCTGGCTGGTCACAGAGAACGTTAAAGACTTCCGGCCTATTCTGCAGCGGGCGCTACAAGCTGACAACATCACCACTGGAGTCGTCTACACGAGTAATCGCTCCTTTCCACGTTCCAGAAAGAATCCTGGCCCGCTGATCCAGGCACTCCACGCCTGGATGGCCGATGGGCCACCTGAGGCGCCGCTGACGGAAGACTGGCTTCTTAGCCCCGAAAGTCGCTGACTTAGTGGGTGTGTAGCAGTAGTGAAAGGCGGACGGATTCGCAACACATACCCCGCAGAAACCGGCTGGGTGCCCGGCTGGTCCTGTTGCAGCGGTCATCACCCTGGATGCCAAGCCCGAGGTCACGAGGCTGGCAACGGCGAGCTGCCAGCGGGAACGGTTCATCTGTCCTCCCGTATTTTGTTGTGGCGAGCCGGGTGGCTCGCCACAGAGTCTGCGTCCTCCTGCACCTGTCTGTCACTGCGCTTGGGCGCCGATAGTCACCTTGAACCGTTTGGGGGCACTCACCTGGAGGCTGGGATCGTCAGCCAGGATGCGCTGGTGCAGGTGGCGCAGTTGAGGGCCTGGCTCCAGCCCGAGGCCGGCGATCATCGCCTGGCGGCCGTCGCGGTACGCGGTTAGCGCATTGGCCCGGCAGCCCAGGCGGTACCAGGCGAGCATCAGCATGGCGCGCAGCCGCTCGCGGAGTGGGTAGCGGGCAACATACGCGGCGAGGTCGGCGGCGACCGCGTCGCAGCGGCCGAGGGCCATATCGGCTTCGGCCTTTGCCTCGATGGCTAGCAGGCGGCGTTCCTCCAGCGCGTCGGCTGCCGCCCGGACCAGCGGAGACGCCACGTCCGCACACACCTCGCCGCGCCACAGCGCAAGGGCGCAGGTGAGGAGCTCTGAGGCGGCATCCGGCTGCCCCAGCCTGGACGCGTTAACCGCCCGCGCGGTGAGCGAGCCGAACTCAGTGAGGTCAAGCTCACCGTCCCGCAAGCGCAGCAAATAGCCGGGGGGGCAGGTCAGGAGGGGGCCCGCGGGATCCTGTGCCCGCTGTCCAATCACCTGGCGGAGCGCGCACACATGTGCCTGCACCTTTGCCCGCGCGGTGGCGGGCGGACTGTCATCCCATATGGCGTCCACTAACCGGTGCACAGGCACGACGCGCCCGGCCTCGAGCGCCAGGACCGCGAGGAGTGCCCGCTGCCTGTGGCCGACCAGCGGGAGTGGCCCCGCCGCATCCGTTACTTCAATTGGTCCCAGCACACTGATGTGCACGGATCCCTCCGATTGTCTACTCAGACCGGGCTCGCGGCGACGGGGAGAGTTTCGCTGTCACCGCGCCGAGGAGGTCGTCAGCCGCGACGAACCCCCACCGGCGTGAGTCGGCGCCGCCCGGATTGTCGGACAGCACCACCAGCGCCCCTGCCGGGACCACGGTCACCCCGTTCGTGGCGGCCCGCACCGATTCCGGGACCGGGTCCCCAGGCAGCGCCGCCACACGTTTGATCAGCCAGCCGTTGCGGATTGCTTCCGTTGCCCCGGCACCCGCTGTGCCCTCGGCCAGGAAGCTGTGCCGCCACGCGCCACCCAGCGGGCGACCGCGTGGTGAGCCGTCGCGGGGCGGACGCAGCACAACTACAGAACCCACCGAGAGCCGATCCCGGCGGCGCCGCACGAGCACCCTGTCGCCATCGGCGTACGTCGGCTGCATGCTCGCACCCATGATGTGGACCACCACGAACCGCCTGCGCACCACCGCAGCGCCCGCCGCCGCGACAGCAGCGCACCCTGCCAGCCAGACCCAGGTAGCCGCGGCGACCCCCATGGCACTCCTCCTGTCGTTCCGAACCCCTCCAGGAAGAGTGCCGTGCTCCGTCCTCAATCCGTCCTCAGCCAATCCTCTCTCCGTCCTGCACAGCCGCCCGCGCACTGGCGAACTGGTCGCCACCTGCCAACACGCGCAGCGAGACCGGACTGGCCACTTGGGCGGGCTGGCACTCCTGATAGCCACGTGCCTGGAGGGTGAACAGCCGGTGGTACTCACCGTGGGAGGCCATCAGCTCGTTATGGTCGCCGTGCTCGATGATCCGGCCGCCGGCAAGTACGAAGATCGTGTCGGCGTCACGGATGGCGTTGAGGCGGTGGGAGATGAGGAGGCTGGAGCTGCCACCGCGGATAGTGCGCAGGCGCTGGTGGATTTCGTGTTCAGCTTCGGCGTCAAGCCCCGAGCTTGGTTCGTCGAGGATCAGGAGGTCACGGTCGGCCCGCATGAGCCCGCGCGCCAGCGCCAGCCGCTGCCACTGGCCACCCGACAAGATGACGCCGGTCTCCGGGTTCTCTTTGTCCTTGTTGCTGAAGAAGACCCTGCTGAGCATCGTGTCGTAGCCACGGGGCAGCGACGCGAGCTTGGAGTGGATGCCTGCCTGCTCAGCCGCCCACCTCGCGGCCTGCCTGTCATCGAGCCGGGCGAGGTCGCCCAGGCCGATGTTCTCCGCTGCGGTGAGGTCATAGGCCATGTAGTCCTGGAAGACGGTGCCGATCCGCTCCCGCAGATCCCGCGGGTCGATGTCGCGTATGTCGACGCCATCCCAATAGATGGCACCCCGGCACGGGTCGTACAGCCGGCACAACAGCTTCACCAGTGTGGTCTTGCCTGCCCCGTTCAGCCCGACCAGTGCCACCGCCTTGCCTAGCGGGATCACCAAGCTGACCCCACGCAGCACCCAGGGATGGCCGCTGTCATAGCGGAACCAGACATCGCGGAACTCGATGCCGCCCCGCAGCGGCGGAACCTGGAGTGGTGCGGCGGCTAGTGGCAGGTCGGGTCCTGCCGAGATGATGTCGGTGTAGTGACCGAACAGCAGCAATGACTGGTAGAGGTCCGCGATACGCGACACCAGGTTGCCTATGGCGCCCTGGACCCCGACCACGGCCATGGTGAACAGAGTGACATCGCCGATCGACAGGCGCCCGGCCACCGCCTCGCGGACCGTCCAGACAATCCCGGCGGCACTGATGACCGCTGTCAGGAGCGAGAGCATCCCCTCGATTGAGAAGATGCGGAGGTCAAGTCGGCGCTGGCCACGGTTGATCTCGGTGATTTCCGCCAGCATCCGGCCACGCAGGAAGTCGCCGAGGCCGAACAGCCGCACCTCCTTGGCGGCGTCGCGGTCGCTGAGCAGGCGGGCGTAGAACATCTGGCGCCGGGCCGCAGGGCTGGCATGCCACTCATGGTCAGCCCTGCGGCGGCTGTTGGTGATCTGGGCCGTGATCGCCGGCACCGCGGTGGCGGCCACGACGCTGGCCAGCACCGGGTTGATCAGCACCAACGTGGCGAACAACCCTGCCGCCGTGATCGCCGACTGGCCGATGGTCATCGCCGCGGACACCAGCCGGGTCGGCACGCTGTTGCTGATCTGCTGTACCACCCGGATCTTGTCGTAGAACTCCGGTGACTCGAACCGGCTGAGCCCGGGGAACGAGTTGATCGCCTGGAACATCCGGTCTTCGATCAGCAGGCCGAGCCGGCGCCGCAGCTCCGCCTCCCCGTACCGGCGCCCATACGGCAGCACCGCCGAGACCAGCCCAACCGCCCCCAGCAGCACCGCCAGCACCACAATGTGTG
>DASYYE010000498.1:0-1730 GCA_035946955.1 Streptosporangiaceae bacterium | reverse complement strand
CGCTCCCGCACCGGCAGCGGGCGGAAGCTGCGGTCCTTCAACTGCGACCGCAGCCGGCCGAGTAACTCCTCAACCCCAACCCTGGCCTCGATGGAATAGGCCGAATGCCCATCCACCCCAGCCGAGCGGGCGCCCCTGTTGCTGCGCACACGAACCCACGCCACCAACAAGAACGCGGGGTCGCAGACGAGGTTGAACAAATCACCGAACCGGCGATAAGGCTCCTCACGAGCCCAACGGTGCAGCTTGGCCTGGATCCCCAGTACCCGGCGCTCCGCCTCATAGAAGGCGTATTCCAGCTCCGGATCGCCGGTATTCACCAGCGCAACTCCCGGCATTCCATTCTCCTCACCGCTGACTTGCTGGCCCCCTTGGCCCTGTGGCCGGCTCTCCCGGCCTCCGTGACGGGTCGTTACTCCCGCGACTACTACGGGGCCTCCGCCCCGCCCGCGGCCATCAGCTGACGACGAGCCTGCCCGCTCCCGGGCTGGAGACCCGGAAGGGAGGGCGGCCACGAGCGGTTCCCACGTTCACCTCACAACCGTTCGACGAGTTAGGCGCCCAGCTCCTGCCCCGGCAGCATCGCCACGGCTACGCCGCAGACCTTCACCGTGGCCTCCTCGCCGGCGAAACCAACCGGCTCCGGAGTTGACCCCGCCTCGCGGCGGTGGTCACGCACTACCTCCCGGCCCATATCCGCCAGATTCGAGCCGGTGGAACTCTTACGGGGCTTTAAACCACTGATTCCTCTCGTGCACCTTCTCGTCCTGCTTGCCGGACCCGCACCGTCTGGCAGTACCGGCACGTCCCGTCGTTGTCAGGGCTGCTCCCGCCCTCACCAGCGCCTCCCGGCTCAGGCTGCCCTCAGCTCCAGCCAGGCCACTGCGACGACCCGGCGGCGGAGTCCTTTCACCTCCGCACGGTCATGAAGCGCCTCGTGGCGCACGGTTTCCACGTTCCGCACCTTCGAGATACGACCGGAGTGGGTGCCTCCTCGACCCCGGGGACAGCGGTGCTCTCCTGGCCAGATGCCGTGCCCGGCCAGCGCCTGCCGCTTCGCAGCGGCCAGTCCCTGCCACCCCGCACCAGCAACCCATCGCGAGGCTCCGGAATTACGGGGCATCAACGGAGGTTCACGCGATTCACCCGCCCGGCCTGCCCCTCGCCTGTGGCCCCCGGATGGGACGAGAGCCCTTGAGCTTTCCCCTGTGCTCCGCACCCCGCCGTTACCGGCGACGCACGACAGGGCGGGGCCAGGCGTGAGCACGCGCCCGGAACTACGCTGCCGACATAATCGGCCCTCCAATCCGCGAGTTCCCTCGCAAGGTGCGACCTCGTGTCGCAACGGCAGATCCGGACGTTCACAAGGTCAGCGATCGTGGATAAGTTTGCAGTCTCGCCGGATCATTCGGATGGCAGAACCCCGATCAGAAGACCCGGGGAATGCGCGCACGTAGCCGCCGCTATGTACGCGAGTCTTGGTCTGCCGGGATGCCGTCAGCGCGATGCCTATCAGGGTGATCTGCGTGCCGCCCGGTGCGTTCGGTTGGGCCTGACCGATCCTGTGGGCGTCACGGCCAGATCATCCCCGTTCCGCACGCTCGTGGCTGGGCGGGACGAAGCGGTACATGAAGGCAGTTTGTGGGGCATGCGGGCTCTGCCGTTGTGGATGGGTGCTGAGTTGCGCGTGCAGCTTCGGGGCAGGTCGTCCCTGGGCGGTTGGCCGGGGG
>DASYYE010000497.1:0-10218 GCA_035946955.1 Streptosporangiaceae bacterium | reverse complement strand
CATCGGCAACGGGCCGGAGAAGGACTTGGCGTAGCTGGCGTTGTTCGCGAGGAACTCGTCGGTCACAGACATGATGGCTCCCATCCATCCTGATGCGTGTGTCGCAGCCCACGGAGTTTGGGCATCAGCCGCAGCCTCCCCCATGTCTACTTCATACATAGGGAATACGGCCATATGGGGTGCGCTGCCGTCGTACCCGGAGGTGAGCGCATCAATCCGCAGTTCGTAGCGAACCTAGAGGCGCCGAAGCGCACGGCCACTGTCTGATGCCACTTGCGGCAGCTGGCGGTCAGTGTGGGAGCCCGCCGAACCCCGTCTCGTTTCCGTCAGGGTCGACGTAGGTGGTCTTGCGGACGCCGTTCGGGTAGGTCTCGTCTTTCGCGGGGTCCAATCCCCGCTGGGCAATCTCTGCCACCAGGGTGTCGAGATCGTTGACCATGATGGTGTGCATTGCGTGGCCAGCGTGTTCCGGCCGCTGGACGATGTACACCAAGCGGCGTTCAGCGAGTTCCCACACGGCCTCCGTATCGTGGGGGAACGACGACGGCGGGCGACCGAGCAGCATCTCGTACCAGGTCAGCGCCTTGGCGAAGTCGCTCACTGGTATCCCTGCGAATAGGTACACGGCCATCCCGCCATGGTAGAGGGACAGCGGATGCCGATCACGTGAGGCCATGCCGGGCGTCGGGCCGGGTTCGCGGTCTGGCCATCCTGCTGGGGCTGCTGTCTGGTCGGCGGCTTGGGCAGCGGTCTGTGGCGGTGGTGGTGCGATCAGGGTGCAGGGTGAGTGCCAGCCCCAGGCGTGGACGGCCACCAGGTGGTGGAAAAGGCCGCGACTCCTTCACGCCTCAGAGGTTAGAGAACTCTCGATCTCGATCCTATAGAAGACCTTTGAAGGGTTCACCTGGACGCCCAAGTCCTTGTAGAAGTCCTGTGCGTTCGCGTTACTCTCGTCGGTTGTCCATTCGACGCGACTGCACTCTTTGTCTCTGGCGACCTTGAATAGGTACTGCATCAGCAGCCTGCCGACTCCTTTCCTGCGGTGCTGTTGACGAACGTAGAGTTCTTTCAGGTAGAGCGACTTGGATGTTAGGGCAGCTGGCCACAGAAAGGAATAAGCTGCTATACCCACAAGTTCGGGCCCATCCCATGCGAGCAATGCATAAGCTGGCGGTGGCGTCGCGAACAGTACAGATTCGATCTGGTGGGTCTTAGTACCGGCTGGCTCTATGGTAATTTCATCATAGAAGCGGTCCATCTCTAGGAAGAGGTCTGCCATTGCTGCCGCGTCACGCGGCTCGGCAGTGGTTACCGTCAGCATTGTTCCTCGTCCTTCTTGAGCTATTGGAAATCATGAGCAGGTCTTGGAAGTCCAGTGCAGCGGGAGCCGAACGTTCCTGGCTTGGATAGCGCGCACCGCTTATCGGGCACGGAGTGTAATGGCCGCGCGCTGCTGATCTTCGGTCAGACCAGTCAGTGCCTTCACCACATGCGCGATGGCTTCTGGCCCATCCCACTGGCACTGGTCCCAGTCGGCGCACTGCTGACGGAGACCGAACAGGTTGCGTTGATGCCGGGCCGAGGCTTGTGTGCGCTGTCCGCTGATGGCTGCCCTTTGGGGCGATGGACGATGTAGCGAGTTGCGATGTCATGTACCCACTGCAGCACCCGGTCAAGATTTTGCCTCACAGGTGGTGAGGTGATGGCTCGGTCGTCATGCGGCCCGGATGGGTGGGCTGTGGCTGTGGATGGTGCGGCCTTGGGGGCTGGTGGCAGTGGTGGTCCCATCAGGGTGCAGGGTCAGTCGCCAGCCCCAGTCGTGGACGGCCACCAGGTGGTGGAAGCGGCATAGTGGTACCAGGTTGGGCAGTGCGGTGGATCCGCCGTCGGAGCGGGGTAGCAGGTGGTGGATGTCACACACGGTGGCTGGGGTGTCGCATCCCGGGAACGCGCAGCAGGGGTGGCGGGCCAGTGCGGCCCGCCGCAGGTGCGGCGGGATCACCGGCGTCGGGCTGCCCACGTCCAGTGGCAGGCTGACTGTCGCGAGTGGGACACCGAGGCGGGCGCGCAGCGCGGCGGCGAGGCCGCCGGGTCCGGACAGCGCCTGGACCGACAGGCCGAGCAGGGCCCGTGCTAGCCGGTCCCGGGTCGCCGAGGACAGCTCCGAGCCCATGATGCCGCTGCCTGCCACGCTGGGGCTTGGGCCGTCCTGGCCGAAGGCGTCCGCGCCTGAGGAGCCCGTGACCGGCGCGCCTGGGCCTGTGCTGTCGGCCGCGGGGGTGGCGTGGTCGGGGAGTTCACAGATGGCTAGGAACACCTGGGTGAGCTGGTCCACTGCGGCCCAGTCCACATGCCCGGTCACTATCGGCACCAGCGTCGCGTCACACGCTGCGGCGGCGGCTTCGGGGCCGGTCAGCCACCCTGGGCCACTGGTGCTGCGCCAGGCCTGCTCGGCCAGCGAGCCCTCCGCCCCGTCAGCCAGTCCCAGCAGGTCCCGCAGCGACAGGTGTACCTGCGCCTGGGTGGGCTGGCCAGCGCGGTCGGGCAGCATGCCGCTGGCGATCAGCCGTCGGCAGGCGTCTTCGAGCGCGTCGTGGTGGCGCTGGGCGGCGGTGCGGAGGTCTTCGGGGCCGGCGCGCTTGCCTAATGCGTCCAGGACGGCGCCCAGTGCGGCCGCGCAGCCGGGGGACAGGTCACCGTCCACGCGGCCCGCACCGCCGAAGGTGACATCCATGCGCAGCCACCGGTCACTGAACCCGCCATCACCGTCCACGTCGGGCTCACGGGTCCGGGCATACATCTCCTCGGCTAGGCCCGCGATGTCCTTCAGCTCAGCCCCAGCGGCCGCAGCACCGCACAGGATCCGGTCCGCGTCTTCATGACGGTCCGCAGGCAGCCGGTCAGACCAGTCACAGAACTGCCGCGCCCACGACAACGACAGCTCCCCGGCGGCAAGCGCCTTTCCAATGACCGGGTGCGCTGCGAGCCGCCGCATCCACGCCATCGACCCGGCGGCGGCGTGGCGGGTGGTGCGGGTGTGGAACGTCAGCCACATCCGCGCGCTGCCTAAACCGTCGTCTTCGTGCCCGGCCTGGGCGCTGAACGCCGCCAGTGCACGGGAGCGGGCCGCAGTGTGCCGTGACTGCACCTGCTCCAGGCCCTTCAGCACCTCGGCCTGGGTGGTGGTGGGCAGGGAGGCGACATCCACCGCATTCAGGTATCCGAGCGCTGCGGTGAGCATGTCCAGCGCTTGCGCTGGGCTGGCCACCTGCTGCGGATCCCGCACTGGACTAACCTCCTCACTTGAGTCTCGAACACTAGTTCTAGTATAGAGCGAGCCAATGACATTTCGGCCGACCGC
Source organism: Streptosporangiaceae bacterium (assembly GCA_035946955.1). Classification (GTDB taxonomy): domain Bacteria; phylum Actinomycetota; class Actinomycetes; order Streptosporangiales; family Streptosporangiaceae; genus DASYYE01. Next base: position 6,857 of record DASYYE010000497.1, on the reverse strand, counting down.
CAACACAAGGCAGTGACCAAAGGGTCACTTCTTCCAAAGAAGACTTGCAAAACTTACTCTCAAGATCTGGCTGCCCAGCCTGCTCTTTGCCGTGCACGCGGGAGCCTGGGTGGACCGGCGGGGTCACCGCCGCCTGACCATGATCGTCACTGACCTGGCCCGAGCCGGGCTGCTGCTGAGCATTCCCGTCGGCTATGCCATGGGTGCGCTCACGCTCTGGCAGGTGTACGGGGTGGCGTTTGCCGCGGGAACGCTGAGCGTGCTGTTTCAGGTCTCGGACGCCGCGCTGTTCGTCGCACTGGTGGCCAGGGACCGCTATGTGGAGGGGAATGCGCTCGTTCTTGGCAGCCGGGCCATGTCGTTCGTGGCGGGCCCCAGCCTCGGCGGGGTGCTCGTGCAGGCCCTCTCAGCCCCTCTCGCCATGCTTGCTGACGCGGTGTCGTTCCTCGGGTCAGCGTTCTTCCTCTGCCGCATCCGCCCGCCGAGCCGTCGCCAGATAACAGCGGTGACAGGGCCGTGACCGCCGGGGCACTGTTCATGTGCTGATCCTGGGAGGTCAAGGCCGCCAGCCACCTCTTTGACTACGCAGTCCGCCAGGATGCGACCGAGTGGTTCCCGGCAGATGAGCGCCGTCACCTCCTGATCGCCCATGTGGACGGCACGCCAGTGGAATGGTCACCGGCGGGGTGAGGCCACAGAACGAACAGATGATGTTCGACTGGGACTTCAACGAGCGTTAGTCATCTCGCCGGGCTGGTCGAGATGCCGGCTTCGGAGCAGGCGCGGGCGAGGATCTCATCGACTGTCTCGGCGGGGGTCTGGCCGGAGGTATCGAGCCACAGGCCGAGACGTGGTGTCTCGTTGCGGAGCAGGTCGTCGAGTTGCTGGACGGACCAGGTGCCGTAGGCGTTCTTGCCTCTGCCCGCCTCGCGGGCGGCGACCGCGTCGGGCTTGGGGGCGAGCACCACGACCAGCAGAGGGCGGCTGCGGATCATGGCGGTCATCTCGGCGAGGTGGTCGCCGAGGATGATGTCTTGGGCGACCACGGTGAAGCCGGCCTGGAAGTAGGCGTCGGCCACGGTTGCAGTGAGTTGGTGGCGCAGCCGGAGCTGCCGCAGGGCCTCGCCTGCGCCTTCGGGGGTGGTGTCGGCGCGGCCGTTGATGACCATGCGCCGGAACACATCACCCCGGACGTGCACCGACATGGGCAGCCGCTCGGCGAGCAGCTGGGCGATGGCGGACTTGCCCGCGGCCTGGATGCCAGTGATCATTATGACCGCGCGGGCCGGTGGGTCTGCGGTCAAGACGAGGTAGTCCCCGGGAGCACCGCGACGCAGTCGATCTCGACCAGGACCCCCGGTGCCGCGATCGCGGCGCCGACCGTGGTGCGGGCGGGGAGTGGACGTGGGAAAGTCCGGCCATACACTTCGTCCATCTCAGCGAACCCGGCGACGTCAGCGAGGAAGACTCCGCAGCGCACCACGTCGGAAAGGCTCGCACCGGCCGCCGCCAGGACCGCGGCCAGGTTGGCGAGGACCACCTCGGTCTGCTCCGCGACCGTGGTGCCCGTCAGCGCGCCGTCGCGCATGGGCACCTGGCCTGACACGTACAGGAAGCGGCCCTCGGCGATGATCCCGGGGGAGTAGGAAGCCGCGGGCACGCTGCCCGCCACAGGCTGCTTGGTCATGGCTCTCTTTCGTCCTTGTGACGCCGGTTCAGAAGAACGTGTGGACGACGTCCACCACCACACTGTCGTCGTCCACCACGGGGATCACCCGCCACTTGTCGAACGTAGTGCAAGGGTGCGAGATCCCCATGCACACCAGGTCACCTGGCCCGAGTTCGGCCGCCACCGGGAGTGTCAGGAACGCGTGCTGGTCGTTGAGCTGGACCACCTGCCAGCCCGCCACGTCCACGAGCCGCCCGTCGTCATAGCGCACCCGCAGCGGCACCGGCAACCCGGCGTCGAAAGCCACGTCACGCCGCCCGGCGCAGAGCAGCGCCAGTCCGGGCTCAGGCCTGGACAGGACCTGGGCCCACAACTCCAGCGCGGGCCGCAGTTGGGCTCCGGCGCCGGGCGCGGGCGCCACCCTCGCGTACATGCCGTGGTCGAACGTGACATATGTGCCGCTGCGCAGCACGACTGCTCCCTCCCAGCCGGCGGTCAGCTCCTGCGCCACCACGTCGTAATAGGCGCTGCCCCCGGCGCTCAGGACCAGCTCGCCAGGGGTCCGCGAGCCAGCGGCGAGCCGCTCACCCAGCGTGCGCAGATCACGGCAGAAGCGGGTCACAGCGGTGACAGACGCCGGGCTCCGGTCTCCTCCCAGGCCCCCTTCGTAGCCTGCGGCACCTGCCAGCACCAGGACGTCCGACCAGTCGTCCACGCCCCGCGCCACCGCCACGGCGGTATCGATGTCGCGGGAGCCGGTCCGCCCGCCTTCAAAACCAAGCTCGACCAGGACGGGCAGTGGCCTGACTGTGCCCGCCGCCCGCAAGGTCCGGCCGAGCCAGCGCACCCCGGCCTCACTGTCCACGTACACGTAACACTCGAACCCCGGGTCGGCCGCTAGCTCGTGCGTCAGCCAGATGGTGCCTGCCTCGTCCGTGAGCTCGTTGGCGAGCAGCACCCGCCCGACGCCAAACGCCCGGTACACCTGCACGTGCCCGATGGTCGCGGCAGACATGGCCCAGGCACCCGCGGCGAGTTGGCGTGCGAACAGTTGCGGGGCCATCGTGGTCTTGCCATGCGGTGCCAGCCGCACGCCAGCCGAGGCGCAGTAGGCCGCCATGGCCGTGATGTTGTGGTGCAGCGCGGTCTCCCGCAGCACCAGCAGCGGCATCGTGAACCCGAGACTGGACAGCGACTTCCGCTGCGCCGCCAGACCAGCCGCGGTCACCGGCCCGTCAGCAGCGAGGACGCCGAAGCCCTTGTCGGTCACGCTGACCGGCCGCTCCCGTAGCGCGGCAACGGCCTCCTCCAGCCCGGCTGAGCTTTTCACCCTGCCAGCCTCTCACCCCAGCCGCACGTCGTCTCCCCTCACCGACACCAGCGCCCCCGCATGAGTGATCATCAGGCTGTGCACGGTGAGCCTGAGCGGTAGCGCTGGCAGGCGGAACGTGATGACGCGGAACTGCCTGAGCAGGAAGGAGGGGACCGGGGCCGAGATGACGTGGAGCACCACCAGGCCCCCGGTGCTGAGGGAGACGCTGGCCACGGCGGTGACGGTCACCACGGCCAGCGTCAGGTGCAGCGCGACCTGGTCCGGCTTGTGCGGCCCGGCGGCCGACACGGCCAGCCCGGGCAGGTGGGCGCCGGCGAGCTTCGTCAGGCCAGAGAACGGGATCAGCCCCGCGCCGGTCAGGTGCGCGATGGTCGCCGGGTGACCCGCTGAGCTGAGCGTGACCCCGATGGCGCGCGCGTGGACGTCGGTGACCGTCACCGGCCCGGCCCGCAGGCCCGGCGCGGTCAGGTCCACCCCGTCGAGGCGGCCGGAGATGAGCTGGGTGAGGAACGGGAACCCCTCCACGGTCACGCCGGGACGAGCGGTGAACCCGTAGCTTTCGGTGCGGTCGGCGATGCGGCCCGACACGATAGTCGCGGCGAGCCGGTCCGCACCAAAGGCCCCCCAGGCTAGTGCCAGCACCAAGATCAACGTGATGGGGACGCGCCGACGCGGCACTGTGGGCAGCCTCATGCCAGGCCCGCCCTGGTCAGTAGATGCCGCGCCGAGGGCTTCCCCCCCTCCATGCGCATCCGCTCATCGTGCCACCTGCCAGCCTCGCCCGCCTCCGGTCGCCCGAGGTCATCGCACCTTTCAGGCGGCGGCGCGCCCTTCGGCCAACCGGGCGCTCCGTCAAGTGATCACCAAAAGGGAGCAAAGTATGATCTAAGCAACATTTCGCCCTGCCACTTATCAACTCGCCCCACAAGGCGTACCGTCGCGGCTGCTGACCGGTAGACCCGCATATGGGAGATTTTTGGGGTGATGCGGGGTCTGCCAGAGCCCATCCCGTATTGCCAGCAACAGGAACAGAGGTCGTCAGTAAGGAAAGGATCCCTCCCCGTGGACGGCAGGCCCATCGGCTCCTACGCCGGTGGCGGCACCACGGTCTGGCAGATGTTCATCAGGGCGAGCGGGACACTGTGCGACTCGACATCCGGCCTCAGCAACACCGACAACTTCACCGTGACCTGGATGCACCAGTGCTGAGGTCAACCCTGCGCTGAGGACCCGACATAAAGGAGGCCGCCGGGACGCGTCCTGTCTACGCGGGCCCGGCGACCTCCCGCACCCCCTTCCGGGGGACTACGGGGGTGCTCTTCATGCAGATAACGAGCTTGCCTGGCGTGGCTCCGGGTGACCTGCGTGAGTCTTCAGGACCAGCTATGAACCGGTGCGGGGGAGGGCGATCACGAAGCGGGTCTGGCCCGGTGAGCTCGTGACTCCCACATAGCCGCCATGGGCGCTGGTCACCGCGTCCACGATGGCGAGGCCGAGCCCCGTGCCACCGGTCGCCTGGCTACGTGAGGAGTCGCCGCGCACGAAACGCTCGAACAGTGAGGACTGGAGGTCTCCGGGAATGCCAGGGCCGTCATCGGTGACGCTCAGCTCCACCCAGTCCGCTGCCCCGGCCGGCACCAGAGCGATGGTGACGGTGGTGCCGGGCGGGGTGTGTTTGGCGGCATTTCCCAGCAGGTTGGCGAGGACCTGCCGCAGCCGGTCCTCGTCGCCGGCCAGCACGACGGGTTCGTCCGGCAGGTCGAGCTGCCAGCGGTGGCCGGGTGAGGCCACCCGTGCGTCACTGGCCGCGTCAATCGCGAGCCTGGTCAGGTCCACCGGGGCCCGCGCCAGCGGGCGGCCCGCGTCGAGCTGGGCGAGCAGCAGGAGTTCGTCGACCAGCGTGCTCATGCGTGCGGACTCGGACTCCACCCGCTCCAGGGCGTGGGCGACCTCGGGAGGGACCGGGCCGGGGTGGCGGCGGGCAAGTTCCGAGTACCCGCGGATCGCGGCCAGCGGGGTGCGCAGCTCGTGGCTGGCGTCAGCGGCGAACCGGCGCAGCCGCGTCTCGCTCGCTGCCCGGCGTGCCAAGGCGGACTCCACGTGCCCGAGCATCCGGTTGAACGCCGCACCGACCTGGCCCACCTCGGTCCGTGGGTCGGAGTCCGGAACCCCGTCGGGGAGTGTGACCGCCTCGCTGTCCAGCGGGAGCAGGGTGACACGGGCGGCGGTGGCCGCCACCCGGCGCAGCGGCCGCAGTGACAGCCGCACCCAGGCCAGGCCGAGCACACCGGTCAGGAACAATGCCACCGAGAAGACGACGGTCTCCACGCCCTCGAGGTCGCGCAGTGTGTCGTTGACCGGGCCCAGTGGCAGCCCGGTCACGACCCCGCTGTGCGGCATCGGCCCCCTGACCACCAGTAGCCGGTAGTTGCCGAGGTGGGACAACCTGTCTGAGAACGGCGTGCCCCACGCGGTCGCGGCGGTGAGCAGCGAGGTGTCCGCGGGGGAGAGCCGGCAGTGTCCCGCGGTGAGGTAGTGGTAGCCAACCCGGCGCCCGGTGACCTGGGCGATGAACGTCTGCTGCGCTTGCTGTTCCGCGCAGTCCTCGGGTGTGCCTGGCGGTGGCTCCGGGCCGGAGTACGGGGTGTCGATGTCCCTGCTGAGCGAGGCCGGGTGGCTGATGCAGGCCGTGTACCGGTGGCTGGCGGCCACGAGCTGACGGTCCAGTTGCCTCAGCAGGAACTCGTGTACGGCCACATAGGTGGCCACGCCCACGGCGGCACAGGCCAGGGCCAGCAGCGCCACGACCCCGGCGACCAGGCGGGCCCGCAGGGTGCGGCCCGCCAGCCAGCTGCCCCCGGTGGCGGCGGACCGCAGCCGGGCTCTGGCACGAGCAGCCAACCGCTGAGGGCCGCGGCCAGCAACCCGCCACCAGGGGTGGTGGCCAGCAGCCCGCCACCAGGGGTGGTGGCCAGCAGGGTCCATCAGCTGTCGGGCCGCAGCACGTAGCCGACGCCCCGGACCGTGTGGATCATGGGCTCGCGGCCCGCGTCGATCTTCTTGCGCAGGTAGCTGATGTACAGCTCGACCACGTGCGCCTTGCCGCCGAAGTCGTAGTCCCACACGCGGTCGAGGATCTGGGCCTTGGACAGCACCCGGCGGGGGTTGCGCAGCAGGAAGCGCAGCAGCTCGAACTCGGTCGCGGTGAGCTCGATCAACTCCCCGCCGCGGCGCACCTCGCGGGCGTCTTCGTCCATGACCAGGTCGCCCGCAGTGAGCAGGGTGCTGCCTCGCGTCCGGGTGATGCCAGCGCGGCGGAGCAGCCCACGGAGCCGGGCCAGTACCTCTTCCAGGCTGAACGGCTTGGTGACGTAATCGTCGCCGCCTGCGGTGATGCCGGCCACGCGGTCCTCGACCGCATCGCGTGCGGTCAGGAACAGCACACAGACGTGCGGCAGGTCCTGGCGGATCCGGCGTAGCACCTCGAGGCCGTTGAAGTCGGGCAGCATGATGTCGAGCACCACCGCGTCCGGGCGGAACTCCCGCGCAATCCGCACCGCGCTCGCCCCGTCCGGTGCCGTCCGGGTCTGCCAGCCCTCGAACTTGAGCACACTGGCGAGCAGGTCAGCAAGGCTGGGCTCGTCGTCGACCACCAGGACCCGCACCGGCGAAGCCTCAGCGGGGCTGACGTCCGCAGACGCCGGTGTCGCCCGCTCTGACTCGGTCATCACACGCCTCACCTCGCTCCCACGGCCAGCAGCTCCCTGCCACTCTCCAGCCTGACATTGCAGGACAGCCTCTGTGTCTCCGCTGAGTTTCCTCTGAGGCGCCTGTGGGGCTACTTCCATGATCATG
>DASYYE010000496.1:0-3281 GCA_035946955.1 Streptosporangiaceae bacterium | reverse complement strand
GGTTCGAGCCCCGCTCCTACGGGTTCCGGCCGGGCCGGTCCTGCCAGGACGCGGCCGGGGCGCTCTACACCACGCTGAACGGCAAGGCCAGGCGGGTGTGGATCCTGGATGCGGACCTGACGGCGGCCTTCGACAGAATCGATCACTCCTTCCTGCTCGCCCAGCTCGGGTCGTTCCCGGCCAGGGACATGATCGGGCGGTGGCTGAGGGCGGGGGTATTCGAGGCGGGCAAGGGGTTCGCCCCGACCGAGGAGGGCACTCCGCAGGGCGGGGTGATGACTCCTCCAACGCAAGTGGCAACTTCTGCTTCGAGGTGACGCTGGGCTACCGGCGCTGCGAGCGGCCGCGGCGGGCCGGCGTGAGCGTGTGACATTTCAGGTAGTACGTTGGTGACATGTCTCGCGGCGGCCGGGTGGGTGGCGTGGAGTACGCCGAGCGCGTCAACGCTGCTGCCGGGCTGGTTGCGGCCGGGGTTCCGGTGGCGGAGGCGGCCCGGGTGCTGGCCGGGCGGTTTGGCTGCTCGGAGCGCCAGGCCCGCCGCTATGTGGAGGTCGCGGCGCGGTCGGGGGCGGTCGTGGTTCCCGAGCCGGCGACGGTGTTCACGGTCAAGGTGCCGGCCAGCCTTGCCCAGCGGGTGCGTGAACATGCCCGGGCATCGGGGAGGTCGATCTCCGCCGTGGTGGCCCAGGCACTGGAGGAGTTTCTCGCGCGGGGCCGCAGAAACCATCCCCGCAGGTGAGCGAGCTGGTGGTCGAAGTGGTGTTCGTGTTCGACCGCCTTGGGGCCGCGGAATTGTCGGCGGCTTACAAGATCCTGATCCCCGAGGGGCCGGCCCGCGGCATGCGAGGCGGCCGGGAAGGACGGTGCCGCGATGACCAGCGCGGCGATCTACGCGCGGGTCTCCAGCGCCCGGCAGAAGGAGCAGGAGACGATCGTCTCCCAGACCCAGGCGCTGCGCGCCCACGCCAGGCAGCTGGGGCTTGACGTCCCGCAGGAGTGGGTGTTTGAGGATGACGGGTACTCGGGCGCGTCGCTGGTCCGCCCGGCCCTGGAGGCGCTGCGGGACCTGGTGGCCCAGGTGCCGGTGGACGTGGTGCTGTGCTACTCCCCGGACCGGCTGGCCCGCAAGTACGCCTATCAGGCGCTGCTGCTGGAGGAGCTGGCCAGGGCGGGCACGTCCGTGGTGTTCGTCAAGACTCCCTCGGGCGAGAGTCCCGAGGATGCGCTGCTGGTCCAGTTCCAGGGCATGATCGCCGAGTATGAGCGGGCGCAGATCATGGAGCGGACCCGCCGCGGCAAGAACCAGCGGGCCCGCTCCGGCAGCGTGAACGTGCTGTCGGGGGCGCCGTTCGGGTACCGGTACGTGCGCAAGAGCGAGCACGCCGCCGCCCGGTATGAGATCGTGCCGCACGAGGCCGCCATCGTCGCCGGGCTGTTCCGCCGCTACGCCGACGAGGGCGTGGCCATCGCTGAGCTGGCCCGGTGGCTGGACAGCACAGGGGTCACCACCCGCACCGGCAAGACCCGCTGGGACCGCTCCACGATCTGGGGCATGCTGCGCAACCCCGCCTACGCCGGCCGGGCCTGTTTCGGCAAGACCGGCCGCCTGAGCCAGCAGGCCGGGCGCAACCGGGTCGCCCGGCTGGCCGGGCGCGCGACCGGCACCGCTTACACCACCGTGGACCGGCCCCGCAGCGACTGGGTCGAGATCGACGTCCCGGCGCTGGTCGACGAGGAGACCTTCGAGCGGGTGGCGCGCCGCCTGGCCGATAACAAGAAGTTCGCCTCCCGCGCCAGCAAGACCCCGTCCCTGCTCCAGGGCCTGACCGCATGCTCTGGCTGCGGCTACGCCTGCTACCGCGGCCACACCACGACCACCGCCGGCAACAAGATCTTCTATTACCGGTGCGTCGGCAGCGACAACTACCGGTTCGAGCATGGCAAGGTATGCGGCAGCAAGCCGGTTCGCGCCGACTACCTCGACCAGGTCGTCTGGGACCACATCACGCACCTGATCGCCGACCCCGCCCTCATCCGCGCCGAGATCGACAAGCGCCTGGCCCAGATCCGCACCGCCGACCCGGCCACCGCCCAGCGCAAGCGCCTCGACGACGCCCTCGCCAAGACCATCAGCGCGATCACCAGGCTGATCGGGGCCTACCAGGAAGACCTCCTGTCCCTCGACGAGCTCCGCGCCCGGATGCCCGATCTGCGCGCCCGCGAGACCAGCCTGCGCCACCAGGCCCAGGCCCTCGACGCCCAGCTCGCCGACCGCGAGGTCTACCTCAAGCTCGCCGACAACCTCGAAGGCTTCCTGGCGACTCTCCGCAAATCCGCGGTCACCGCAACCGTCGGGGACCGCCAGCGCGTCGTGCGCCTGCTCGTGAAGGAAGTCCTGATCGGCCCCGGCAAGATCGTGATTCGCCACTCCATCCCCACACGAGACGACACGCCAGCACCCGCCCCTGTCAGCACGGACAGTGACGACGACACGGAGCCCGCCCCAAGTTCGCACATGCGTTGGAGGAGTCATCAGCCCCTTGCTCCTGAACGTCGCGCTGCACGGGCTGGAGGAGGCCGCCGGGGTCTGTTACAAGACCTCCGGCATCCACGCCGGGGAAACCATGGCAGGTTCCCCCGTCGCGGTCAGGTACGCCGATGACCTGGTCGTGCTCTGCCACAGCCAGCAGCAGGCCGAGCAGGCCAAGGCGCGGCTGGCGGGATGGCTGGCGCCCCGGGGCCTGGCCTTCAACGAGGACAAGACGAAGATCGTCCACCTCGGCAAGGGCTTTGATTTCCTCGGGTTCAACGTCCGCCGCTACGACCGCAAGCTGCTGATCAAGCCGTCCAAGGCGGCCATCAAGAGGCTCCGGGAACGGCTCGCCACTGAGACGCGCAAGCTGCGCGGCCTGAACGCGGTGGCGGTCATCACCGTGCTCGGCCCCATCATCCGGGGCTGGGCTGCCTACTACCGGACCGTGGTGTCATCGAAGGCTTTCCGCTCGCTGGATAGCTACGTGTGGAGGCTGCTCTACAAATGGGCACGATGGCGCCACCGGAACAAGCCGAGGCGCTGGGTCGTCGCCCGGTACTTCGGCAAGTTCAACAAGTCCAGGGACGACCACTGGGTATTCGGGGACCGCGACAGCGGCGGGTACCTGGTCAAGTTCTCCTGGACCGGCATCGACCGGCACACCCCGGTCAAGGGCACGGCATCCCCCGATGACCCTGCCCTGGCCGACTACTGGGCCAGGCGGCGGACGAAGGTCAAGCCACCGCTG
>DASYYE010000495.1:0-7170 GCA_035946955.1 Streptosporangiaceae bacterium | reverse complement strand
TCGCCGACCAGCCTGCTCAGCAAGACCACCGACTCGGCGGTCGGCAGGAGGTCGAGGCGCAGGCGGTGGGCGCCGTCCCGGGCCACCAGCCCAGCCAGTGAGTCGCGGCTGGTCACCACCACCATTACCGTCGGGGTGCCGGGCAGCAGCGGCCGCACCTGCTCCACGCTGGCGGCATTGTCGAGCACCACGAGCAGGCGCTTGCCCGCCACGATCGACCGGTACCGGGCGGCGCGCTCGGCCTCGGTGAGCGGGACGCTGGAGTCGGCGACCCCGAGGGCACGCAGGAACTGGGCCAGTGCCTCCGTGGCCGGCACGGGCAGGCCTGGGTCATAGCCACGCAGGTTGACGTAGAGCTGGCCGTCGGGGAACGCTCCCTTGACCCGGTGGGCCCACCGCACCGCGAGCGCCGTCTTGCCGACTCCGGCGGTACCGGACACGACCCAGACCACCATCGCCTCCGGGGCCTCATCGCCAGCGCCCGGCGTGGTCACGGGCAGCAGCTGGTCGAGCTCGGTCAGCTCGGCGTGGCGGCCGGTGAACGCGCTCACGTCGGCGGGCAGTTCCCGCGGCACCGGGACAGGCACCCAGAGAGCCTATCCCTGCGCTATGCAAGAATTGGCAAACTGCGAACCGGGAATGGCCGCTACTCTTGGTTTTGGCCGATTTAGGCCATGTTGGGGGCGGGGTTACCGCCCCCAACACTCACAACGGCATACTAAAGGCTGGCGGCCGAGTCGTTGCGGGTCGGCGCCCTGTTGCCACAATAAGGGCGAGAACATGTGCCCGGCGAGCGCGACCACACTCCGTATGACATGCTGCCATTGTTGTAGCCGGGGGGCGAACTGACGCCCGGCCGTTCCTGATATTGACTCCCCACTGTCGATGACGGATTGAGCCGGGCCTCACGCCGTTCGTGACGAAGGCACCGCCCGCCACCGCCGGCGCGCCACCGGGCGGCGGACCAGCATGGCAGGGAAGCTGGACAAGGCAATGCCGGCCAGGATCGCCGCACCGCCGGTGACCTGGACCGGGCTGGCCGGGTCGCCGAAGGCGAGGACGCCGAGCGCCGCGCCCACGAGCGGCTCCAGGTTGATGAAGGCCCCGGCCACTTCGGGACGCACCTTGCTCTGGGCGTAGGCGAACAACGTGAAAGGCGCCAGTGTGCCCGCTGCCACCAGGGCGGCCACGGCCAGCAGCACGCCGGGGTGACCGGGGGCGGCGGGAACCCCCTCCGTGGCCGCCGTGAACGGGGCCAGGCACACGGCGGCCGCCAGGAACTGCACCGCGGTCACGGCCACCGGGTCACGGCCGCGCAGCAGCCTGGTCTGCGCCACCGTCACCGCGGCGGAAGACAGCAGCGACGCGAGGACCAGGCCGTCGCCGACCGGGGTCGCATTGCCGCCGTGCCCGGCCGTGACCAGGCCGACACCTGCCAGCGACACCGCGAACCCAGCCCAGGCCAGCGGGGGTGCCACGCTGCGGTGCCAGACCGCGGCGATGACCGCCACCAGTACAGGCGTGGCGCCGATCAGCAGGGCCGCGTGGCTGACGCTCGTGCGGGCGATGCCTGCGCTCTGCACGAGTACGGACCCCCCATAACCAAATACCCCCGCGGCCACCACCGGCAGCGTGAGCGCGGCGCCCACCCGGCGGTGGGCGATGACCAGCAGGACCAGCCCGGCCAGGCCGAACCGGATGACCGTGAGCCAGCCCGGGGCCAGCCAGCCCAGGGCCACCTTGGACAGCGGCACGGTCGTACCCCACAACAGCCCTGCGAACGTGAGTGCGGTGAACGAGCGACGGTCGAGTTTCATACGCCCATCGTGGACTCTGCCTCCCATAGATTTGATGATCAAGGTTGAGGACGAGATAAAATTTTGAGCTATGGGAGTCTCACTTGATGAAATTGACATTCGGCTGCTGACTGAGCTGCAGGCTGACGCGGACCGGACGAACCTGGAACTGGCGCGGACCGCGGGACTGTCCCCGGCAGCGACCCTGCACCGGGTCCGCAGGCTGAAGGAGTCGGGGGTCATCCGGATCATCCGCGCCCAGCTCGACCCAGCCGCCGCCGGGTTCCCGCTGCAGGTGTACGTGACGGCCTCGCTCGGGCGGAACAGCCCGCGCTCCTGCCGGGTCTTCGAGGACCAGGTGCTGGCGCTGCCGCAGATAACCTCGGCGGACAACGTCGCCGGTGAAACGGACTACATGCTCACGGTCGTCGCCCGCGACGTGGCCGAACTCCAGGGGGTGCTGACCGCGCTGGCCGCCCGTGGCGGGCAGCGGCTGGTGACCTACCTGCGGCTAGCCGAGGTCAAGCCACCTTCGGGGCTGCCGCTGGCAGCCACCACCCCGGCTGCCAGCAGTCAGCCCCGCAGGCGGCGCAAGCCAGCCGAAGCCGCGTGAGCCCCCCACCTCTTGCTGTTATCAGAGCCCTCATCGGCCTTTGGTGGGCTTCCCTACGCTGAACTGTCGGTAGTCACGATCAGCTGCCTGCTCCAGCGCTGGCCGGCCTGCTGGGCTACGACCGCCAACTGGCGGGTGACCTAGCGGCCAGGGCGAGCATGATGCTCGACGGAGCTGACCTGCTGCCTGGCACCCGGCACGTAGCGTCCATGCTGTTCCGGGCGGCACGCGAGGCACAGGGTTAGGACGGAGGCACAGGGCATGGGCCTGAGCGACGGAGAACTCCGTGCGGTGGTGCGGTTGTGCCATGAGGCCGGTCACCTCAAGCGGTCCAAGCGCACCGGCTGGTGGGTCGCCGGGATCTCCGACCCGGAGAGTGTCGCGGAACACAGTTGGCGCACCGCTGTCATCGCCTACTGCATCGCGGTGGCCGAAGGAGCCGACCCCGAACGGGCCGCGACCATCGCCGTCTTCCACGACCTGGCAGAGACACGGCTCGGTGACATCGAGTACGTGGGACGGCACTACCTCACCGCTGCCCCCGACGAAACCGTGACCAAGGACCAGGCCCGTGACCTCCCGGCCGCCCTGGCAAGCGGCCTGCTCGCGCTGGCCGGTGAAACAGCAGCACGGCAGACCCTGGAAGCGGCCTGTGCCCGGGATGCCGACAAGTTGGAATGCCTGCTCCAGGCACGCGAATATCAGCGCCAGGGACACCAGGACGTCCAGGAATGGATCGACAACATGGCCGCTGCCGTGCGGACTGAGACCGGTAAAGCGCTCGCGGCAGCAGCCCTGCAAACACAACCCAGCGAGTGGTGGCGCGAAGTCGCCTCCCTGCACGCCCACGGCCCGGACGGGCCACGTTCTCACTGACACAGCAACGGCCCAGACATTCCTTCCTGGCGCGGTTTCCGGGACCTCCGCGAAGACCGCCCTGCCAGCCGTAGACCGTCGGCTCCCTACGAGTGGATCGTCTCCGTGATCACGCCCCTCGTGCGCTGGAGGCGGGGGGTCACAGCAGGTCGAGTTCGCCGGCCTTGAGCAGGGCCTCCACCCGGTTGCGGGCGCCGAGTTTGGCGAACGCGCTCTGCAGGTAGGACTTGACGGTGTTGCGTGACAGATGCATGGCCGCGGCGATCTCCGGGTTGGTCTCGCCCAGCGCGACCCGGCGCAGCACGTCGTACTCGCGTGCGGTCATGCCGACACGCTCCAGCGCACTGGAGCGCCGCGCCTCCAGCGGGTCCCTGTCATCTGGCCAGCCGAGCGGGGCCCCGGAACGGATGCGGGACAGCAGCGCGAGCATCTCCTGCTGGGTCGCGTCCTTGAGCAGGACCGCACTCGCCCCGGCCTCACGGGCGGCCGCCAGGGCGGCATGGCCGGCGAAGGCGGTGAACACGACGACGGTCGTGTGCGGCGCCCGGGCGCGCAGGCCCGTGATGAGCTCGGACCCGAGCATGTCTGGCAGGCGGAGGTCGAGCAGGATCACGTCCGGCTGCAGGTCGGCGGCGAGCGCCAGCGCCTCCCGGCCCCGCCGCGCGTAGCCGGCCACCTCGACCCACGAGGTGTGGCCCACCAGCAGCGCCACCCCGTCGCGCACGATGGGGTGGTCGTCGACGACCAGCAGCCGCAGCGTAGGACGCCGCGGGCGGGCGTGGCCGGCCTTGGTGCCACTGGTGGGGTCAGAGCGGAACCCAGGCACGGAAGGTGACACCTCCGTCCTCGTTCCCGGTCACAGTGAGGTGGCCACCAAGCCTGCCGACCCGGTCGCGGGCGGCGCGCAGCCCGAGGCCAGTGTGTCCGGCGCGGCCGGGGTCCAAGCCCTGGCCGTCATCGGCGACGGCGACAGTGATGCCGCCATCGGCAACCGCCGCGGTCAGCACGACCGAGCGCGCGCTCGCGTGCCTCTCCACGTTGAGCAGGGCTTCCCGGACGCACTCGGTGAGCGCCCTGGCCTGTGCTTCCCGCAGCGGCGGGAGGTCGGACAGGATGATGACCCTCGCGGGGCAGCCAGCCCGGTCCTCGAATGCCCGGGCATCCGCGCGCAAGGTGACCGCCAGCGCGATCTCCTCGGGGGTGCTGGACAGTGCCCGCAGGGACTGCCGGAGCATCTGGGATGCTTCGAGCGCCTGTCCCTCGATCGCCTCGATGCGGCTGCGCAGCGCGGGCAGGGTGGCGAGTTCCTGACCGAGCGAGCGGACCCCCGCGGTGATGGCGAAGAGCATAGCCCCGACCGAGTCGTGCAGGTCGAGCGACAGCCGCTGGCGTTCTTCGAATACGGCCACCTCGGCGGCGTGCCGTGCCCGTTCGGCCACGGTCGCCGCTGCCGCAGCCTGTCTGGCCACCGCCTGCATGGACTCGAACGCCCGGTCGCCGAAGTCGGTCACGCTCCGGTTGGAGCCGAACAGGACACCCAACCTGCGGTCACCGAACTCGATGGGCACGGCGATCATGCCGTGCAGGCCCTCGGCCTCGACCTCGGGGTCGAACTGGTGGGTGATCACCGGCGAGGTGACATAGTCGGCGACGAAGCCCGGCCGGCCCGTCGCCAGCACCTTCCCACCCAGGCCCCAGCCAGCGGGCACCACCAGCCCATCGAGTTCTTTGATATGCGTCTGCTGGAAGTAGTGCAGGCCCATGCTGGCGACGTCGTGACTGGCCACCCCGATCCAGGCCGTGTCCAGGCCAGTGACGTCAGGCGCGGTACTGGCGACCACCCGCAACGCCTCCGCCGGGTCCAGCAGCCCGAGCAGGGCCGCGAACTCGCCGTCAGACATCACCCAAGGCCCCTGCAGACCCGAGGGCCCCCCTCGGTCCACCAACAACCCCTCCTGCATGCTCCTGGTCTGAGAATTCTCGCGCCGCTGCCTATGAGTGTCCAGCGAGCGGCCTACCGCATATGTCTCGCTTGGTAGCGCACTGGGCCGTCGACGAGCTCGGACATCCGCCGCAGTTTGGAGTCCTCCTCGTCGGCGACGTAGTCGCCGGGCTTCGTGATGTCTTCGCCGCGCGGGATCCCGCGCCGCTGGCACATCAGCGTGCCGGCGTAGGCGACGGCCAGGTTGACGGCCAGGGCCACGATGCCGGCGTAGATGCTGACACCGGCGGGCAGGCCCAGGTGGGACAAGGGCCAGGAGTCACCGCCGAAGTGACTGCCAAGGATCGTCGTACCCGGGCCGAGCGTGGGGATCTGGTACAGCATGACCAGGCCGGCGGCCAGCCCGGCGATGATCCCGGCGAACAGTGCGCGGCGGTGGAACCAGTTGGTGAACAGGCCGAGCGCCACGGCCGGGAAGACCTGCAGGATGATCACCCCGCCCATGAGCTGCAGGTCGATCGCGAACTGCGGGTTGACCAGCAGGATCACCGCGATCGCGCCGAGCTTCACCAGCAGGGACGTGGTCTTGCTGACCCAGGCCTCCTGGCTCGCGGTGGCATTGGGGCGGATGTAGGGCCGGTAGATGCTCCGCGTGAACAGGTTGGCCGCGCCGATCGACATGATCGCGGCGGGCACCAGGGCGCCGATGCCCAGCGCGGCGAACGCGAGGCCCACGGCCCAGCTGTTGAGGCCGGACTGCAGGAGCTGGGGCAGGACCCCGTTGATATTGCCGCCCGGCGGCCTGACCTCGGCGGAGATCGCGGCGAAGCCGAGCAGCGCGAACACACCCAGCATCACCGTGTATATCGGCAGCGTCGCCATAGAACGCTGGACGGTGGCCCGGTTCCTGGCGGCCAGTGCCCCGGTTATCGCGTGCGGGTAGAGGAAGATCGCGAGTGCGGAACCCAGCGCCAGCGAGACGTAGCCGATCTGGCCGCCCCTGCTGAGCAGCAGACCGCCGCCGAGCTTCGGGTTCTGGAAATGGAGGGCGGCCATGTGGAACACCTCATGCCAGCCGCCCTGGGTGACCGTGAACCACAGCAGGATGGTCAGCAGCGCCACCAGCAGCAGCAGGTCCTTGACGATCGCGATCAGCGCGGGGGCCCGCAGCCCGGAGTTGAACGTGAACAGGGCCATCACCGCGAAGGCCACGATGAGCGGCAGGTCACCGCCGACGCCCATGGCCTGGAGCACCACCTGCAGGCCGACGAGCTGGATCGCGATGTAGGGCATGGTCGCGACGATGGCAGCGATGGCGACCAGCGTGGACAGCGACCGTGAGCCGAACCGGGCCCGCACGAACTCGGCCGGGGTGACGAACCCGTGGACGTGTGCGACGGACCACATCCGGGGCAGCGCCACGAACACCAGGGGGTAGGCGATCACCGCGAACGCGACCACGAAGAACCCCTGGGCACCCACGCCGTAGACCAGCGCGGGGATCGCCACGAAGGTGTAGGCGGTGTAGAGGTCGCCGCCGAGCAGGAAGAAGATGACGCCGTTGCCGAACGCCCGTCCCCCCAGGCCCCACTCTTCCAGGGCGAGCATCGTCTCGGGCCGGCGCCACCGTGACGCCGCGACGCCGACCCCGATGACGAGCATGAACCCCAGGATGACGATGCAGAACTCGAGTAGGTGACTGCTAGTCATCGTCGACCGCGCCTTTTCTTCGTCGCCTGGTAGACCACGGTGGTGACCAGCGCGGCCAGGACGACGAATGTCATCTGGGACCAGTAGAAGAACGGCAGCCCGAACAACTGGGGCTGGATGCGGTTGTACAGCGGCGTCAGTAGTGGCACCACCACTGCGACCAGCAGGAGCCAGTGCCAGCGGCTCTTGCCGGTCTCGCCGGTGACGGGCAGTGGTGGCGGGTCGGGTATGGC
>DASYYE010000494.1:0-3927 GCA_035946955.1 Streptosporangiaceae bacterium | reverse complement strand
CCTCGAACGACTCGTGCGCCATGACATGGCACCAGTGGCACGCCGCGTAGCCGACCGAGAGAAGGATGGGCACATCACGCTCGCGTGCCTGCGCGAACGCTTCGTCGCACCAGGGCCACCAGTCCACCGGGTTGGCCGCGTGCTGGAGAAGGTATGGGCTCGTAGCGTCCTTCAACTGGTTAGCCATAACCCCATACTGACCCAGCGACCACGCCAGGGCCCGGCGGCCCCAGCCCTTGCAGGCCACGGCCCCGTGGGTGGTGACGGGTCAACGTCTCCACCCACGGGGCCGTCCGGGCCCCCTCGGACCTTGGTCAGGCCGGTTCCCCCACTCTCTCCGGGAGGGCGCTGGGGGACGCCGGACCGGACGGCTGGGTGTCCTCCCTGATGCCGTAGCGGGCGTACAGGCTGCGCAGCGGGCGTGGTGCCCACCAGTTGGCCCGGCCCAGCAGCCGCATGGTGGCGGGCACCAGCAGGACACGGATCACGGTGGCGTCCACGACGAGGGCCACGATCATGCCTACGCCCATCAGCTTGATGAACGTGATACCGGATGCGGAGAACGCGCCGACCACGATGACCAGCAGCAGAGCCAGGCTGGTGATGATCCCGCCGGTGCTCTGCAGGCCGCTGGCCACCGCGGCGGTGTTGTCGCCGGTGAGGTCGTAGCGCTCACGGATCCGCGAGAGCAGGAACACCTCGTAGTCCATGGACAGCCCGAAGATGATCGCCAGCATCAGGATGGGCATGGTGGGGTCGATCGTGCCGGTTGCGGTGAACTGCAGCAGCCCTGACAGGTGCCCCCACTGGAACACCCACACGACCACCCCGAAGGTGGCTGCCAGGGACAGCACGTTCATCACGATCGCCTTGACCGGCAGCACCACCGACCCGAAGGCCAGGAACAGCAGCACGAACGTGGTGAGGCCCACCATCAGCGCCATCCACGGCAGCGTGTGGCCCAGGCTGCCCAGTTCGTCCACGAGCTGGGCGCTGGTCCCGCCGATGTAGGCGTGGGCACCGCGCGGCGGTGTGACCGCGCGGACCCGGCCGACCAGCGCCCGGGCGGCCGACGACATGGGGTCGCCCGCGAACCGCAGGTCGATCTGGGCCACGTGGCCAGAGACCCCGGCCACCTGTGCGGCCCGGACACCCGGCACCTGCGCCAGGTGGGTCAGGTAGTCACCCAGGTCAGCGTGCCCGGTGGGGGAGGTGGCCGGTGCGGCAAGGGTGACCAGGTCCTGGATGGGAGTGGTCGAGTTGGCTGGGAAGTCACGCGCCAGGGTTTCGTAGACAACGCGGGGAGCGGCGGCAGCCGGGAGCGCCCGCGCATCAGTGCCGCCCCAGGCGATGGACAGGAACGGGGCGCCGATCGCGAGCAGGGCCACGACGATCACCGCGACATAGGCCACCGGGCGGCGCATGACGCTGCTGGCGATCCGGTACCAGGCACCGCTGTCGGTCCGCGCGGCTGCCGCCGGGCGCCTGACACGCAGTGCGTTCACCTTCGTTCCGAGCACCGCCAGCAGGGCGGGCATGACGGTGAGCGCGGCGAGCACGGCCACGGCGACCGTCGCGACCCCGCCGTAACCCATGGAGCGCAGGAACACCTCGGGGAACAGCATCAGGCTGGACAGCGCCAGCGCGACGGTGACTCCAGACACCGCGACCGTCCGCCCGGCGGTCGCCAGTGTCGCGGCCAGGGCGTCTTCCACGGTCGGCTGCTGGTCAAGTTCCTCACGGAAGCGGGCGACCAGGAACAGCCCATAGTCGATTGCCAGGCCGAGGCCGAGGATCGTGGTGATGTTGATCGAGTACACCGACACGTTGGTGACCAGCGTGAGCAGCCGCAGCGCGGTGAACGACCCGAGGATCGCGATGCCGCCGATGGCCAGCGGCAGGCTGGCCGCGGCGAGGCTGCCGAAGATCACCAGCATGAGGATGAGCAGCACCGGCATGGACATGGCCTCAGCCCGGCCGATGTCGGACTTGACCTCGTTGTTGATGGCCTGTTCGGTCGGGATCTGCCCACCTGCCTGCTCGGACAGGCCAGGCGCCGCCAATTGGCCGCTGATGGCCTGATAGGTCTTGATCTTTGCGGCGTCGGTGCTGCCCGCCAGGCGCAGCACCGCATAGGTGTCGTGGCCACCGGCTCCGGTGAACTCCGGCGACCGGGACTGCCAGTAGGTCTGGTAGGAGAGCACGCGGCCGCGCGGGAGGGCGGTCATGGTGCGAGTGACCGCGTCCCGGTAGGCCGGGTCGGCCACGGTGAGCGTGGCACTGCGGTACAGCACCACGACATCCGCGCTGTCGTGGCCGAAGGCGTGTGCGGCGATGGCGCTCGCCCGGTCACTCTGGCTGCCCGGGACGTTGAACCCGCCCGCGGTCTGCAGCGAACCGAAGACCCCCGTGCCCCACACGGCGGCCCCAGCTATGGCGATGGCGGCGGCGGCCAGCACCAGCCACCTGCGCCGGAACACGAACCGGCTCCATGCCTCGAACACGGGGCACCTCCAGCGTTAAGATGTTTCTGTCAGTCACATGTGTTAACACCGTTTATTGTTAACAGGGTTAACTTCGCATACACTGTTAGCATCTGTCAAGCCAGTTAGCCGCCCGGTGGGCGCCCGTCAGCAGGAGGTGACGTGGTCGAGGCTCCGAGCCGGCGCGACCGCGTCCGCGCCGCCACCATCGAGGAGATCAAGCAGACTGCACGCAGGCTGCTGGTGGCCGAGGGCGATGACGCGGTGTCGCTGCGGGCGATCGGGCGGGAGATGGGGATGACCGCGCCCGCGCTGTACCGGTACTTCGGCAGCCGTGACGACCTCATCGCGCACGTGATCGCGGACATCTTCACCGAGATCGGCGAGGATATCCGGACCGCGATCGAGGTGGCAGGCCAGCGCAGTGGCGGCGACATGACGGCGAAGATGATCGCCGCGTGCCAGCAGTTCCGCCTCTGGTCGCTCGCGCACCCCGCAGAGTTCGCCCTGCTCTTCGGCACGCCGCTGCCGTCAGTGGCAGCACTGAAGGAGCGCAGCGACGTGGTGGCCGAGTGCGCGGTGAGGTTCTCTGCCGCGTTCCTGGCGCTGTACCTGGAGCTGTGGCACCGCGCCCCGTTCCCGATCCCCGCCGACTCCGCGATCGCGCCGGAACTGCGCACCCAGCTCGCCCGCTACCGCGACGACCTCGGCGTGGACCTGCCGCTGGGCGCCGTGCTCACATTCCTGCGCTGCTGGGTCCGCCTGTACGGGATGGTGAGCCTGGAGGTCTACGGGCACCTGCACTTTGCGCTGGAGAACGCCGCGTCCATGTTCGACTACACACTGACTGAACTCGCCGAGCTCGTCGGCCTTGCGTACCCGCCGCCGCAAGACACCACCTGAGGTGTGCCTGGAATGCGGCAAACCGGCGGGTGGTTGCCCCAGCCGTGGTAGTTGTGCGCTCCGCGGACCCGGCGGAATTCGTGGCCATCGGCGACCTGCGGGTGGCCGCCTACCGTGCCGACGGGCACCTGACTGAGGGATCCCGCTACGCCGAGACGCTGCGGACGCTCGGGTGGGACGGCAGCGGTGAAGTGCTGGTGGCCGTCGACGGCCCAGCCCTGCTGGGCACCGTCATGCTGCAGCCGTGGCCAGCGGCGGGGGAGGTGGTGCAGGCACCCGACGAGGCGGAGGTCAGAGCGCTGGCCGTCGCCCCGCAGGCACGCGGCCGCGGAGCTGGACGGGCACTGCTCTGCGCGGTGACCGAACTTGCGGCCCGGCGGGGCGTGCGGCACCTGGTGCTGCTGACAATGCCCAGCATGCGCGCGGCACACCACCTCTACGCGCAAGCGGGGTTCCAGCGGCTGCCGGAGCGCGACAGGTACCCGGCGCCTGGTGTGGAACTGCTGTCGTACGGCCGCATCCTGGACCCGCCGGGCTGACC
>DASYYE010000493.1:0-11864 GCA_035946955.1 Streptosporangiaceae bacterium | reverse complement strand
GCGTCGCTGTAGCCGAAGAAGCTGTGCAGGACGTCGCCGAACGCGCTGCTCTCTGAGAGCAGGCGGCCCGAGTGCCACATGGGTGCGTCCAGCAGCGGCAGCCAGCCGAGCTGCTGGAGGTTCTCGACCGAGTCGGCCAGCAGGCCTGCCGCGAAGACCATCAGCAGCACGCCGATGACCGTGAAGAACTTGGCCATGTTGAGCCGGTGGCCGAGCCGGTAGATGACGAACGCGATGCCCAGCGACCCGGCCAGCCCGATGGCTCCTCCGCTCAGGGCACCCGCCGTGGTCGTGGAGAAGATGATCGCCAGGGTGAAGACCATGGTCTCCAGTCCTTCGCGCCCGACCGCCTGGAACGCGAGCAGCCCAAGCCCCCATCTGGCCCGGCCTTCCAGTGCCGCGTCCGTGCGGGCGCGCAGCTCCTTGGACAGCGACCGGGCGTGCCTGCGCATCCAGAACGTCATGTAGGTGAGGACGGTGGCGGCGAGCAGGTAGGTGACTGTCTCGAAGATGGTCTGCACACGTGAGCCGCTGTAGTGGTGGATGGTCTCGAACGCCACCGTGCCACCTGCGGTCGCGAGCACCAGCGCGGCGCCCACCCCCAGGAACACGTCACGGAAGTGCTTCCGCTGCCCGATGCGGTTGAGGTAGGCCAGCAAGATCGCGATGATCATGCTGGCCTCGACGCCCTCGCGAAGGAAGATGACGAAGGTCGCCAACATCGAGTGGACTCCCTGGAGTTACGTTGCGTTACCCGACTGCCTGGACCAACTAAGGTTAGGCTTACCTAAGGTACCAAGGGGCCGGGTGGATGTGGAGTCCCGGTTGAGGTTACCTCGGTCACAGGAAGTGGCACCACGTCGCCTGCCCGGGCACGGACGTCGGCCATCAGAGGTAGCTTCTGCGTGTGCCCCCCAACCCTGACACCGAGCCCACTGCCGAGGCGCTGCTGGGCGCTGCCATCGCCGGGATCGGGGGGAGCACACGGCCCGGGCAGGTGAAGATGGCACAGGCCGTGGAGCACGCCATCACCTCCCAGGAACACCTCGCGGTCCAGGCGGGCACCGGCACCGGCAAGTCACTGGCCTACCTCGTCCCGGCGGTCGTGCACGCCGCCGCCACCGGCTCCTGTGTGGTGGTGGCGACAGCCACGATCGCCCTGCAGCGCCAGCTCATTGACCGAGACCTGCCACGGCTGGCAGAAGCGGTGGCGCCGCTGCTCGGCCGGCCCCCGACCTTTGCGATCCTCAAAGGCCGCCGGAACTACCTATGCCTGCACCGGCTGAAGTCGGGTGCGCCGGAAGAGCCGGGGGACACCCTCTTCGACCCGGCCGGCACGTCCAATGTGGGCCGCCAGGTTGCCCGCATCCACGAGTGGGCGGGGACCACGGAGACCGGCGACCGCGACGAACTGGTCCCCGGGGTCGAGGACCGGGCGTGGCGTACGGTCTCGGTCAACGGGCGGGAGTGCCTGGGCGCCCCGCGCTGCCCGTTCGGGAGCACATGCTTCGCGGAGCGGGCCCGCGAGGCCGCCGGGCAGGTGGATGTCGTGGTGACCAACCACGCCCTGCTGGCGATCGACGCCCTGGAGGAGTTCCCCGTCCTCCCCGAGCACGACGTCGTGGTCATCGACGAAGCGCACGACCTGGTCAACCGGGTCACCTCCGCGGCAGCAGCCGAACTGTCGGCGGTCGCGGCGCAGGCGGCTGGCAGGCGGTGTGCGCGGCTGGTGGAGGGCACCGAACTCGACAAGCTCTCCGAAGCCGCGGAGGCGTTCGGCCGTGTCGTGGCTGATGCCCCGGCCGGGCGGGTCGACATCCTCGGCGAGGCGCTCGCCACGAGCCTGGCCGCCCTGCGTGACGCCTGCGCCGCCTGTGCCACGCAGGTCCGTTCCGGCGGCGCGGACGCCGCGGACGACGCGGAACGCCTCGCGGCCGGACGGGCCGCTCTTGCCTCCCTGGATGAGATCCGTGACACGGCCACACGTGTCCTGGGGGCGTTTGGGGAGGACGTCGCCGCCCGGCCGGACGTCGTGTGGCTGACGCAGCCGGACCCCAGCGACCCCCGGCATGTACCGACCCTGCGGGTGGCCCCGCTGGACGTGGGAGACCTGCTGGCGGAACGCATGTTCCGCCGCCGCACCGTCGTGCTGACCTCCGCGACACTGGCCCTGGGCGGCTCGTTCGAGCCGCTGGCACGGCAGTGGGGGCTGCCGCCGGCGAGGCCCAATGTCCCGGCGGGGCCTGATGGCGCGCCCACAGGGCCTGATGGCGCGCGGGCCGGGCCTGATGGCGCGCGGGCCGGGTCGGATTCTGCACCGGTCAACCCCGGAGCTACACCGGTCGAGTCTGACGACGCACCGGCCAAGCCTGATGCCGCACTGGCCGGGCGTGCTGAGGCCGGTCCCCGTAATCCTGAGGAGCTGACCTGGTCCGGGATGGACGTGGGGTCGCCGTTCGACCACCCGCGCAGCGGCATCCTCTACGTCGCACGTCACCTGCAGCCGCCCGGGCGTGACGGCCTGCCCGCCGCGTACCTGACCGAGTTGCGGGAACTGATCGAGGCGGCGGGGGGCCGTACGCTGGGGCTCTTCTCGTCCATGCGGGCGGCCCGGCAGGCAGCGGATGAGCTGCGCGACGTGATCGAGGTGCCGCTGCTATGCCAGGGTGAGGATGCCACCGCCGAACTCGTCCGCCAGTTCACAGCCGATGAGGCGACCTGCCTGTTCGGCACACTCTCGCTCTGGCAGGGCGTGGACGTGCCCGGCCCATCACTGCAACTCGTGGTCATCGACCGGATCCCCTTCCCCCGCCCCGACGACCCGCTCGCCTCCGCGCGGCAGCGTGCCGTGGCGGCCCGGGGCGGCAATGGGTTCATGGCTGTGGCGGCGGCCCATGCCGCACTGCTGCTCGCGCAGGGCGCGGGCAGGCTGCTGCGCACCGCCGATGACCGCGGCATGGTGGCTGTGCTGGACCCGCGGCTGGCCACTGCGCGGTACGCGGGTTTCCTCCGCACCTCCCTGCCGCCGTTCTGGGCCACCACCGATCCGGCGGTGGCTCGCGCCGCACTGCGCCGTCTCGCCGCCCGTCGCTCGTGAATCGGCCGCGTGGCGGTCCCGCGCCTGGGGACACCGGCCAGCGGTAGACGGCTAATGGTTGTCAGTCCCGTCCCTAGGACGACCATGCAGACCTGCTGCTCCCCCCGGCTGCCGCCGCCAGCCACCCGCAGCGACCTCGACCACACCACCCCCTACCACCAGGGCGACGCACCTGCGAATGCAACCTCGCACCATCCAGCAAGCGATAGCGGCACACCTGGTGCCGCCGGTGGCTCGATTGGCCTGTCAAGTGCTGAGACGCTCGACAGGCTGCCCGGTGATCTCGGCGATCAGGTCGAAATCCTTGTCGAGGTGCAGCACGGTCAGCCCAGCGAGTTCCGCGGTGGCCGCGATGACCAGGTCGGGAAGCGAGGGCGCGCGGTGCTGCCCCCGGTCTGCGAGCAGCGTGAGTACCTCCACCGCCCGGTCCTCGATCGCGGGCGTCAAGTGCTCGGCCGGCATTGACGCCATGGGTGGCCGACGGAACCCCGCTCGCAGATCCGGTCCCGACCGAGCGGAGTGACCAACTTCCAGGCGCGTGACAGTCGTGATTCGCACCAGCCCACGCTGGATGCGCGCCGCCCACTCGGCAGCCTCCGGACTGTCGGACAGGCGGGCGAGGGCGGACTTGTCGATCAGCCAGGTGGTCACTGCCACGCCCGCGACATCACGTCCGGGTCGGCCAAGTCACCGAAGGCATCGGCGAAGCGTTCGAGGTCCTGAACACTCACCGGGACAGCGGGCGTCGCCGCGTCCTGAGCCAAGCGGCGTCGCACGTACTCGCTTCGTGATAGACCCAACCGGGCAGCGTGGGAATCCAGGGCCGCGACAATGTCTTCTGGCACGTCGCGGATGAGCACATCGGTCATCTCCACCTCCTGTGATATCTTATGATATCACCTCGCGACGAGGGGTACGTGGGGTGCCCACGAGTACATGTGAGTGCGTAAACACTCCCCTGTGCCGCAGCCACCACCGCCCCAAACAACCCGGGGTTGGCACCTCGACCAGCCACAACCTGGGGTCATGGTCTGGCGACTCCCGCACGGACGCACCTACACCACTGGACCCAGCGAGTACTGAGCTGGTGCGCTCATTGAGGGCAGGCGGTCGCTTGTTCCCATTCGGAACTGGTCAGCGCGTACTCCACCTCACCGTGTTCGGAGCCTTCGATGACGTCGGGCCCTTCGTATGGAAAGGCGCGGACCAGAGCCAGGCCGCACTTCTCCATCACACGCCGGGAAGCAGTATTCACCGCCATCGTATGTGCGAACACCCGGTCGATGCCGAGGTCGGCGAACCCCATGCGAATCAGGGCATGTGAACCCTCCGTAGCGTAACCCTTGTTCCACGCGGTCCTGCGCATCCGGTAGCCAAGATCAATGTTCTTGGTGTCCTGGCCGTAGCCGGGCCGGAAATGAAACCAGCCGAGGAATTCACCCGCTGGGCTGGACTCCGCCGCCCAGGTTCCGAGGCCGGGGAACCTCTCGTAGAAGGCAAGGTGGAAGGGGATGATCTCGTCCCGGACTACTTCACGAGGCGTCGGCTTGCCACCGTTGATGTAGCGCATGACCTCGGGATCACTGTTCAGGTCAAACAGGTGGTCCACGTCGCTTTCGGTGAACCGGCGTATCCTCAGGCGCCTTGTTTCCAGGACGACACGCATGCACCCACTGTAGAGCAGCTGGATTGTCGGCCCTGGTTCCGAGCCCTTCACCCGGCCTGCGCAGTTGGCGTCCAACTGGGAACACTGATTCGCCGGCTAATTAGTGTCGCTACCGGCAACCTTCGCCCTCGTGGCGGAAGGGCAAAATGCCACCCACCCAGGTGGCACTTCCATGATCGCGGTGACTTCTCCTGCGCATAGCAGTAAAAACAACCGCGATCATGGAAGTCGGCCGCGCAACGGGCGGCAGACAGGCAAACGTTGGTTGATGCTGCATCAGCAAGGGCGAGGTTGCGGGCGTCGCGGCCCACAGGACCGCCACGAGTGGGGTCTTGCGGGCGGCCAGTGCCCGGATGGCCTGCTCGGCCACCTCTTCCCAGGCCCTGGGCGCCCGAATCTCTGCTGCGGCTCAGCGCGCCTGCTGGGGCTGAGAAGGTGCATTGGCGTTTGGTACGGATATTGAAAACACCGTGGTACGGATACCGATGCTATGGCGTACGGATGCCAGTGGGGGATAGGCACCTGGAGTCTGGACGGCACGGCACGGATGTTTGACGGCTGGCGGACTCGGACTGCGTGGTCCGCGCGGGCTGAGAATCCGTGGCTTCCGTGATGGTGCGACGTGCCACTGCTGCCGCATGATGTGTAGCGTCGCGCTGACACCATCTGGAGAGCCCCGGCAGGGGCATCGGCGATTGCCAGTCCTACCGCAGCAGTACGGGACTGCCAGCCCCGCCGCCGAAGGGTCAGTAAGGGCCAGCGCGACAAGGTCGTTCTATCGGGGACGGCACCTCGGACTCTTATTGGGTTGTGTCATCTCAAGAGGCCGGGCTGTCCGGAGTGCACTCAGACAAACAGGGTGGTTGGCACCGTGAGGTTAAGGGACAGAGGGAGCATCTCCAGTTCTGTGCACAAAGCCCATGCTCTGCGCGGCAATAGGGTCGCAGTGGTAGGCGTGCGCCAATCGGGGGCGGAGACATGCCTGGACCTCACCTCGCGGCCCGAGGCTGAACGGCCCCGGAGGTACTGGCTGGCGGACCAACTGGACAACCCGGACGCCCACCATAGGCCGAGGCCGGCCATGCCTCAGTCCCGGCCGTTGGCCCGGTGCTTGGCGCGTGAGCGAGGAAGTGACCGGTGGGCCGCTGGCAGTGGTGGCGGCACTGGCGTCATCTGCCCGCGTCGGCACTATCGAGGTGCTGGACGAGGATGCTGATGGCGGCTGCCCGGGAGTTGACGTCGAGCTTGCCAAAGATGTGCTTGACGTGAGTCTCGACGGTGCGGACGCTCAGCATGAGCCTGCCCGCGATCTCCCGGTTGGTGCATCCCGCGCTGAGGAGTTCGGCCACTTCCGCTTCCCGCTGCGACAACCCCAGTGGGGGGGAAGGAGCTTTGGCTCCGGTGGTGGGCACGCGGACGCCGAGGCGGCGCTGCGCCTGCTGGACTCGGGCGAGAGCACCGTCCGCGCCGCA
Organism: Streptosporangiaceae bacterium; assembly: GCA_035946955.1. Lineage (GTDB taxonomy): Bacteria > Actinomycetota > Actinomycetes > Streptosporangiales > Streptosporangiaceae > DASYYE01. The sequence goes on along the minus strand of DASYYE010000493.1, from coordinate 5,629 downwards.
CTCCGCGAAGATCCTCGCAGCACCGGAGAACTCCGCCACGGCGGTGGCGCGGTCACCGATCCGGTGCGCGGCCTCGCCCGCCACGAGTGCCGCCTGCCCGGCCAGTGGCCGCAGGCCCGCCTTACTGAACGCCTGGGCGGCCGCGCGGGCGTGCAGGATCGCATCACCCGCTCCGGTGAAGCTGTGCGCATGGGCGCGGGCCAGATGGACGAACCCCTCATCAAGGAGTTCCCCGGGGCGGGCGAGGTCTGCCGCCCGGTTGGCCCACGCCCCCGCCTGGTCGGGATGGCCCAGGCAGGCCTCGACCCTGGCCATCGCCTGGGTGGCCAGGAGCCGCTTGAACGGTGCGGTGTGCGGCATCGCCGGGCCGCCCATTGCGGAGAGGAGCAGCTTGCCGCCTACCTCGAAATCGTCGGTGCCGATACGCACCATTGCGTGGGTGAACTGGGCGAGCCGGGAGGACACGAGCTGGCCCCGGTCCGCGGCTTCGCCTGCTTTGTCGGCCAGATCGGCTGCCTCGGTGTAGTCACCGGCCCACAGGCTGATGTCGGATCGGGCCTGCAGGGCCAGGCTCAGACCCCACTTGGTGCCGAGCAAGACCGCCGCGTCCGCGGCTTCTTCCGCACACACGCGCCCATTAGCGAATTCCCCGAGCAGGGCGAGAGCGGTGGCTCCACCGGACAGCACACCCGCCAGCACATAACGCTGACCGGTCACTCTCGCCGCCTTTGCCGCGCGGTCGAAGTGGCGCGCTGCCTCGCGTGCGTGGCCGCAGATCAGCTCCGCCCAGGCGAGGAATTCCATGACCTCTACGTGCTGTTCGACGTCCCTGGTGTCCAGGGCGTCAATGAGGGCGGCCGCATCCGCGGGGGCGTGGCCGGCGGAGTCATCAAGGATCTCCGTGGCGGTCGCGCGGGCGGCGTTGATGATGGGGTGCGCGGAGCCGTCAAGGTCGGGTTCCAGCAGGGACGCCAGCCCTGCGCGCCATCCGGGGACGCCTTTGACCACGTGGTCGTGCATGGCCAGTTCGAGCTTGAGACGCAGAGTATCCGTAGGGCTGGGCGGAGGTTGGCTCGCCAGCTCGGCCAGCAGGTCGGGGCGGGAGTGGCCATAGTCGCCGAGCAAACGTTCGAGCCTGGAGAGGAGCAGCACTATCTGCACTCGCCGGTGCTGACCATGGTCGGGAAGCAGGCGCAGTGCCTCTCGGCAGACCTCCAGCCCTTCGGCCAATTGGCCACCGACTGCCAGCTTTTCCGCCAGTTCGGCGGTGAGATCGAGCCGGGTGGGCAGGCCCGGGCTGGGCGCCGCGTCCGGGGGAGCGGTGTCAGGCAGGAGGGTCAGCGCCACGCGCAGCCAGTGGGCTGCTGTCGCTGGTGCGTGGACGCCAACGGCGCGGGCGGCCTCGGCCAGCACGATGACCGCGGACTCGTCACCGAACCGGGCGGAGCACTGGATGTGGTAAGCCCTGGCTGTCGGCGGCGCCCCGACCCGGCCGAGGTAGTCGGCGGCGCGGCTATGGGCAGTGACTCGCCAGCCTGCGGACCCCATGGCATAGATGGCGCTGCGCATGAGCGGGTGGCGGAACCGGAACCGGCCCGAGCCGGCGACGGGCCGCACTACGTCGCGGGCGGACAGCAGGTCAAGGGCATACAGGACGCTGTCAACAGGCCCGTCGACGATGGCCTCCACGAGCCCGGCGTCGAAGTCGTCTCCAGCGACCGCCGCGGCCCTTGCGACGGCACGGACCTCGGCGGGCAGCGAGCTGATCTCAGAAACCAGGGTGGCCCGCACGATGTGCGGCACATGGTCGAACTCCGGGCCAAGGTGGACCGACAAGCGCGCCCGGTCGACCTCCGCGTCAGGGATCTTGGACAGGGCTTCGACGCACAGCGGGATCCCCTCGCTGACGTCGTAGATCCACTTCTGTCTGGGGGGACTCCTCGGGGGGTCCAGCATGGCGCCTGCCTGGGCCAGGCTCAGCGGTCCCAGTTCGATCTGGACCACCCGGTTGGCGGGCGCCATCGCCAGCGCAGCCGCGAACTCTGGACTGACCTGTTTGGGGCGCAGTGCCAGGACGAGCAGGACCGGGCCGTTGCCGTAGCGCAGCAGGTGGTCGATGAGCCCGATCGTGGCAGTGTCAGCCCAGTGCATGTCATCGAGGATCAGGACCAGGCCGTGTGGCTGGCCGAGCAGCTCGATGCTGTGCCGGATGGTGCGGAACAGCGGCAACCGCCCTGCATCCTCATCGGGGACTGCCGCGGGCGGGGATGGCGCCAAGGCCAGCGAGGTTTCCGCGCGGGCCGCACGCAGCCGCGGGAAGACCGCCGCCAGCGTGGCGCTCTCGCCCGCGTCCAACTGGGGCAGCAGCGCTGCCGCCGCATCTACGACACGCTCTTCGAGCGCTTCGATGAGCGGGTGGAGCGCGACCGTCTGGTCCGCTTCGCTGGCCCGGGCGCTGACCACGATGTGCGAGCGGGCCTGAGCCAGCGCCGCTACCTCGGCCAGCAGCCGTGTCTTTCCGATGCCTGGGTCGCCAACCAGCGTGACCAGCCGGAACCCGTGCTGCCCGAGACGGGTAAACTGCTGGCCCACCACCTCGAGCTCACGCGCCCTGAGCATGGCAGGCATAGCGTTTGCTATTCCCGAAGTATCACTATCACGCGCTGGTTCGCCCCCAGCCGCAGCAGCCATTGCCGTCAGCATAATGGCTTCAAGTTCCACCCAGTTCCTACGTGGAACCTCAGTCTCTGAAAAGACAATGGTGTCCGTGCCGCGCACGCCAGAGCGGCCGTGTCTGTTGCGCTTCGTGCCCGGATGCTCACCGTAGTCGTACCGCTGCTTTCGTGACCCCGGACCCGATCATGTCCTGTCGGCGAAGGTCGCCGGATGGCCCCCGCGCCGTGGCGCTGAGTCTAGCTGACCGGCCCAGGGTGCTTGTCCCCAGAGTTCCGATGGGACGACCGCCAAGTGGTCAGTTGGAAGTTGCTGAAGGGGCGAGGCGCTGGCGAAACACAACCTGGGGCTAACTTTTGCACGCCATTGACGCGACCAGTGACGCCGCTGGCTAGGGGAGCTTCCAGTCGATGGCCGGGGCGCCTTGGTCTTGGAGGAGACGGTTGACGTGACTGAAGGGGCGGGAGCCGAAGAAGCCGCGGTCGGCTGAATTGGGGCTGGGGTGGGCGGACTCCACTAGTGGGACGCCAGCCAGCAGTGGCGCGAGGTTGCGGGCGTCGCGGCCCCACAGGACCGCCACGAGTGGGGTCTTTCGGGCGGCCAGTGCCCGGATGGCCTGCTCGGTCACTTCCTCCCAGCCCTTGCCGCGGTGGGAGCCTGGCTGGCCGGGCCGCACGGTGAGCACCCGGTTGAGCAGCAGGACGCCGCTTTCGGTCCAGGGTGTGAGGTCGCCGCTGGACGGCTGGGGGTAGCCCAGGTCTTCGCGGTACTCACGGAAGATGTTGAGCAGGCTCGGCGGCAGCCGTCGCAGCTCCGGCGGCACCGAGAAACTGAGGCCAACCGCGTTGCCGGGCGTCGGGTACGGGTCCTGCCCGACGATCAGCACACGGACCTCGGCGAAGGGCTGTTTGAAGGCACGGAGCACGTTCTCGCCCGCTGGCAGGTAACGGCGGCCCGCGGCCAGTTCCGCACGGAGGAAGTCCCCCATGGCGGTGATACGCCCAGCCACCGGCTCCAATGCGTCTGCCCAGCCGGACTCGACGACCTCATGCAGGTCCCGCTCTGCCACGGGCAGTCACTCTAGCCGAACTCGCGGGAACCAGAACGCACCCACACGCGTCCAAGGGATGATTAGTGGCCCGACGGGATGGTTGGTGGCCCCGGCGACGGGTTGGTACGCCCGGGAACGGGTTGGTGCCCCCGGCAACGGCTGGTGGCTACCTCCTGCAATCCCGGGGCGAGAGCTATGGAGACCGCGATGTGGCGAGGACACCCAACTATGCGCACGATGGCACGCAGCAGGGCGGGATGGCCCGGTGTGGTGGGTACCGCGACCGCGGTCACGGGCGCGGTCACCATGCTGGCAGCCTGCGGGACCGCCCACGCGCCCACTGCCGGAGCCCAGGCCGCCCATGGGCGCGGCGCTGCGGCCACGGCAGACCAGCTGGGTGCGCCCGCGGGGTCGCGCACTGCCGCGCTTGCCGTAGCCAGCGGCATGTTGACGCGGCTTGCCCTGCCGCAGGGCGCCCAGCTCACCCAGCCGCACACACTGCCCGCGGCGCTGCGCCAGCCCGGGGAGATGGTGGCGGGGGGCGCCGACAGCGTGGATGTCCACCGGGTCTTCACGGTCCGGCAGTCCCTGACCGCCACCCAGCACTACCTGGCCTCCCACGCGCCCGCCGGGATGGCGTTGTCCGGCACGGGCCAGGCGTCCATGCCCACGGTGATCCCGCGCACACCTGTCCCCCTGGCCTCGCCAGTGCAACAGCCGACCGGCTCCGGGAGCACCGCACCGGCGCCAGTGGGACAGCCGGCAGGCCCCGGGACCACCACATCAGCGGTGGTGGACTGGTCGCTGCGCTCGCTCCCGGCGGGCATCGAGCTGAGCGAGCTGACGGTGACCATCGTGCCCGCCGCCGGTGGCAGCTCACTGCTGCGTGCCGATGCCCAGGTGACCTGGTTCCCGCCGCGCACCGCAGCGGAGCACCTGGACGCCGCCGCCATCCACAACATGGAACTCTCGGCCTACGTCCTCAACCCGAGCCCGCACACCGTGCGCCAGACCATCACCTCCCGGGCCGTGATCCGCCAGATCGTCACGTTGCTGAACAGCCTGCCGGCGGCCCCGCCGACGATGGCGCACTGCCCGATGATGCTGGCCTCTTACCGGGTCACCCTGCTCGTGTCCGCGCCGGGCGGGCGGCCGCTGCAGTCGGTCACGGCCACACCTGGCGGCTGCGGGGCCGACAGCTTCTGGGCGGACGGCAAGTCACAGCCTCCACTGTGGGACCCGCAGGCCAAGGTCACCGCGCTCGTGGACCACGTGCTCAAGGTGAAGTCAACGCTGGGCATCCGGCCCCCGCCGGCCAGCCCGGTGTCAAAGTGACCCGGCCCGGTGTCAAAGTGACCCGGCCCGGTGTCAAGTGACGCAGTTACCTCAGAGCACGTCGTGGCCTGGGTGCGGCTCGTCGGGCACCACCTGCGGCTGCGCCGGGATCGTCCCTAGCCGCCCTGCCTGGTAGTCCTCGAACGCCTGGACGAGTTCTGCCCTGGTGTTCATTACGAACGGCCCATAGGCGGCGACAGGCTCGCGGATCGGCTGCCCGCCGAGCAGCAGGATGTCGAAGTCGCGGCCAGGGCCCTGCTGGCGCGGGTCCGCCCCGAACGCGACCGCGGTACCGGGCCCGAACACGGCCAGTTGCCCGGCGCGGATCGGGCGCTGCTCCGGGCCAACCGTGCCAGAGCCGCCGAGCACGTACCCGAGTGCATTGAAGTCCACCGGCCAGGGGAGCCGGACCTGTGCCCCAGGGGAGACGGTCGCGTGCACCAGGGTGATCGGAGTGTGGGTGATGCCCGGGCCCGGGTGGCCCGCTATCTCTCCGGCGATCACCCGCAGCAGTGCCCCACCGTCGGCCGAGGAGAGCAGTGCCACCTGCCCCGCGCGGATGTCCTGGTA
>DASYYE010000492.1:0-19177 GCA_035946955.1 Streptosporangiaceae bacterium | reverse complement strand
CTCGTCAGCCGCCACGCGCTCGCCCGCCTTCTTGAGCCAGCGCGTGACCGTCCCCTCGGTGACGCTCTCGCCGAGCTGGGGCATGGATACCGTGACCGACATGGGGGTGGTGACTCCTTCGCTGCTCGGCCCTCGTTGGGTGAGGGCGGGGGAGACGTGCGCGGCGCGTTCCGCTCAGGCGTGCACGTGTAGGGGCTTGCCGGCCAGCGCGAGGTGTGCCTCGCCGATGACCTCCGACTGCGTGGGGTGTGGGTGGATGAGCTGCGCCACCTCAGACGGCAGCGCCTCCCAGTTGTAGATCAGCTGCCCTTCGGCGATCAGCTCCCCGACCCGGGCACCCACGATGTGCACGCCGAGCACCGGCCCGGGTGCACCAGGAGCGCCCTTCGTGGCGATGACCTTGCATGCGCCCTGGGTCTGGAGGATCACGCTCTTGCCGTTGCCACCGAGGTTGTAGGTGAACTCCACGGTTTCGATCCCGCGCTGCGCGGCGGTCGCGGAGGTGATGCCGACCGAAGCGACCTCGGGGTTGCTGTAGGTGATCCGCGGCACGCCGTCGTAGTCGATCGCGGTGACGTCCAGTCCGGCTGTCCGCTCCGCGACCAGGATGCCTTCGGCGAACCCGACGTGCGCGAGCTGGAGCCCGGGGCTGATGTCTCCCACGGCCGAGACCGTCGGCAGGCTCGTCTGGCAGACCTCGTTGACCAGGACATAACCGCGGTCGGTCGCCACACCGGCTTCCTCGTAACCGAGCCCGGCCGACACCGGCCCGCGGCCCACCGCGACCAGCAGCAGTTCGGCCTCGAGGGTCTTGCCGCCGTCGAGAGTGACCGTGACCCCGGCCTCGGACTCTTTGACACCCTCGAACCTGGCCCCGAGCTGGTAGGAGATACCGCGCCTGCGGAACGCCCGTTCCAGCAGCTTGGAGCTGTCCTCGTCTTCGGTCGGCAGCAGGTGGGGGAGCATCTCGACGATGGTCACCTCGGCACCGAACGAACGCCAGACACTGGCGAACTCGACCCCGATCACCCCGCCGCCGAGGATGATCACCGACGAGGGCACGTGGTCGAGCCGCAGCGCGTGGTCGCTGGTGATGATCCGCTGGCCGTCGGGGGTGAGCCCGGGCAGGGTCTTCGGTTCCGACCCGGTGGCCAGCACCACGTGTGCGCCTTCGTAGACCGTGTCGCCCACCTGGACCGAGGTGGGGGAGGCGAGGCGCCCGTCGCCGTAGACCACGTCTACCTTGCGGCTGGCGACGGTGCTCTGCAGGCCCTTCCACAGCCGGTCGACGACCTTGTCCTTGTAACGGTGGACCCCGGGCACGTCAATGCCCTCGAACTGGGCCCGCACCCCGAAGTCGGCGGCCTCGGCCGCCAGGTCTGCTACCTCGGCCGCGTGGAGCAGCGCCTTGGTCGGGATGCAGCCCCGGTGCAGGCAGGTGCCGCCGAGTTTGTCCTTCTCGATGAGGACGACGCGCTTGCCAAGCTCGGCGGCGCGCAGCGCGCAGGCGTAGCCGCCACTGCCGCCACCGAGGATGACGAGGTCATACGGCCCGCTGCTGTCCGCCACGAAACACTCCTAGGTTCTCGGTGTTGCCAGCCCGCTCGCTCAGATCCGGCCGTCGGCCATGTCCTGCGCGACCTGGACCAGGCTCAGTGTTGCCGCGCCGGTCCCGCCTTTGGGGGTGAACCCGTGGGGCTCGCCAGAGTTGAACGCGGGCCCGGCGATGTCCAGGTGTGCCCAGCGCACTCCGCTGGGCACGAACTTACTCAGGAACAGGCCGGCGACCAGCATTCCCGCGTCGCGTTCGGCCGCCAGGTTGATGACGTCGGCGATATCGGACTCGATGACTTTGCTGAGGTCCGGCGGCAGCGGCATCGGCCACATGGACTCCCCGGCCCGCCGGGAGGCGTCTACCACCTGCTCGCGCAGGTGGTCGTCATTGGACATCACCCCGGAGACCCGCGGACCGAGCGCGACGACCTGCGCTCCGGTGAGGGTGGCGATGTCGATGAGCACGTCGGGGGAGTCGGCCCGGGACCGGACGAGGGTGTCGGCCAGGACCAGCCGTCCCTCGGCATCGGTGTTGGTGACCTCCACGGTGGTGCCGCCGAAGATGGTCAGCACGTCGGACGGCCGCTGCGCCGAGCCGCTGGGCATGTTTTCGGCCAGTGGCAGGTAGCCCACGACGTGCACGGGCAGTCGCAGCGCGGCGATGGCCTGCATGGCGCCGAGCACGGCCGCGGCCCCGCCCATGTCCGACTTCATGGCCGGCATCGCCTTGGCGGGCTTGAGTGAGAGCCCGCCCGAGTCGAAGGTGATCCCCTTGCCGGCCAGCACCAGTACCTTCTCGGCAGCTGGTGGGTTGTAGTCGAGCCGGACCAGCCGGGGCGGGTGCACCGACCCCTTGCCCACGCCGAGGATCCCGCCGTAGCCGCCCTCGGCGAGTGCCTCCTCATCGAGCACACTCACCTCGAACCCGGCGTCGGCCGCGACCAGCACCGCTCGCTCGGCGAACGTCGCCGGGACCAGGTCGGACGGGCTGGTGTTGACCAGGTCACGTACGAGGTTCACCGCGGTGGCCAGTATCTGTGCCCGCCGGAGGGCCTCGGCCGCATGGGCGTTGGCGGCCAGTAGCGCAAGCGTGGTCCGCCCGGCGGGGGCCGGCCGGTAGCGGTTGAAGGAGTACCCGCCCAGCAGGGCGCCCAGGGCGACGGCCTCGGCCTCAGCCGCCTCACGTGTGGGCAGCGCCAGGGCGATCCGCCACTCGCCGTTGCCGGTGCGCCGGTGGGAGGTGGCCAGTTCGCGGACTGCCGCCCCGGTGGCGCGGCGGAGAGGGTCCGGGTCCACGGGAGCGTCTGGGCCGGAGGCCGGCTGGCCGATCCCGACCGCGATGAGGAGGGGGGCGGTCAGCCGCCCCGCTGTGGGGATCTTGGTGATCTCACCCAGCTCGCCGGTGGCGCCGAGGGTGGCCAGGGTGGCGGCCAGCGTGCCGCCTAGCGCATCGTCCACGCCCTTGGCCCCGGGGCCCGGGCGTGGGCCTGCGTCCTCCTTCACGACCGCGATGACAACAGCGTCCGCATCGACCAGGTGGGGAGCAGCCTCACTGCTGCTGATTTCCAACGTGCTCACGGCTCCGATGCTAGTGCCTGAAGCTACGCCAGCCCGCCATGAGGCCCAGCCGGTGCCCGCGTGGGGCAGCCAGGCCTGGGGGCGACAGGTGCAGCGTGGCGAAGTTGGGGTGGCTGAAGTCGAACAGGGTCATCAGGTTCCCGATCGCGGGCCGGTCCCTGGGGACGTAGACACCCGGTGTGGCGTTGGGCAGGTTGTCCTCGCTGACGCTGCTCAGGGGGTTCAGCTTCCAGTTGGCCTCGATGAACTTCAGGACCGAGACGTGGTCGTTGTAGGTGTGGTCCACGAACCCTCGCCGCGCGAAGGGTGAGACCACGAACAGCGGCACCCGGGGCCCGTCACCGAAGAAGCTCACCGGCTGGGTGTACCCGGAGTCGTAGTAGCCGCCGGTCTCGTCGAACGTGACGAAGATGGCGGTGTTCCGCCACAGCGACGGGTTGCCCTGGACCGCTGCGACCGCGCGGGCGACGAAGTTCTCGAACGCCTCCAGGGTGGAGTAGCGGGGGTGGCCGTCGTCGCCGCCGGGCTTGAGGAAGGACACCGCGGGCAGTGTCCCGTCCGCTGCCGCTGAGACGAAGTCGCCCAGGCCGTGCTGGACGTTGGCTCGCAGTGACGGGTTGGTCATGATGGACGCGGAGTACTGCATCGGGTCGCAGATGCCGCAGTACGAGGAGTCCACCTGGCCGTTGTCGTACCCCTCGCCGTAGTAGCCCCAGCTGATGTGGTGGGCCGACAGTGCGTCGCCAATGGTTGCGTAGTCGGACTTCTGCGGCGGGACCGTGTACGTGGCGGTGTTCAGCGTGCCGTCCACGTTGTAGCCGGGGTGGTAGTTGTTGAGGATGTAGTAGCGCCCGGGCTGGCAGTTCGCCAGCGGCTTGTAGGGCAGGGTGGCGAGGAACTTGTCGATGGCCCCGACGCCGGGCTGCGACGGGTCGGCGCACTCGGAGTAGCTGCCACCGGAGTACCCGTCCTGGGAGTAGTTGTTGTTGGTGCCGGGCTTGGGGTTGGGGTTATCGATCTGGTTCGCGGGCGGCACCGCGGCGTGGCCGGAGGTGTCCTGGTAGGAGGCGGCGAAGCCGGTGCCGAGCGCGATGTGGTTCGCGCCGGTGCCGCCCTGTACCGCCTGGTGGTAGTTGTCGCTGATCGCGTAGTTCTCGGCGAGGTCACGCAGGACCGGGGCGTCGCCCTGGGCCATGTTGTAGAAGCCCTCTTGCACCGAGCCCTGGTAGATCGGGGCGGGGGGGCTGGTGCCGTTGTCGTCACCCGCGGTGCTGGCGACCCAGGTGCCGAGCCGGCCCTGGTGCGCCGCTGTCTGCTGCCACATCTGGTAGAAGCGGTGCTGGGGGTCGCCTACGTAGGCGCCGTAGAACTCGCACTGGCCGAAGCTGGCGTACTCGCTGTGGCTGTCGAAGTAGGGCACGTACTTGGTGATCTGGTACGGCCCGTCGGGCAGGTTCGCCGGGAAGCGGGTGTCAGCGGCGTCGCCCGGCTGGCCGTCGCACGCGGATGACACGTAGGTCGTGTTGGGTGCGGGCAGGGCCGGGTACTCCCCGGTGACTTTCGGCGTGAGGGTGAAGGCCAAGGTGTCGGAGGCGGTGAGCTGAGCGGCGCGGCCGAAGCTCGGACCTGGCGTGCCGTTCCTGGTGACGATGCCCTCGGACAGCAGGTTCCAGACCTTCTGGTGGCCAGGCGGCCGGTAGGTCGCGAAGACATTGTCGAAGCTGTGGTTCTCGCCGATGATCACCACGACATGCTTGATCGGGGTCGTGGTGGACGGGCTGTGGCTGGCGCTGCCGGTGGTGGACCCAACGGCGACCGCGGTCACTGCGACAGCCACGGCGACTACCGCACCAGCCACGCTCGCCGGGCGGATGCGGGTACTCAGCATCCGGGCTCCCTTCCCCCACACAGTAAAGGCTTGTTGGGTCAGCCGGAGCCCCAGTGCCTCGGCGCAGCTCACCCACGGCGAGTTGACTATGGCGACTGCGGTGCAACGGTCGTCATAAGTCCAAAATGACGACTGTTACAATGGCCAGGTGCTTGGCAGCCTGAAGAGGAGGCTCGTCAGCGTAAGAGGAGGTGCGGGCTCAGTGACTTTCCGTAACTTCCTGGTACACCCGCGCGGCGTATTCCTCCAGCACCTGCGCACACACTTCCAGTGCCTTCTCGGCCGCGGCGCGGCCGGCCGCGCCGAACGCGTCACGCTCACGGACCCGGGCGAACCAGTTGCGCAGCTTCTCGAGGTCGACCTCGTTCTCCTCGAGCTCGGCGAAGGTGAAGTGCTCGGCCACATGCTCCTTGCGGACCTGCGCGAGGAAGTCCTCGCAGCGGTCGGTGATCTCCTCGTACTCGTCGTCCCTGGCGGCCTGGAACGCGCCGAGCACGTCGGCCGCGCCAGCGAGCACCTCACACGACAGCAGCACCGCGGTGCCGCCCATGTCGAGGATCTCGCTGCGCAGCTTGCGCATGGCCCGCTCGGCACTCACGCTGGTGGGCAGGGCTGCCGCGGAGTTCTGCAGGTAGATGGCGCCGAGGCTCTTGAGCCGCCGCCACACCGCCGACCGGAGCCTGCTCGGCTCGGGTGGCACCCGGTAGACCAGCAGCAGCCAGCTTCCCCCTGCCGCCCCCTCGCTGTCGGACACCGTTCTATTGTCGCAGAGGACCCCAACACCCCTGGGAGACCGTGTGAATGCAAGTGCCGTGGCTCTCGTCCTCACCGTCTTCGTCGCGTGTGCGGTGGAGGCGGTGGAGGCGCTCACTATCGTGCTCGCCGCCGGGCTGACCCGGCAGTGGCGTTCCACCCTGCAGGGGATGGCCGTCGCGCTCGTGGTGCTGGCCGCTGTCGTGGCGGTCATCGGCCCCTCCCTGACCCTCATCCCACTCGGCGGACTGCGCCTGGTGGTCGGGTCGCTGCTGGCGGTCTTCGGCCTGCAGTGGATCCGTAAGGCGGTGCTGCGTGCCTCCGGGTACAAGGACCTGCACGACGAGTCGGCGATCTACGAGCGCCAGGTCGCTGCGGCGCGCGCGGCGTCGGCGGGCGGCCGTGGCTGGGTGAGCGACTGGTACGCCTTCACCCTGTCGTTCAAGGGTGTCTTGCTGGAAGGCCTGGAGGTGGTCTTCATCGCCATCACCTTCGGGGACAACGCACACAACCTCGGGCTGGCCGCGCTGGGCGCGGTAGCCGCGGTGCTGGTCATCGCGGGCGTGGGAGTGGGCGTGCGGGCACCGCTGTCACGGGTGCCGGAGAACTCCATGAAGTTCGTGGTCGGCATCATGCTGACCTCGTTCGGCCTGTTCTGGGGAGCGGAGGGCGCGGGCGTGAAATGGCCTGGTGGGGACGCGGCCCTGCTGGTCGTCATCCCGGTGATGGCGCTCACCACCCTGGCCTACGTGGCCCTGCTGCGGCGCGGCCGCACCGTGGCTGGCCCGCCCGCCGCGGGCGGCGCGCCCGCCGTGGCCGGAGCCAGCGCGTCCGCTGGGAAGGGGGGTGCGCACTCATGAGGTGGCTGCGCTCGTTCGGTGCGTTCTGGTACGACTTCATCATCGGTGACGACTGGCGCGGCGCCGCGGTGGTGGCGGCCGCCCTGGCCGTGACCGCGCTGCTGGTCCACACCGCCCATGTGAACGCGTGGTGGCTGATGCCTGTGGCCATCATCGCGGTGCTGGGCTGGTCGCTGCGACGCGCTACTGCCAGCAAGTCCTGAAAACGTCGGCAAGTCCTGAAAAAAAATTCTCCGACCGGTGTGCAACCGATGTCTCATGTGTGTCGTGTCAGAAACTCGAAGGGCCCCGCGGCAGGCGGGCACTGGGACGGGGAAGTAGGCACCGATGAGGGATGCCGACGGCTTCGACGCGTTCTACGCGGGTAGCGTGCGGCGGATCACCGGCCAGTTGTACGCGATGACCGGTGACAAGGATCAGGCAGAAGAGTGCGTGCAGGAAGCGTTCGCCCGTGCCTGGCAGCGATGGGGCAGCGTGTCCGGGTTTGACGACCCGGAAGCCTGGGTCCGTACGGTCGCCTACCGGATCAGCGTGGACACCTGGCGCCGGGCCTTGCGCCGGACCAAGGCCTACCGCCGCCACGGTGTGCCCGAGGACACACCGGGCATTACCCCTGACTCAATAGCGATCATGTCCGCGCTCCGCCAGATACCCGACGCGCAGCGCCGCGCGATCGTGCTCTACCACCTGGTCGGGCTCCCGGTCGGCCAGGTGGCCGATGAGACCGGGGTACCGGCCGGGACGGTCAAGGCGCGTCTGGCACGTGGCCGCCAGGCGCTGGCCACCCTGCTTTCCGACCCACCTCATGGTGGTGGCGCCACCAGCGAGGGGGTACCCAGTCATGCCTGACCAGATGGAGGAGAGGTTGCGGGGAAGCGCCGCGGAGTTCGCGGCCAACTACGAGCCCCGCCCGGTCACCATGGTCCGGGCCCGGGGCGACCAGCGACGGCGCCGGGCCGCGGCAGCATACGGCGCGCTCGCCGTCGCGGTCTTCGCCAGTGGTGGTGGGGTCGCCTACACGGTGACCAACCACGCACTCCACCAGAGCAACCGTATGCAGCAGTTCACGGGCCCACTCTCCCGAAGCAAGCACACGCACCCCACACCGCCCTCGTCGCCGCCGGCCCACCCGGCCCAGGCGGCCACTCCACCTACGGCCGTGGCCGTGACCAAGAGCGGGGCCCTCGTAGTCCTCAACCCCAAGACCTGGATGGCGACCAGGACGCTGGTCCCCAGCGGCGTCCTGCCGGACGAGGTCTCGGTCACCCCGAATGGGTCAACGGTCTATTACGCCGCGAGGAAGGGCTGCAACTCCGAGGTCTACTCGGTCCCCACTGCGGGCGGGCCCAGCACCCTCATCACGACCGGGGCGGAGCCGGCTGTCAGCCCGGATGGCACCAAGCTGGCCGTCATACGCGAGCCTGGTGGCGCGGTGACCTTGTATGACACCTGTGTCGGCGCGATTCCGTCGCACGGTGCCACCTCCAGCCTGGTCATCCGGGACCTGGGCACCGGCGCGGAGACCAGGCACCCGAGTTCGCCCGATGACTTCGGCCTGCCAGACCCGGTCTTGCACCTGTCGTGGTCACCGGATGGGACGCGGCTCGCCATGTCACTGGGTGGGTCCCAGGACAACGAAGGCTGGAACCTGCTCATCTTCGACCCCGCGAGAGCGCATTACTACCAGCCACAGAGCGCCTCACCCGGTCCCGCTGACACCCGGGTGCCGGTGTCTGGCAACTCCTACTACCGCGAGGCTGTGTACCTGCCCAACGGTGACCTGCTGGTGAACCGGCAATGCTGCCGGGGATTCCCCATCCGCAATACCACCAGCCTGATCCAGGAGGTCACCACCTCGGGCGTCATGGTCCACCAGGTTGCCATCGGATGGCTCAACCGTGACCACAGCAGCTTCGACGCGCAGGGCAGCTGGATCCTCTACCTCTCCGGCAACGACCTGTTCGTGTCGTACAACGGGAACAGGCCGACCCTGGAGACCCGCGGCCTGACCGCCGCCGCCTGGGTGCCATGACCTGGCGGGTCGTCCGGCTCGCCAAAACTGACGGCTACAGCGACTATCGTGCCCGCGTGGACGGTTGCCTGTTCTGCCGGATCATCGCTGGCGAGGTGCCAGCCCCGATGGTGTTCACCGCCGATGACGCCGTGGGCTTCCTCGACCACCGGCCCGTGTTCAAAGGACATGTGCTGGTCGTGCCGCGGGCCCACATCGAGACACTGCCTGACCTGCCACCGGCCGAGGTCGGCGCGTTCTTCACCCATGTCCAGCGGGTCAGCGCCGCCCTGCCCGCCGGACTCGGGGCACAGGGCACCTTCGTCGGGCTCAACAACAAGGTCAGCCAGAGCGTGCCGCACCTGCACGTCCATGTCGTGCCGCGCACCAAGGGCGACGGGCTGCGCGGGTTCTTCTGGCCGCGGGGGCGTTACGCCGACGACGCCGAAGCGGCGGAGTACGCGAAGCGGATCGCGCAGGCGCTCGCCGCCTTGTAAGCCCCGGGCGTAACAACCAGCCGAAACGTGTTGCCAACCGGCCGATAGGCCTATCGTCGTGGGCATGGGTGAGTGGTGGTCGATTGAGGTCTTTCACGGCGAGTTCCCGGCCCAGCGCTGGCGGGAGAGCTACTCGAATGCCCTGATCGAGGCGGCGCTGTCGCACGGTGCCAGCGGCTGGGAGTGGCACGAGCACCGGTGGGGTGTGGTGTTCGAGGTCGAGTTCAAAGACGACGCCCGCTGGGAGGTGTTCCGGGCCCTGCCCGTCGTCCAGAGCGCACTCGACGCTGTCCCTGACCCGGTCAACGGCCTCATCGTGTACCCGGGCCGCGGTGGTGCGGCGGGCAGCCCGTCACCACGCCACCCGCGCCCGGTGGCTGGGGCAGGGGCCATGTCGCTGCCAGAGCCGGGTGACGAGCCGTACGTGGACCTGACCTCAGCCGGCCCAGCCGGGCCCTACGAGGCCGCAGGTGCCGTAGAGGTATGAGCCGTCGCCCGCAGGAGCGGGGCCAGCAGCGTAGTCACCGGGTCCATTAGCTCCCGGTCCGCAGACAGGGCAGGATGGGAGCATGAGGGATATCCCAGCGACAGCCGAAGGGCTCTGGTCAGCTATTGAGCGCAGCGGCTACTATCCCGGCCTGGTCTCCGACGCGGTATCCTCCGCGCTCGGCTCCGAGACGGTCGTGTCCTATGTCGTGCACCATGACGCGCTGTTCGACCCAGCCATGGAAGTCCGCCGCCACATGACGGTCCTGGTGCTGACACCGACCCGGCTGGTGTACTCCCACACCGACGAGAACCCGGCCGAGCAGCCAGGCGAGCGCTCCCAGGCGGAGACGAGCACCGAGGCCGTCCGCTTCTCCCGGATCTCCTCAGTCGCGGTGACTCGCGTGGTGCCGGACCCTGCGTCCTATGTGCCAGGCGTGACCATGCCCAGCGAGGTGGTGCTGACCATCGGCTGGAACGTGCTGTCCCACGTGGACCTCGAACCCGCGCACTGCGGGGACGAGAACTGCGAGGCCGACCACGGCTACAGCGGCACGATCACGGCCGATGACTTCTCGCTCCGGGTGAGCGAGGCCGCTGACGGCGAAGAAGCGGTACGGCAGGTCCTGGCGTTCTCCCGCGCGCTTGCCGAGGCAACTACACACCCGCGCCATTGACAGGCGGCCTCATGCGAGCCGAGCCGACGACCGCGCCCGTCGTACCCCACTACGGTGAGAGCACCCTGGCCGACCTGGCTGCCTCGCTGCTGACCTCGCTGGGGGTGACAGGCGCAGCCAACCCGCTGGGCCTGCCAGCCGGGGGGCGGGTCTGCCTGCTGGTGGTCGACGGGCTCGGCTGGGAACTGCTGCGCGACCACCCGGCCCAGGCGCCGTTCCTGTCGGAACTCGCACTCAACGGCACGGTGCTGACCTCCGGGTTCCCCGCGACCACCGTCACCAGCCTGAGTTCGCTGGCGATCGCGCAGCCACCGGGCATGCACGGGATGCTCGGCTACCAGGTGGCCATCCCGGGCAAGAACAAGTTGCTGAACGGCTTGCGCTGGGACAACAGCGTGGACCCGCACGACTGGCAGCCCCACCAGACCATCTATGAGCGGGCCGTCCGCGCGGGCGTGGACACCTACCGCGTGGCGGCCGGGTCACTGGCCAAGACCGGCCTGTCAACCGCGGTCATGCGCGGCACCACCCATCTGGCGGCAGACAGTTTCGGCGCACTGGTCGCGCAGGCAGCGGACGCGCTGTGGAGCTCGGACCGCTGCTTCGTCACCGTGTACCACGGGCAGCTCGACGGCACCGGGCACACGTTCGGCTGCTCCTCCGATGCCTGGCGCTACCACCTGTCCCACGTGGACAAGCTCGCCGAGCAGCTCGCGGGTGCCCTGCCGCACGGCACCCTGTTCTTTGTGACCGCCGACCACGGCATGGTCGACGTCCCGGCGGAGGACAGGATCGACGTGGACTGCGAACCGGTGCTGGCGGAAGGCGTGGCCCTGCTGGGCGGGGAGCCGCGTGCCCGCCACGTCTACGCGCGCCCCGGTGCGGCCGCTGACGTGCTGGCCGCCTGGCGGGAGGTCATTGGCAGCCGGGCATGGGTGGTCTCCCGCGAGGAGGCGGTCGAGGCGGGCTGGTTCGGCCCGGCCGAGCCGGGTTACCTCGCCCGGATCGGCGACGTGGTGGCGGCTCCCGCAGGCCCGTGGGCGATCGTGGCAACCCGCGCGGAGCCCCTGGAGTCCTCCCTCATCGGCATGCACGGGTCGCTGACATCAGCCGACCAGTTCGTCCCGTTGCTGAGCCTGCCCGCGCCATAGACCGGACCTGGGCCGCCAGGCACACGCGGATGGTTATGGCTTACCGGCGCCTACCGGGCAAGGGAGCGGGATGGGAACGACAGACACCGCGGGGGAAGCAGGGGGCGGGCCGCTGACCGACGCCACGACGCTGGCGCGCGCCCTCGCGAGCGAGGACCCACCGGTGGTGCTCGATGTCCGCTGGTCGCTGACAGGACCGCCAGGCATCGAGTCCTATCTGGCAGGCCATATCCCCGGCGCGGTATTCACCGACCTGGACGCTGACCTCAGCGGGGCACCCGGCCTGGGCGGCCGGCACCCGATGCCGGAGGCGGGGGAGTTCCAGGCGGCGATGCGGCGCGCTGGGGTGGCCGATGGCCGGCCCGTGGTGGTCTACGACGCGGCCGACTCAAGCTCGGCCGCTCGCGCGTGGTGGGTGCTGCGTTACTTCGGGCACACCGCGGTGAGGGTGCTCGACGGCGGTTACCGCGCCTGGCTGGCGGCTGGTGGGGCCGCCGAGACGGGTGCGGTTACGGCGCGCGCGCCCGGGGACTTCAGGGCGGATGCTGGTCACATGCTGCTGCTCGACGCCGAGGGCGCGGCCCGCCTGGCGCGTGAGGGCATGCTGCTGGATGCGCGCGCCGCGCAGCGTTACGCGGGGGAGGTGGAGCCCGTCGACCGGGTGGCTGGGCACATCCCTGGCGCGGTCAGCGCGCCCACCACGGACAACGTGGGCGCCGACGGGCGTTTCCTGCCAGCCGCTGCCCTGCGGGAGCGTTTCGCGGGCCTGGGTGTGCCCGGCGCCGCTGCCGCGGGGGACGTGGGCGCCTACTGCGGTTCCGGGGTGACCGCGGCGCACGAGGTGCTCGCGCTGGCGGTGGTCGGCATCCCGGCCGCGTTGTACGTGGGTTCCTGGTCTGAGTGGATCACCGGCTCCGCACGTCCTGTCGCCACGGGCCCGTTGCCGGGCTGACGGGAACCCGGTGGCTACTCCCTGCGTCTAACCGGCGACCAGCAGTTGTGTCGTCTGATGGGGGAGACCGCGATGACAGTCCATGCAGGCCTGGACGTGCATGATCGATGTACCGTCACGGACAAAAGAACGTCCCACGCCAAGAGCCACAACGATCATCACAGTGATCGATGTGCGCTGGCGGACAAAAGTTTGTCCGCCAGCGCACATCCATCCTGCGCACATTCACCGCGGTGGGCAGCAAGGGTGCTGATAACAGCAAGAGGCATGGGTTTGGCAGCGGCGGGTCTGGCAGCGGTAGGCCTGGTCACCGGGCTGAGCGCCTGTGGCAGCGCGGCTGCGGGGGCGGCCAGCCACGGCGCGGGCGGCCATGCCGCAGCCGGGACTGCCGCGCACCGCACCACTGGGGTGCACGCGGCCACGGCAGGTTCGCTGTGTTCGCAGACCGCCTCGCTTGACACCGTCACGGTCACCCGGACGCTGGGGCTGCGTCCCGTCCGCGAACCCCTGCCCACGGGGTTCACCATCCGCGACGCCGCAGCCGTGCGTTCCCTGGCACGGGCCCTGTGCGCCCTGCCGGTTGTGCCAGCCGGGGTCCTGCACTGCCCCGCTGACTTCGGCGGGTCGTTCCGGCTGGTGTTCGCCCGGGCTGGGCACCCGTTCCCCGCGGTCAGCGTCGCCACAACCGGGTGCCGTACCGTCACCGGCCTCGGCCGGGCGCGGTGGTGGGCGAAGACAGCAGGGTTCTGGCCGGTCATGGGCCGGGCGCTGAGCGCGCACCACACGATGATCCCGGGGTGAGCTCGGGTTCTCACTGGTCAGGCCGGTGGAGGGTTGTCCCGTTACGTTTCGGGTAGCTGACGCCTGTTCTCCCAGCGAATCAGAGAGGCAAGCATGAGCGAGTACGAGACCAAGCCGCTGGGTTCCACCGCTGGCCACCCCTGATGCGGGCCACCAACTCGCGCCACTGCCGCGGGGCCAGGCGCAGACTGGCGGTCGCACTGGGCGTGCCCGCATTCCTGGCATTCGTAGTCGTGACCATGACAACCGCGTGCAGCAACCTTGGCAAGCTGCCTTCCATTGGCGGCCTGTCGCCATCGCCCACAACTCAGGACAGCGCCAGCACGTCGCGGTCAGGGCTCATTCAAGTGCATGACCCCGGGAAGGTCACTGGCACCCTGCACGGACCGTGCCATACGCGCCATCAGGGGCAGCTACCGGACAGGCACTGCACGCCTGGCGCGTACGACCCTGGCGTCACCGCAGCCACGCTCTGCTCGCCCAGCTACAGCACCGACACCTACCGTGCGCCGGAAGCCCAGACTGAGGCATTCAAGTGGAACGTTGCCGAACCCGCGTACGGCCAGCACGACGTGTCCGGCGAACTCGACCATCTCATCAGCCTCGAGCTGGGTGGTGCTAACGACGCCAGCAACCTGTGGGTCGAAGCCGGGTCAATCCCCAACCCCAAGGACTCAATTGAGAACGCGCTGCACGACTGGGTGTGTTCGGCAACCGGCGCACAGGCGCAGCGACGATTGAGACAGGCCCAGCACGCGATCGCCCACAACTGGCTAACGGCCGAGGCGAAGGTTGGCCTGGCACACTAGGCGACCTATTCCAAGGGGTCAGTGGCGTGCGATGTCGTGGTGAGCGGTCAGGACGAGCCAGGTCAGCGCGCCAGCTATCACGGCGGGCGTGGCTGGCCGGGCACCGGCGACCCAGACTGCTGCCGCGCTCACCACGGCGGTCGCCGCGACGCGTGCTGCCAGCCGGGTTGGCCGGCCCCGCCGTACCTGCGCAAGGAGACGCCGGGCGGCCAGCCATCCCGGCTGTCTCTGGAGCCGCGCCCACCACGGCGCAATGGCGGGCAACAGCCGCAGGGCGGGCCACAGCCTCCCGCTCCCCGGGGCCGGTGCGGGCCTTGGGCGTGGACGCCGCCGGCCGGGCCTGAGCCCTCGGCGCGGAGCGGCGAGGTCGGCGAGGGCCTCGCTGCGGCCGAACCCCGTGCGCAGCACGGTGTAGGCGGCGGCGGCTTCGGCGAACACGGCGGGGTTCCCGCCGTCCGCCCGGTCCGGGTGGGTCGCGGCGGCGATCCGCCGCCAGGCAGCCCGGACGTCGTCGTCACCCAGGCCAGGCTCGGCGGGCAGGCCCAGCACCGCGAACGGGTCGCCAGGACGGGCCGTGCTCATCACTGCTCCTTCCCGAACGCCTCATCGAGTAGCTCACTGGCATCCGGCACTGGCCGGGCACCTGCCCCCTGACCGCCGGCCGCTGACGCCAGGGCGGCAGCGGGCGGCGAGGCGGGGCTGGCACTGGGAGGCTGGTGGTGTGCCAGCGCAGCCGGGGCTGCCACCAGCCGTTTGACCTGAACGTAGGTGACGCCGCCCTGGTAGATGTAGGCGGCCTGGCCCACCCCCAGGCGGCGGATGAGGTCCGGGTCGGCCACTGGTGTCTCGCGTATCCGCGATGACCCCTGGCGGGCCCAGCGTGGCGTCCCGAGCAGGTGACGGCTGGTGTCCACGGCAGGCAGGACACCCGCCAGGGCGGTCACCGGTTCGGGGTGCGGGGTCCGCAGCAGCCAGATCCCCCCGTCGGCGGTTGCCGCGATGCGGTACCGTTCGTCGTCCTCGGCGGCCAGCCCTTGCCACGACTGCGCCGACACCTGCACCGCCAGCCCGAGCGAGCGGGCCCGCTCATAGAGCTGCCAGATGGGCAGCCGGCGCGATACGGCACTGAACTCATCGACCGCCAGCAGGATCTGCCTGCCGCTGCCCTGCCCGTGCGCGGCGTAGTGGGCGAGCAGGTCCACCAGTGCCCGGGCCTGCGCCTCTGCCGCGGCCACATCCGCGGTCCCCTCCAGGATGCAGTACCAGGCATCAGCGTCGGAGTATGACCCTGGACCATCGAGGCCGTCGCCCAGCCGCCGGAACAGCGTCCGGAAGCGCATTGCGATGTCCGTGATGTGCCGGGCCGCCGAGCGCAGCAGGGCCACGTCCCCGGCCGTGCCGCCCGCTGCGTATGCCATGGTCAGCCACGCCGCGTCCAGACGTGACAGGAAGTCAGCGGTGCTCGCCGGAGGCCCGGCGGGTGCACCCACCGCCAGGGCCACCACTGACTCCATCACGTCGGTGTAGTACGCGGCCGCCCCGCTGCCGTGCTCGATCATGTCCACCAGGGTGCTGGTGAGCTGGTCCGGCGGCAGGTCCCACAGCGACAGCTTCGCCTCGTCCGGCCATACCGCGCAGCCGCGCGTGCCCGCGTCCCGCAGTACCCGCCGTACCCGGTCAGCGATGCGCCGCGAGTCCGCGCCCCCTTTGCAGTCGAGTACCACCAGCAGTGGGCGCGGTCCCTGACCCGCCGCGTAGAGCTGGTGGCCGCGCGCGCAGAACCCCGCCCACAGCCGCAGCAGCAGCGTGGTCTTGCCTGTGCCGGTGGTGCCGATGACCACCTGGTGTGAGCGGAGGCGCTGGTAGGGGACCAGGGCAAGTCCCAGGGCCGGATGGCCCGTGGCGCGGATGATGGCACCCGCGACGATGTCGCCGCCCCGCGTCAGCAGCGGGACCGAACCCGGTGCCGCGACCCTGGCACGGGCGGCGCGGACCTGGTGACGCCACTGCCTGCGGTCGAAGGCGGCCGGTGCCGACGGGGTGAGCCCACCCGCGCCGGTCTGCATCGCGTAGACGCGCCGCGACCAGGCCAGGCCACCCACCACCAGGCCCAGCGGGACCGCGGCGGGGGCCACCGTCACCGCGGCCAGGGCCAGCGAACCCGACACGGTCTCGTGCCAGGCCGCGAGCCAGGCGAAGTACGGCGCCCCAGCCACCGGCCGCCACGACCGTGCCTGCACGGCGGTGGCCGCCAGCCAGACCGTGAGCATCGGTACGCACCACAGCGCCGCCCGGTACAGCCTGGCGGGCGGCCAGCCACGCAGCCACGCGAGCGCCACTGCGGTGGCAGCCACCAGCGAGACCGGTGCCGCGGCGATGACCACCGCGGCGGCCGCGAGCACCTTGGCCAGCCGCCAGCTGACGCGGATGACGCCCGCGACCGCCAGCAGGGTGAGGTAGCGCCGGATCATGCCGTCACCCGTGGCCCGCTGGGGCGCGAGCGGGCCGTTGGCTCGGCCATGGCGGCGCCCGGCGGCAGGTCGCGGACCTCCACCCGCTCACCCAGGGGGCCGAGTGAGTCCCGGGCCCGCGCCACCACCGGGCGGGCGGCCGGAGAGCACAGGTAGAGCACGCGGGCGTGGCGCGGCGGTGCGCCCGGGACGTGTGCCTGCGCGGCCGGACAGCCGTAGTCCCCGGTCCTGGTGAGCGCCTCCTGCATGATCGCGACTGTCCGGGTGACCGTCTTGCGGGTCAGTTCCGCTTCCACCGCCCAGCACTCCCCGGCCCACGCCAGGCCGCAGCCGTCCGGCCAGTGCACCTCGCCGTCCGGGACGTGTTCCCGTAAACCGACCCGGCCGCCGGCCCTTGCGCGCAGCCGCCGCTCGCTGCGCCAGAAAGCACCCGCGGCCCCGTACCCGGGCACCGCCTCCAGTGCCAGGCGGACGGTGGTGACCGCCCGTAGGTGCGCCAGGCGTGACAGCGCGGGTGCGGTGGCGGTGTAGGGCAGCCCGCAGGCGTTGAGCCCGGAGCGGGTCAGCCACACCCATGCGGGGCCGGGACCGATCCGTGCGGACTCCGCGAAGCGGCGCTTGCGCCAGCCCGTCACCACGGCGCGTGCCCGGGGCTCTGAGACCCCGAGCACCGCCGCGAGGTGGTCGAGCTGGAGCGAGTACATGTCAGCGACGAACAAAAGCCCGGTGACGGAACTGGCCGTCTGCCCGCTTTGTTCCACTGGTCCACTACATCACGCGGCTGGCGGCGTCCACTACTTCTGCCAGCCGTGACACGTGCCGGGCACTGGCGTCCACCCGGTGTGCTGGGGCAGAATAACAACCAGGAGTTCGAACTGCCACGTCACTGGGTACTGCATGTAGTGCTCCTGCAGCAGACGCCGGGGGCACCGGCGCGCGGAGTAGAGGTCGTTGGGGAAGGCGAACCTCATCCGCTCGCAGGGAGGCCTCGTTGTCTGTTCGTGGTGTGTTGCAGGTTCACTCCGCGCCCCCGGCGCTGTGCCCACACATTGAGTGGGCGGTAGCTGGGGTTGTCGGCGTCCCCGTCGGTCTGTCGTGGGTGAGTCAGCCTGCTGCCCCGGGCATGCTGCGGGCCGGGCTGGACTGGGAGGCCCACCCTGGCACGGCCGGCCAGATCACGTCGGCACTCGCGGGCTGGAACAGGCTGCGGTTCGAGGCGAGTGAGGAGGCCAGCCCCGGCTGCGATGCCGTCCGCTACAGCTACACCCCGACGCTCGGCACCTTCTCAGCGACCGTGCTGGCCAATGGCGATGTCGCCATCCCCGAGAACCGGCTGCGCGCCGCCATGACCGTGGCCGCGGCTGCCGCCACGGGCGTGGTGCGCCGTCCCACCCTGGCCGGGCGCGTCGTGTCGGCCGAATGTTCCGCACTCGCCGACCGCGCCGCGCCCGCAAGTGCCCAGGCCACGCTGGCGGACGAGCTGGCGCGGCTGCTCGGCGAACCCTGGGACGAGGAACTGGAGCCGTTCCGCTGCGCTGCGGAAGGCGCCCCGGTCCGCTGGCTCCACGCAACCGGCTGACCAGGGGCGGCAGAACCCCCGCCAGGCCCTGCCCCGGGTGTCTCGTTCCGTGGTCATTCCGCCCGCGAGGTGGGCATCTGGAACCAGACCATGCGCGAAGAGACACCGTCACCGGTCTTGCCCCAGACGTCGGTGAGTGCTTCGACTATGCGTAGGCCGCGCCCGTTCGGGCATTCCTGACCCGAGGTTGCCTCCTGCCAGGTGCCACCCCCGTCCTCGATCTCCACGAGCAGCCAGTCGGCGTTCACGGTGACATGGACGGTGAACTGGCCACCGGGACGTGCTGAACCGCTGTGGCGGACCGCATTGGTGGCAAGCTCGGAAAGGCAGAGGACAGCGTCATCTGCCACCGCGCAACCGGCCAGCACATCGGCGAGGAAACGGCGGGCCTGACGTACCTGGTCAAGAGTGGCGGGAAAGGTGCGGGCGGCTGTGGCGCCTATGTGAGCTTTTGTGGTCGCCAGGACTGCCGCCGCCGGGGTTACAGGGTTGTCTCCTGTTGGCAACGGCAATGCCTCCCCGCTTGGCATGATTTGTTCTACATAGCCTGGCTCGCGGGGTTACGCTGCGGGAGGGACTCAGGCGATGGTGTGGATGGTGTGCGGATCTCGGTGTGTTGGTGAGGGTGGTGTGACAGGTGGCCCGTGAGTACGACCAATCGGCGCTGGTCATGTTCGCCCGGGAGTTGCAGGCTGCGCGCTCCAAGGCTGGGCTGTCGCGGGAGGCGCTTGCCGGCGAGATCAACTACAGCCCATCGATGATCGGCATGGTCGAGAGCTGTCGGCGGGTACCTGGCCTCGACTTCGCCCGGCGTTGTGATAAGGCCTTCGGGACAACGGGCACCTTCGAACGGATGCAAGCGTATCTCCGCACCGCTCCTTTCCCGGCATGGTTCCGCCCGTTCGTGGAATACGAAGCCAAGGCGAAGTCGCTGCGCGGGTTTGAACACGTGCTGGTGCCGGGATTGCTGCAGACACCCGAATACGCCCGGGCAGTGCTCGCCACCCGCCCGAACACCAGTGAGGACCAGATCGACGAGCTCGTCACCGCGCGTATGGAGCGGCAGGTCATCCTCAGCCGCGACGACCCCCCGCTGCTGTGGGTCGTGCT
>DASYYE010000491.1:0-32022 GCA_035946955.1 Streptosporangiaceae bacterium | reverse complement strand
GACACGGTCAACACCATGCCCGAGGCCACCCTGCACGCCATGGCCGACCACGGCGAGTTCCGCGGCAACACGGTCGCCGGGACGTATGACGAGTCCAGGAAGGTCTTCGAGGACCTGGCCACCCTCGGCATCGGCTACGACGACGTGGTGCAGGTACTCGAAGAGGAGGGCGTGTCCAAGTTCGCGGCGTCCTGGCAGGAGCTGCTGGACACGATCAAGACCGAGATGGACGCGGCCCGCCAGTGATCCACTTGCCAGGGCGAGCGGCGCCGCCGCCTGCCAACCCGTTGCGTGACCCGCGGGACCGGCGCATCCCCCGGGTCGCCGGACCGTGCGTGCTCGTGATGTTCGGTGTCACGGGCGACCTGGCGCGCAAGAAGCTGATGCCGGCCGTGTACGACCTGGCCAACCGCGGCCTGCTGCCGCCGGGGTTCTCGCTGGTCGGCTTCGCCCGGCGCAACTGGGCGGACGAAGACTTCGAACAGGTCGTCTACCAGGCGGTGAAGGAGAACGCGCGGACCCCGTTCAACGACACGGTCTGGCAGCAGCTCGCCGAGGGCACCAGGTTCGTGTCCGGGGACATCGACGACGACGCCGCGTTCGACCGGCTGGCCGACACCGTGGCGCTGCTGGACACCGAGCGGGGCACCGGCGGCAACTATGCCTTCTACCTGTCGGTGCCGCCCAAGCTGTTCCCTGCCGCGGTGGAACAGCTCAAGCGCTCCGGGCTGGCCACGCCGCCACAGCGCCATAACGGCCACCAGCCCTGGCGGCGGGTGGTGGTGGAAAAGCCGTTCGGCCACGACCTCGCCAGCGCCAGGGAACTCAACGAGATCGTCAACTCGGTCTTCGGCAGCCAGTCGGTGTTCCGCATCGACCACTACCTCGGCAAGGAGACCGTCCAGAACATCCTGGCCCTGCGGTTCGCCAACACGATGTTCGAGCCGATCTGGAACCGGCGCTATGTCGACCATGTGCAGATCACCATGGCCGAGGACATCGGCATCGGCGGGCGGGCCGGCTACTACGACGGCATCGGCGCGGCGCGCGACGTCATCCAGAACCATCTGCTGCAACTGCTCGCGCTCACCGCCATGGAAGAGCCCGTGGCCTTCGACGCGGACTCGCTGCGGGCCGAGAAGGAGAAGGTGCTGTCCGCGGTCACCCTGCCCGACGACCTGGCCGCTGGCACGGCACGCGGCCAGTACGGGGCGGGCTGGCAGGGTGGTGTGAAGGTCCGGGGTTACCTGGAGGAGGACGGCATCCCGGCGGACTCACGCACCGAGACCTACGCGGCGCTGCGGCTCGGCGTGGACTCCCGGCGCTGGGCCGGCGTCCCCTTCTACCTGCGGACCGGCAAGCGCCTGCCGCAGCGGATGACCGAGATCGCCGTGATCTTCCAGCGCGCACCCCACCTGCCGTTCGCCGCCACCGACACCCAGGAACTCGGGCAGAACGCCATGGTCATCCGCGTCCAGCCGGATGAGGGGATCACCGTCAGGTTCGGGTCCAAGGTGCCCGGCTCGGCCATGGAGGTCCGGGACGTGAACATGGACTTCGCCTATGGCGAGTCGTTCACGGAGAACAGCCCCGAGGCCTACGAGCGGCTGCTGCTCGACGTGCTCATCGGGGACCCGCCGCTGTTCCCGCGCCACGAGGAAGTCGAGCTGTCGTGGATGATCCTCGACCCGGTCGAGGAGTTCTGGGCCGAGCACTCCAAGCCGGAGCAGTACACAGCGGGCACAGCCGGGCCCGCCAGTGCGGACGTACTCATGGCCAGAGACGGCCGCACCTGGCGGCGGCTGTGACGGGAGGGCCGCCATGACAATCGACCTGACGGAGACCACCACCGCGGCGATCCAGGACGCCCTGCGGCAGGCACGGCTGCGGTGGGGCGGCCCGGCCAGCGGGATGGTGCTCACGCTGGTGATCGTGACCGACGAGGCGGCACAGTACGACGCGGTGCGGGCCGCGAGCATCGCGGGGCGTGAGCACCCGTGCCGGATCATCGTCGTCATCACCCGCAACCCGGGCGCGCCGTCCCGCCTGGACGCCGAGATACGCGTCGGCGAGACCACGGCGGGCGAGACGCTGCTGCTGCGCATGTACGGCGAACTGGGCCAGCACGCCGACTCGGTGGTCGCTCCGCTGCTGCTGCCGGACACCCCGGTGGTGACCTGGTGGCCCGGCAGGCCCCCCGAGGTGCCCGCCCAGGACCCGCTCGGGGCACTGGCCCAGCGCCGCATCACCGACTGCGCGGCCGCGGACGCGCCCGCGGCGTGCCTGGCCCGCCTCGCCGCCCGCTACCGCCCCGGCGACAGCGACCTGAGCTGGACCAGGGCAACCCCCTGGCGGTCGCTGATCGCCGCCACCCTGGACCCCGACCATGGGGCACTGACCAGCGGCACGGTTGAGGCCGAGGACGGCAACCCAACCGCGCTGCTGATGTCGGCATGGCTGTCCGCCAAGCTCGGCGTGGGCGTGGCCACCAAGACCTCGCCCGGGCCCGGCATCACCGAGGTCGGCTTCGCGACCAGCGAGGGGCCGATCACCCTGGCCCGCCCTGACGGCCGGGTGGCGCACCTGTGCCGGCCGGGCCAGCCGGAGCGGGCCGTCGCGCTGCACCGCCGGGACACACCTGAACTGCTCATCGAGGAGCTGCGCCGTCTCGACCCCGACGAGGTCTACGCCGAGACGCTGGCCGTGACCGCGGCGAAGGCAGGGCTCTCGTGAGCACCCCAGAGGTCCGGGTCCAGAAGGACGCCGGCCTGCTCGCCAAGGCGGCCGCGGCACGGCTGGTGACCAGGCTCGTAGACGCGCAGGCGGCCACCGACCATGCCTCGCTGGTGCTCACCGGCGGGGGCATCGGCACGGCGCTGCTCAGGGAACTGGCCGTCGCGCCCGCGCGGGACGCGGTCGACTGGGGACGGCTGGACATCTGGTGGGGGGACGAGCGGTTCGTGCCCGCCGGCGACCCGGACCGCAACGAGACCGGGGCACGCGAGGCCCTGCTGCGCTACCTCGACATGCCACCGGAGCGGGTGCACGCCATGCCTGGCCCGGACGGCCCCGACGGGCCGGACCCGGAGGCCGCGGCGGCGCGCTACGCTTCCTGGCTGCGTGAGGCCGCCCGCCCCGAGAACCACGGGCCCGCGCCCGCGTTCGACCTCCTGCTGCTCGGTATCGGGGCAGAGGGCCACGTGGCGTCGCTGTTCCCCGGCATGCCCGCGCTCTACGACGACCGGACGGTCGTGGCCGTCCACGGCTCCCCTAAGCCGCCGCCGACGCGGCTGACCATGACCCTGCCCGCGATCCGCTCCGCCCGGGAAGTCTGGATCCTCGCCTCGGGCAGCGAGAAGGCCGGAGCCGTCCATCTGGCACTCTCCGACGTGGGCCCGGTCCAGGTGCCGGCCGCTGGTGCGCGCGGACGGCAGCGGACCCTGTTCCTGCTCGACCGGGACGCGGCCAGCCGGCTGCCGCCCGAACTGAGCAGGCTCGCGTCTCCCTAAAAAACACAGGTCTCCCCAAATCAGGCACTCTGGCGCTACCCTCAAGTTAGGTCTTCCCTGATGACAAGCCTTCGCGGAAGACGAAGGAAGGTTCAGATGGGCGTTGCTCGTTTGCCTTTCCCCGGGGCCATCAGATCCGCGACACCGGGGCGGACCTTCCAGGCATGGCCGTCCTGGCCCCACTATCAGTCGCCGCGTCCGCTCTGCCGTAGTGCATGGGTTGCGCGCGATGGGGCGGCGCACTCCCCCGATGGGAGGCTAACTTGAGCGAACCAACAACCTCCACTGTCTCGGAGGGCAGGGCTGTTGTCACACCGGCAGCTGACCCGGCTCCGCTCGGCCTCGCAGCTTTTGCCCTCACCACATTCCTGCTGTCAGCCAAGAACGCTGGCTGGATGAACAGCGCCACCGGCGACGCATGGCTTGGCTATGCGTTCGCTTACGGCGGGTTCATCCAGTTGCTGGCCGGCATGTGGGAATTCCGTAACCGCAACGTATTCGGTGCCACCGCATTCTCCACATACGGTGGCTTCTGGATCGGCCTCGGCCTGTGGGCACTGCTAGTCGCCCCCACGGCGACCTCAGCTAAAGCCGCCGGCAACGACGTGGCGTGGATCCTGCTCGCGTTCGCCATCTTCAACACATACATGATGCTGTGGGCCACACAGGTGAACGTTGCCGTGTTCGCCGTGTTCTTCACACTAGAACTGACCGAGATCGTACTGTTCATCGGGAACTTTGCGAACAACAGTTCGATAGTCAAGGTCGGCGGCTACGTGGGCGTGCTGACCGCCCTGTGTGCCTGGTACGCCTCGTCCGCTGGGGTGATCAACGGCATGCGCGGCAGCCCGCTGGTGCCAGTCGGCAAGCCGTTCAGCAGCAGGTAGGACCAGGGAGGGATCCTGCTTTTGCCCCAGGGGCGCATGCGCCCCTGGGGCACTCTTGTGTCCCGATAGCGTATGTAAGACCCAGCCGCCTGCCCCTGGAGGACTCCCCGGTGAATGTGCCGGACCAAAGCGCCCGTGAACTGGCCAACCATGTGGCGGCCACGGTAAGGAAACGCGCCCGGCCCTGGCGGGCGATGATCGCAGCCGTGCTCGCCCTGGCCTGCGCGGTGCTCGGCGCGCACGCCGACGGACACCAGCAATGCGCGAGACTGGTCAGCCAGGCCTCACAGGTCTGCAAGCCGTGGACGTGGTTCGGGCCCGGCCTCCTCACCTACAAGCTCATCGCCGGTGCTGCGGCAGCCGGGTTCTGCCTGTTCGGGGTCGCGGCCGTGGTCGGGTTCGCGGGCAAGGCACGCGAGGCACTCGCCCCCAAGGCCGGGCTCGGGCACGCGGCCGTGGTCCGCTACACGATCCTGCTGCTGGGCAGCGTCATCACGCTGGCTGGCACACTGGCCCTGCTCAAGATCCCCATCGGTCAGCTCGTCGTGGGCGGCGCGCTGACCACCATCCTGATCGGGATCGCCGCCCAGCAGTCGCTGGGGAACGTCTTTGCCGGGCTCGTGCTGCTGTTCTCCCGGCCATTCCAGGTCGGTGACAGGATCGTCGTCCGGTCAGGGTCGCTGGGTGGCCCCTTCGAAGGGACCGTGACCGAGATCGGCATCGTCTACGTGCGGCTCGACACGAGCGACGGGATCATGCACCTGCCGAATGCGCAGGTGCTGGCGGCTGGTGTGGGCCACGCCCGGCCGGCCCCTAGGGGCACGGCCGGGCGTCAGGCCTCGAACCGCACTCAGCCCTGTGACTGAACTGGCCACCTTTGTCAGTGAGATGACTCATAACTCTTGACCACTTCAGCCGGGATGCGCCCACGCTCACTCACAGACATCCCATGCTCCTTGGCCCAAGCGCGGACCTCGGCGCTGTGCTTGCGGTGGGCGGCCGTCCGCCGCTTGGTACGCGGCTGACGGCCGGCGGCCTTGCGCGCATGCGTTGCAAAGCGCCCAAGGGTCTCGTCGAACTTTTCGCTGTGCTTCTCGCAGAGATCCATCTCGTAGTCGCGGCCGTCGAGACTGAACCGACGGACGCGATGCTGCCCGTGAGGAATCTCTCTCTGGTCGTAGTCACAGGCATATGTGACTGAAACTTGCTGTGCCACTCCAAACCCCCCTTCCCCTTGGGGTAAATATATATCCTCCCGCTACCGGCCTAACCGTAACGACACCCAGGTCAAGACGGTAGCCGCAACGAGGGGAAGCCGACCGAACGACACCGTGAGTTACGGCGCGTGCGCCATTTGACGCTCCTGGGCCGCCGATAGGCTCCCTGTCGGCCGTACAAGACGGCCTGTCCCCGCCCCGGGCTATCCGGTGACTCCTGTCACCGCCTTTGATTGGGCGGCGGCACGAATCGCCATGATGGCCCCTGAGTCAATGACCGCTAGGATACCGCCCACGTTCCCGTGGTGGCCTACGGCCCTGTGGCCCCGTATACGGGAAGGAGGCTGGAGAACCCTCGTCCTCCTCCTCGTCACGCGGGGGCCGGCTCCGCCGGCTTGTCCGAGACGGCGGTTCGGCCCTCGGGACGTAGGGCCGTACTGGCGAAGCGCCGGGGGGCTCAGGCGAGTTACCTGGCCGGTAGACACCAGTGCGGTCGTCTGGGTATGGCTCGCCCTCGTCTGGGTATGGCTCAGCCTCGTCCAGGTATGGGTCAGGGTCGCCGGGGTAGAGCCCACCTTCACCGCCTGGGTAACGCTCCCCCCTGGCGTAGCGGCCTTCGGGCTCTTCGGAATAGGGACCGGACTCTAGCCGCTCGCCGGGGAAACGGCTGGCGGGCTCGTCGCGGTATCGGCGGCCCGGCCGGTCAGCGAACCTGGGCTCATCCTGATACTGCGCTGGCTCGTCCGGGTAGCGCCCCGGCTTATCTGCGTAGTGCCCCGCATCGTCGGGATAGTGGCCCGCGTCATCGGGATAGTGCGCCGGGTCGTCCGGGTAGCGGCCCATGCGGTCGCCGCGGAAAGAGCGCTCGGGCTCGTCACCGAACCTGGCCTCCGGCTGGTCCGGATAACGCCGTGGGTCGTCCTGGTAGTGCGCTGCCTCGTCCGGGTAACGTCCCGCGCGGTCGCCGCGGAAAGGACGCTCGGGCTCGCCACCGAAGGGCGCCGCCGGCTCATCGGTGTAAGGCCCGTCCAAGGCGTCATGGAAAGAACCCTCTGGCTCGCCCCGGAACGGCGGCTCTGGCTCATTCCGGTAGCGCGCCGTCTCGTTCTGGTAGCGCGCTGGCTCGTCCGGGTAGTGCGCTGGCTCGTCCGGATAACGGGCCGGCTCCTCCGGGTAGTGCCCTGGCTCCTCGTCGTAGCGGGCCGGGTCGTCGTCGAGGGTGTCGGACCGCTCCTCGCGGCCGTGCTTGCTACGGGGACGGACGTCCTCGCGCGGCGGGCGTGAGCGCCCGCCAGCGCTGGCCCCCTGCTGCTGCTGCAGGACGGCCTGGGCTTGCAGCAGCGCGGCTTGCAGGCCCTGCGCCACCTCCGGTGGTATTCCGTCCAGCGCCTGCTCTTCCCGGGCTGCCACATGGCCGCCGGGCCCTTCGCGGGGCGGCGCATCCGGTTCGGGGTCAGCCCCGAGCGGCGGGGCCGGGAGTGCCAGGGGCTCGGCTCGCACGGCATCACGGCGGGAGTCATGGGCCCCGGTCGCGGGGGCGCTGCGCATTCCCCCGCGCCGTGCCGCCCGTTCGGGCGACCGTTCCTGCGCCCCATCCTCGTCTGCCGCGCCAGTGGGGCCGCGCTCCAGCGACTCCACCATGCGGGGCAGATCGTCGATAGGCAGCCGGAACGTGCCGGTGCACGTGTCGCCCTGCCAAATGCTGAAGACGGCCACGCCGGTGTTGGCGTACCAGCTGAGCCGCATGCTGCGCGATTCGCCCCTGACGTCGAAGAAGACCTCTCCTAGCCGGGGGAGCGGCGCTGAGTCCGACGCTGACATGCATGCCATGGTGACTCCGGACCCTCGTCTTTGTCCAGTTGATGATCATCCATTGGCACAGTGCTTGCGCGGGGCTGACGGAAGGCCCGCCACACAATCGTCCGCGGATTCTGCGGCTGGGCTGCGGCCGGGCGCGTTGAGATGGCACAATTGAACGTCGGCCCGGTGAACCGGATCGGCGTCATCAGGACGGCTGGCGAGCAAACCGCCTTGTACTTCCCGTCCGCGCGGTACGTGCCCCCGGGTTCCCCCCTGGCGCCAGCAATGCTCCACCTCTGTCCGCCCGCGTGCGGGACACGGCAGTGTGGGCACGCGGACGGGAACATGGTGACGCTACGCCGCGTTGGATTGGGAGTACGGGGCCAATGCTCACAGCGCATGGATAAACCACGTGCCGGTTGGCTGGGGTTCCGCGCTAGCTGGGTAACGCAGGGTAATAGCTGAGGAGATCTACTCATGTCTGAGGTACGTCGGCAGGTAATGATGCCGCCGCGTCCGAGTTGGGCTTGGCAGGATGCTGCAGCGTGCCGGGGCAAAGAGATCTTCCTGTTCTTTGGTCCCGATGGGGAGCGCCAGCCCGAACGTGAGATCCGCGAGCGCAAGGCCAAGGCCGTGTGCGCCAGTTGCCCGGTACGCGGGGAGTGCCTTTCTTACGCCATCACGCGTCCGGAGAAGTACGGCACCTGGGGCGGGCTGAACGAGGAGCAGCGGGCTTCGGAGCGCCGCCGCCGGATGCGTCGCGCCAACGCGGCCTGAGTCACCTGGCGGCCAGGACGTACCCTGGCCTATGGTCTGCCCAGCCTGCCGCACCGGCCACCACGACGGATGTCCTGGCGGCACATGGTGCGACTGCCAGCACGTGCCACCACAGGGGCCACCCGAGCCAGCCATGGCCTGGGTCAGGCAGGGGTAGGTGCTTCCAGGCAGGGCAGCGTACAGCTATGGTGTTGTCTTTCCTGGCCCCGCAGCCAGCTGGGCGCACGGGACTTGCCCCAGGGAAACACATGCTTGCCTTCCGTCTATGACATGCTCATACTTGGGCAATCCAGGCGACTCGGACGTATGTGTGTGTGAGAAAGTGGGAACAAGTCCCGCAAAGTAGGTGGTTCCTTCATGGGTGCCAACGCGATGGGAGCCTTCCGTGAGAGTGAGCCCTACTGGGCAGGCGCGCCAGGCCCATGCAACGCCTAGCAGGATCAGGGACACGGCAAGACTGGAACGGCTGGCCGCCGATGCAGCGGTGGAGCTGGCCGATGCGCCCGCACGCGACATCGTCGCCTGGGCGGTGCAGACCTTTGGCGAGCACGTCTGCATCACCTCTTCCATGACCGATGCGGTCATCGTGCACCTGGCGTCCAAGGTCAAAGAGGGCATCGACGTCATCTTCCTCGACACCGGGTACCACTTCCCCGAGACGCTGGGGACACGGGACGCCGTGGCGGCGACGTACCCCATCAACCTGCTCAACATCACCCCTACGCGGACCGTCGCGGAGCAGGAGGCCGAGTTGGGGCCCCGCCTGTATGGGCGCAACCCTGACCTGTGCTGCTACCTGCGCAAGGTGGTCCCGCTGGAGAAGGCGCTGGACCCCTATGACGCCTGGATCACCGGGGTGCGCCGCGAGGAGACCGCCGCCCGCAGCGACACCAAGGTGGTCGAGTTCGACGCCAAGCGGGCCATGGTCAAGGTCAACCCCATCGCCGGCTGGTCGGAGGACGAGGTCGAGGCCTACATCGCCGAGCACGGCGTGCTGGTGAACCCCCTGGTGTACGACGGGTACCCGTCCATTGGGTGCGCGACCTGCACCATGCCTGTCAAGGCCGGCGCGGACCCGCGCAGCGGCCGCTGGGCAGGCACCGGCAAGAGCGAATGCGGCTTGCACGTCTAGTCTGGAAGCCCACGCAGGCTTGCCCCGCTCTGCAGTCATGGAGCTGCTGCAGGCCTGCACGTCCAGTTCTAGGAGCCGAACGCGCTGGTGCCGCCCTATTCCACACACGATGTCTATAACCAGTCACCGCCGCTGACCGGCCACGACGTGGCCGAGGATCCGGCCCTGTGCGAGGCCGTGGCCCGGGAGGGCGTGGGCTGGGCAGCCGGTGAACTGCACGCACTCGGCCGCCTCGCGGGTTCGGCGGAAGTCGCGGAACAGGCCAGGCTCGCCAACACCTGCCGGCCCGTGCTGCGCACTCACGACCGTTTCGGCCACCGTGTCGACGAAGTCGAGTTCCACCCCGCCTGGCACCACCTGCTCGGCACGGCGGTAGGCCATGGGCTGCACGCGGCGCCCTGGGCTGATGAGCGGCCGGGTGCCCACGTGGCCAGGGCCGCCAAGTTCTACGTGTGGTCCCAGGCCGAGGCCGGCCACGGCTGCCCGGTGTCCATGACCTACGCGGCGGTCCCGGCGCTGCGGCACAACCCCGGCCTTGCCCACCAGTTCGAGCCGCTGCTGGCGGCGCGGGCCTACGCGCCCGGGCTGGCCGCCCCGCTGACCAAACCAGGCCTGCTGGCCGGGATGGCCATGACCGAGAAGCAGGGCGGCTCGGACGTCCGGGCCAACACCACCCGGGCCGACCCCATGCCGGGCGGCGGCGACGGCGCCCACGCTCTCACCGGGCACAAGTGGTTCTGCTCGGCCCCCATGTCCGACTTGTTCTTCACCCTCGCCCAGGGGCCGGGTGGGCTCACCTGCTTCCTGCTCCCCCGCGTCCTGCCCGATGGCACCCACAATGCGATGCGGCTGGTCCGGCTCAAGGACAAGCTCGGCAACGCCTCCAATGCCTCCGCCGAGATCGAGTTCGACAGCGCCCTGGCGTGGCAGGTCGGCGAGCCGGGCCGCGGCGTCGCCACGATCATCGAGATGGTGTCCGCCACCCGGCTGGACTGTGTGCTGGGCAGCGCCGCGGGCATGCGTGCCGCGACCGTGGCAGCCGTCCACCACGCCGCGCACCGGCGGGCTTTTGGCACCGAACTCCTCAACCATCCGTTGATGTCCTGCGTACTCGCCGACCTCACGGTAGAGTCCGAGGCTGCCACCGTGCTCGCGCTCCGCCTGGCCGGAGCCGCCGAGCGCGCCAGCGCCGGGGACACGGGGCAGGCGCTGCTGCTGCGCTTGGCCCTGCCCGCCGCCAAGTTCTGGGTGTGCAAGCGCTTCGCCGCCCACGCGGCTGAGGCGCTGGAGTGCCTCGGCGGCAATGGCTACATCGAGGAGTCCGGGATGCCGAGGCTCTACCGGGAGGCGCCGCTGAACTCGATCTGGGAGGGTGCGGGCAACGTGACCGCGCTGGACGTGCTGCGCGCCGCCACCCGCACACCGGGGACAGTCGACGCCCTGTTCGCTGAGCTGGCCGAGGCGGCTGGCGCGGACCATGCCCTGGACGCGACCGTGACCAGCCTGCGAGCGCTCATGAGCGCGGTGCCGGGCATGACCAGTGGGGAGGGAGAGTATGGGGCCAGGAGGCTGGCCGGGCTCATCGCGCTGGCCCTGCAGGGGGCCCTGCTCGTGCGGCACGCACCCGCGGCCGTGGCGGACGCGTTCTGCGCGTCCCGGCTGCACGGCGAGGGCATGGCTGGCCCCGCGGCCCCGTTTGGCATGCTCCCTGGCCGGCCGGACCTGGCGGCCATCCTGGAGCGGTCCCGGGCCAGCCTGCCACGGTAGGGGCCGCTGATGCGTCTGTGGCCGGGGACGCCGTACCCGCTGGGCGCGACCTGGGATGGTACGGGCACCAACTTCGCGCTGTTCTCCGAGGTCGCCGAGAGGGTGGAGCTCTGCCTGCTGGAGCCCGGCGGCCACCCTGACGGCGCGCCCGCCGAGACACACGTCGAGCTGACCGAGGTGGACGGCTTCGTGTGGCACGGGTACCTGCCCGGCATCGGGCCAGGCCAGCGTTACGCCTACCGCGTGCACGGTCCCTACGCACCGGAGCAGGGGCACCGCTGCAACCCCGCGAAGCTGCTCCTCGACCCGTATGGGAAGGCAGTCGACGGGCAGGTCCGCTGGGACGAGGCCGTCTTCGGCTACCAGTTCAGCTCCCCCACGTCGGTCAACACCACCGACAGCGCGCCGTTCATGCCGCACAACGTCGTCATCAACCCGTTCTTCGACTGGGGTAACGACCGCCCGCCGCGGATCCCCTACCACGAGACGGTGGTCTATGAGACGCACGTCCGGGGCCTCACGCTGTGCCACGAGGGCGTCCCCGAGGAACAGCGGGGCACCTACGCCGGCCTCGCCTCCCCCGCCGTGCTCGAGCACCTGATGAGCCTCGGTGTCACCGCGGTCGAGCTCATGCCCGTGCACCAGTTCGTCCCGGAGAACGCGCTGGTCGAACGCGGCCTGACCAACTACTGGGGCTACAACACCATCGCGTTCCTCGCGCCGCACAACGGCTACGCATCGTCCGCCCAGCCGGGCGGGCAGGTCGCCGAGTTCAAGGCGATGGTGAAGGCCCTGCACGAGGCGGGCATGGAGGTCATCCTGGATGTGGTCTACAACCACACCGCCGAAGGTGACCACCGGGGGCCGACCCTGTCCTTCCGCGGCATCGACAACGCGGCCTACTACCGGCTGCAGGGCGACGCCAAGCAGTACTACCTGGACTACACGGGCTGCGGGAACAGCCTCAATGTCCGCTCGCCACACGCACTGCAGCTCATCATGGACTCGCTGCGGTACTGGGCGATCGACATGCACGTGGACGGCTTCCGGTTCGACCTCGCCGCGGCCCTCGCCAGGGAGCTGCACGACGTCAACCGGCTGGCTGCCTTCTTCGACCTGGTGCAGCAGGACCCGGTGGTCTCCCAGGTCAAGCTGATCGCCGAGCCATGGGACGTCGGCGAAGGCGGTTACCAGGTCGGCAACTTCCCGCCCCTGTGGAGTGAGTGGAACGGCAAGTACCGCGATGCGGTACGCGACTTCTGGCGCACCCAGCCGTCCGTGCTCGCCGAGTTCGCCTCCCGGATCTCGGGCTCCAGTGACCTGTACGAGGCCAGCGGGCGGCGGCCCGTCGCGTCAGTGAACTTCGCCACCTGCCATGACGGTTTCACCCTGAACGACCTGGTTTCGTATAACGACAAGCACAACGAGGCCAACGGCGAGAACAACAACGACGGGTCCGACGACAACCGGTCGTGGAACTGCGGCGTCGAGGGTCCCACCAGCGACCCGCAGGTGAGCGCCCTGCGGGCCCGGCAGCGGCGGAACTTCCTGGCCACGCTGTTCGTGTCCCAGGGCGTGCCCATGCTGCTGGCCGGGGACGAGTTCGGCCGTACCCAGGGCGGCAACAACAACGCCTACTGCCAGGACAACGAGGTGTCCTGGGTGGACTGGGACCTGGCCGACACCGACGCCGACCTGCTCGCGTTCACCCGGGCGCTGGCGCAGTTGCGCCGTGAGCACCCGGTCTTCCGGCGCCGCCGCTTCTTCAGCGGGAAGGCCAACGGCCGGCCAGCCGACGTGGTCTGGCTGACCCCGGCCGGGCACGAGATGACCGACCATGACTGGCAGGTGCCGGACGCCTACGCCATGACGGTCTTCCTGAACGGCGACGCCATCACCGAGCCCGACCCGCACGGTGCCCGCGTCCGGGACGACTCGTTCCTGATCCTGCTCAACGCCTACCACGAGCCGCTGGAGTTCACCCTCCCCACGCAGGACTTCGGCGAGAAGTGGCGGCTGGTGCTCGACACCGCCCTCGGTGAGGGCGCAGCGGCCGATGGGGCCGGGGACGGGGCAACCCACCGGGCCGGTGACGACCTGGTCCTCGACGGCCACTCGATGGTGGTGCTGCGCCGTGGCGAGGCACCTCAGCGTCCCCGGACCCGTTCCCGCAGGTAACACTGGAGCCTGGCATGCGTCAGATCTACCCGGCCGAACGCGAGGTGTCAGGCGCCAGCCTGGCAGAGGCCTATGCCTACCCGGACAGCACGCGGCCCTGGGTCCGGGCGGACATGGTGGCCAGCGTGGACGGCGCCGCCACCCTGGCAGGGCGCTCCGGCGGCCTGTCTGGCGCGGCGGACCGGGAGGTCTTCGCACTGTTGCGCTTCCTGGCCGACGTCATCCTCGTCGGGGCGGGCACCGCGCGCGCCGAGGGCTACCAGCCGGTCCGCCCGTACGAGGGCGCGCAGTGGGCCGGGCTGCGGGCGGGGCGCCCGGCAACGCCCCCGATCGCCGTGGTCACCGCCAAGATCGACCTCGACCTCGAGAGCCCGCTGCTCACCACCGCGCCGCCGGACGCCCGGACGGTCATCATCACGACCGAGGCGGCACCACCCGAGCGGCTCGCGGCCGCCGCGGCGACCGCGGAGGTCATCGTGGCCGGGGAGACCATGGTCGACCCGAGGGCCGCCATCGAGGGCCTGACGGGCCTGGGACACCGCCGCATCCTGACCGAGGGCGGGCCGCACCTGCTGAGCCAGCTCACCGAGGCTGGGCTGATGGACGAACTGTGCCTCACACTCAGCCCGCTGCTCACCGGGCCGGGAGTCGGCAGGATCGTCGAGGGGGGCGTCGGGCTGGCGCTGGCCCCCCAGCCGCTGGCGCTCGCGCATGTCCTGGCCGACGAGGGCTTCCTGCTGTGCCGGTACGTGCGGGCCGGCTCGGCCGCCTGATGCGCTGGGGCGCCTAATGTCCCGCTGGGGCGCCTAATGTCCCGCTGAGCACCTCGGCGAGGTCGTAGCTCACCGGCTCCTCCAGTTGCTCGTAGGTGCACGACCGCGGGTCGCGGTCGGGGCGCCAGCGGACGAACTGGGTGGTGTGGCGGAACCGCGGGCCCTCCATGTGGTCGTAGCGGACCTCGACCACCCGCTCGGGCCGCAGCGGCGTGAACGACAGGTCCTTGCCCGCGTTCCACCGGCTCGTCTCGGACTCCCGCGGGGTCCGGGTGCCGCTCGCCTGCTGGCCCCAGTCCCACGGGTGCCCCTCGAAGGTGGTGACCAGCGGCTGCATCTCCTGGAACAGCTCGCGGCGGCGCGCCATCGGGAACGCGCCCACCACCCCCACGCTCGCCAGCCGTCCCTCGGCCGTGTACAGGCCGAGCAGCAGCGACCCCAGCGCGTCCTCACCCGACTTGTGCACCCGGTACCCGGCCACGACGCAGTCGGCGGTGCGTTCGTGCTTGACCTTGAACATCGTGCGCTTGTCCGGCTCGTACGGCCCGTCCAGTGGCTTGGCGATCAGGCCGTCCAGCCCGGCGCCCTCGAACTGCGAGAACCACCGCAGCGCCAGCGGCCGCTGGGTGGTCGCCGGGGTGAGGTGGATGGGCGGGACCACCCCGGCCAGTGCATCGGCCAGGGCGGCCCGGCGGGCCTCGAACGGCCATGCCATGCAGTCCTCATCACCGAGCGCGAGCAGGTCGAAGGCCACGAACCGGGCCGGGGTCTGCTCGGCCAGCAGCGTCACCCGGCTGACGGCCGGGTGGATCCGCTGCAGCAGTGCCTCGAAGTCCAGGCGGCGGCCGTCTGCCGCGGGGACCACGATCTCCCCGTCGACCACACAGCGCACCGGGAACTGTGCCTGCACCTGGGCCACCAGTTCCGGGAAGTACCTGGTCATCGGCCGCTCGTTGCGGCTGCCGATCTCCACCTCGTCCCCGTCACGGAAGATGACCGACCGGAACCCGTCCCACTTGGGCTCGAAGCTGTAGGGCCCGTCGGGCACGTCCTTGACCGACTTCGCCAGCATGGGCGCGACCGGTGGGTTCACCGGGAGTCTCATAGTCTCACCCTCCCCAAGACCGCTGCGGGCTCTGTCCTGCCCGCTTCCCCTGGCGCGGTGCTGCCCCACATGCTAGCGTGGTCCCGATTTCCGCCTAAGTTAGGAAAGTTCACTAACTTTCCGGAAAGGTCACCCCCGCAAATGACCAGGTCCCGGATCAGGATCAGCTTCGCGGCGCTCTCAGTGCTCGGGCTCGCCGCCCTCGGAATCTCCGGCGCCGCCGCTGCCACGACGCACGGCGGGGCCGCAGCCAGCACCAAGTCGACCATCAACATGTACGTGACGTTCTACGGATGGTTCGACAACTCACCACCCGGGTGCGCCACGGCGTACTCCGGCTGCGCCGGGGGCGCTGGCACCTTCTCCAACCCGATCACGTTCGCCACCGACAAGGCCGAGTTGCCGGTCGGCACCAAGATCTACGTCCCCCAGGTCGAGAAGTACTTCGTCATGGGCGACGACTGCACCGAGTGCGACCAGGACTGGACCGGCCAGGGCCCGGACGGCGGCCCCCACTACCGGCACGTGGACCTGTGGATCGGCGGCAAGAACGGCACCGAGTTCGACGTGATCAACTGTGAGGACGCGCTCACCCAGGGCACACCCACTGGCGGCCCGCTGCAGACGCCGGTGGTCGTCAACCCCGGCTCCGGCCTGACCGTCAGCAGCCAGCCGCTGTTCTTCGGTGGGCCCAACTCCGACGTGTGCTACCACAATGCGACGTCCCCCACCACATATGGCCAGTACCAGAACGCCTTCTCCCACGA
The DNA here is from genome assembly GCA_035946955.1 of Streptosporangiaceae bacterium. Taxonomy (GTDB): domain Bacteria; phylum Actinomycetota; class Actinomycetes; order Streptosporangiales; family Streptosporangiaceae; genus DASYYE01. The sequence goes on along the minus strand of DASYYE010000491.1, from coordinate 16,110 downwards.
CTGCCTGGACATCGCCGGGACCGGCTCGGGCGCGGCAGCCAACGAGGCACCGTGCACCGGCGCCGCCAACCAGGACCTCGGCTTCGACGGCGCGTTCTTCCTCAGCGGTAACCTGTGCCTGAAGGCCCTGGGCGGCCTCGGCTTCGGGCTGAACTGGAGTGGTTGTGGTGGCGGACCGCCCGAGCAATGGAACATCAACGGCAACGGCACGATCTCTGGCACCCAGTCGGCCCAGTGCATCGCCGAGACCGGGAACACGGTGCAGATCGAACGCTGCACCACCGGCAACCAGCAGGAGGAGTGGACCTTCACCGCAGAGGCCCCTCCCGCGAAATGACACACCCGGGACTGTCCGCGCCCTCATGACCGCACTTCACTAGTTTCGTGGTGATGACCGTCCCCTCTCCCAAGGACGAGATGAGATGACTAGCAATTGGAAGGCCGGGTTCGCCGCGTTGTCAGTGGTCGCGTTGGCCACCATCGGCGTGACCAGCGCGGCTGCCGCAAGCCCGGCCAGACCCTCCGGGAGCCAGACGGCCACGGCCGCCCCGCCGACCGGCACCAAGGTCTACGACATGTACGTGACGTTCTATGGCTGGTTTGACAACACCCCGCCAGGGTGCGGCACCGCCTACGACGGCTGCGCAGGCGGCGTGGGCACATACAAAGACCCCATCACCTTCGCCTCGGACAAGGCCGAACTCCCGGTGGGAACGATCATCTACTACCCGACCCTGCAGAAGTACTTCAAGATGGAGGACTCCTGCGGGGAGTGCACCCAGGACTGGTCCAACCCGAACGGCGGCCCTGACGGCGGACCCGGCTTCCGGCACGTGGACCTGTGGCTCGGCGGCAAGGGCGGCAGCGAGTTCGACGCCATCGACTGCGAGGACGCGCTCACCCAGGGCACCGTCACGGGCGCCCCGCTGCAGACGCCGGTCATGGTGAACCCGCCGTCAAACCAGCCGGTGAGCACGGAGCCGATCTTCAACGTCAAGACCGGCCACTGCTTCGGCGGCCAGACCACGTCCACGAGCTTCGGCCAGTACAGCAATGGCAGCTCGCACGAATGCATCGAGGACCAGGGCAACAGTTCGACCACTGGCTCCCCGGCGGTCCCCGTGAAGTGCACCGGTGCCGCCGACCAGGACCTGACGTTCAATGGCGCGTTCTTCATGGTCAACAAGCTCTGCCTCAATGCCGCCAATGGCGTGAGCCACCCGGGCAGCAAGATGGACTGGGCCACTTGCACTGGTGGTCCTGATGAGCAGTGGTCGATCAATGGAAACGGCACGCTCTCGACCATCCAGACCGGTTTGTGCCTCGCGCAGTCGGGCTCGGCTCTGGTGACCGCGAAGTGCACCACGTCCGCGGCCGAGAAATGGGTCTACAAGGCGGAACCAGCCCCGTAACACACGTGGCGCCCCGTCCTCTCCCCCCCCGGACGGGGCGCCCCCTAAAGCACACCGCAGCGCTTGGCCACATTGGGAGGGCCAGGCGCCACGGTGGCCAGTCTCAGCCGATGTTCTCGAAGATCCCGAACGGTGAGCTGCCGATGATGTTCTGGGCAGTCCCACCTGGTGTCCTGGTGGAGCTGACCTTGCCGTAGCCGCCCCAGAGCTGCTCGCCGGTGCCAGCGCCCACGCCGATCGTCCCGTTGAAGGAGTAGGTGCCGGCCGTGGCACCGGGGGTGATCGAGATAGACGCGATGGTCGGGTTCAGGTTGGCGTCGGCCGGCCAGGTGACGGCGACATTGCCGGACAGCGACTCAGTGGTGCTGTTCGCGGTCCCGGTGAGCACACCGAACGCGCTGCCACTGAAGGTCTGGCCGGTGCCGTCGAAGTTGCAGTTGTTCAGTGTGGCGTTCAGGACGGCGTTGACCTTCTTGGTGGTGGTGCCCAGCGCGGGGAAGACCTTGACGGTGCCGGACCAGTTGACGCACTCCTCCGTGGGCACCCAGCCCTTGCGGTGCTGGCCGGCGAGGTGCGTGGTGCTGGCGAAGGCGGTGCCGGCGGTGCCTACGGTGACGGCCGCGACACCGGCGGCGGCGGCGGCGCGGATGGCCCGGCTGGAGAGAGCGGAACGGATCGACATGGGAGGAACCCTTTCTTGCTTGGGTGGACCTGTTGGCTCACCTCGGTGTCGGACCTGCGTTCGAGGTCATGCCATCAGCCTGCGCTGTTTAGCGGCGCTGCCACATCTGGCGACCACCTAGTCCCCCGCGACACCCGCTAGGTACGACAAAGAGCCCGTAATGAGGCCCCCGCGTCGTAGCGCTGTCGTAGTGGTGTCGCAGACCGCAACCCAGCGCAGCCCCCGCGACAAAGGCCACTACTCCGACTTCGCCCGCCACTTGCTGTTATCAGCCCGAATATGGGTAGCACGTGGGCATGGATGGTGGGTTTTCGAGAATCTTTTCTCGAAAACCCACCATCCATAGGCCGCGCAGGCGTCTTCGATGATCGTGCGCAGACAGGCAAAAGGGCGTCCCATGCCAAGAGCCACAGCGGTCTTCACAGTGATCGATGTGCGTTCACTGGCAAAAGATTGTCCATATCGGCACATCGATCACCGAGATGGCCGCTGTATCTGACCTCGTCAGCCACACCAGTCTCACCAGCTACCCAGAACACACCGACTGTTGCGGGAAAGCCTCAGGGTGGCATCCGGACACCAGAACGTCCGCCAGGCCACATTCATCAACCGGTGACAACGGCGCACCGCTTCGTCCCGCCATGAGCGGCCTTCGGGCGAGGCTCCTACAGGCCCATTTCCTTGGCGATGCCCGCCGCCTGGACGCGGCTGGTGACGCCGAGCTTGCGCAGGATGTTGGAGACGTGGACACCCGCGGTGCCGGCGCTGATGAACAAGCGCCCGCCGATCTCCCGGTTCGTCAGTCCCTCGCTGATCAGCCGCAGCACGGCGAGTTCCCGTTCGGTGAGGCCGCTCTCCCCCGGTGCTGCCGCTTGTCCCGGGCGTGACTCGGCGGCCTGGCAGGCCAGTTCGACCGCGTCGGTGACCGGCAGGGACTGCCCGCTCGCCCAGTTCTCCGCGAAAACGGCCGCTGCCAGGGCGTGCTTGGCCGCGGCCAGTGTCGCGGCCACCGCTGGCTGCTCGGCTGGCGGTACCGGCGTGCCCAGCCGCTGGCGCAGCGCGTCGCTGGCGCCCAGCAGCACCACCGCGGTAGCCGGGTCAGGCCTGGTCACCGCCAGGGCCGCGATCGCCTCGACCACGCTGGCGGTCCGCCAGCGGTCGCCGAGCGCGACGTGGGTGCGCAGCGCCTCAGCCAGCATGGCTCCGGCGTCCGGGCCGGTCCCGGCGGTCATGGCGCCGAGCTCGGCCAGTGCCCACGCCACCCCTTCCAGGTAGCCGAGGTCCCGGGAGACGGCCAGCGCCTGTTCCAGGCAGCGGGTGGCGTGCGCGGTCTCGCCCTGGTAGCGCGCGGCCACACCCAGGTTGACCTGGGCAGCCGCGGCTTCCTGGCGGCGGCCAGCGGCTTCGAAGAACGCGAGCGCGCGGGAGCAGTGGCTGGCGGCTGCGGCGAAGTCGGCTTCCAGCCAGGCAACGAAACCCAGGTAGTCCTGGCAGGCGGCCACCCCGGCGGGGTCGTCCAGGCCTGCCCAGACGGCGAGGCTCTCCTCGTGCAGCCGGCGTGCCTGCCCGTAGTGGCCCTGCTCACGGGCGATCGACCCGAGGCGCTGCAGCGCACTGGCCGCACCCACCCGGTTCTCCTGCTGTTCGTGCAGGTCGCGGGCTTCGGTCAGCCGCGCGGTGGCCAGTTCGTAGTCGCACTGCAGGAACGCGAGGACACCGGCGCCGGTCAGCGTGGCCGCCGCCACGGCAGCACTCATCTCGCCGCGCAGCCGGACCGCCTCCTCCAGCCAGGCCCGGGCCTCGTGGTAGTAGCCACGCCGGTACCAGAAGGGCCACAGCAGCCCGGCCAGCCGCCCGCCGGCCTCGGGGTGGGCGGGCAGTGTGCGGCGCAGTACGGCGCGCAGGTTGTCGTGCTCGACCTCCAGCCGGTCCAGCCAGCGCGGCTGGTCCGGGCCGTTGAGACCGGCTTCGGCCTGTTCTGCCAGGGCCAGGAAGAACCGGGTGTGCGCGGCGTGGGCCTCCTCCCCCGCACCCGGGGTGTCAGCGGGCTCAGGCAGCGCCGCCGCGTACTGGCGGACGGTACCCAGCAGCCGGTAGCGGTGCTCGGCGCCCCGGTCGGCGACCTGGACCAGGGACTTGTCCACCAGGCCCCCGAGCAGGTCCACCACGTCTTTGCGTTCGATGTGCCCGCCAGCCCCGACGGACTCCGCGGCCAGCAGGGAGAACGTGCCCTGGAACACGGAGAGCCTGCGGAAGAGCAGTTGCTCCTCAGCGCGCAGCAACCGGTAGCTCCAGTCCAGGGTGGCCTGCAGTGTCTGGTGGCGGGCCGGTGCACTGCGGCTGGGGTGGCGCAGGAAGCCCTGGTCCTCCTCGAGGCGGGCCGCGATCTCCTCGACGCCCAGTGTCGCCACCCGGGCCGCGGCCAGCTCGATCGCGAGCGGCATGCCGTCCAGCCGCTGGCAGAGCCGGGTCACCGCGGCGAGTTCGCCGGGGCCTACGGCGAGCCCGGCCTGTTCGGCACGTTCGGTGAAGAGCTGGACCGCCTCACTGGACCGGGGCTCGCCTCCCGCGCCGGGCAGGCTGAGCCCGCTGACCCGGTACACCCGCTCACCGCTGACGCCGATCACTTCGCGGGAGGTGGCGAGCACGCTCAGCCCGGGGCAGGTGCGCAGCAGCCGGTCCGACAGCTCGGCCGTTTCATCGACCACATGCTCACAGTTGTCGAGGACCAGCAGAGTCACCCGCTGCCGCAACTGGCCCACGATGACGTCGGTTAAGTCCTCACCGGGTGACTGCGGCACCCCAAGCACCCCAGCCACCACACCGGGCAGCAGCCCGGCGCCGGTCAGCGCGGCCAGGCCCGTCCACCACACCCCGTCACCGAACCTGGCACGTGCCTGGCTGGCCGCGGCGAGCGCGAGACGGGTCTTCCCGGACCCGCCGCTGCCCACGATGGTGACGAGCCGTGCGGCACCAAGCAGCTTGGCGACCGCGTCGATCTCACGCCGCCTGCCAACCAGGCTGGACAGGGCCAGCGGCAGGGACCCCCCGTTGGCCGCGCCACCATTCATCCCGCTCACGCCCTCATTCTCGCAGGGCCGTGCAGCTGCCTAAAGAACTCTATAGGCGCATGACCGCGGGTGTAGTCGGTTGCCATATGCGCGGGGCCGCACCGGCGGGCCAGACTTAGGGGATGCCTGAGCGCGCGTGCGCTGATGACCCAGTACTGCTGGAGCGGCTGCGCACCTGGGCCTGGGACCGTGGCCGGACCGACGTCATCCTTGACCTGGACCTGCACGCCTGCGCGTGGGAGTTTCAGCGGTGCTGCTCCCGCCAGACCCTGGTCAGGCTCGCTGCGGTGCTGCCCGGCGGGGCACTCGCGGACGGCCTGGAACACGAGGTCCGCCGTTACGTCGACAGCGGCCAGTCACACATGGACGTGGCGGCCCTGCACCGCAGCCTTTGGGACTGGTGCACGCAACTGTGCCAGCGGCTCGCCGCCGACCTGAGCGAGATGGCGGCAGAGGTGGGGCGCTAGCCCAAGGTGGGGCGCTAGCCCAGGAGAGAGCCGGCCCCGGCCCCGCCGCGCAGGCGCTGGAGGGCCTCGGCCAGGATCGCGGCGCCGTCGGTGTCGCTGCGCCGCTCCTTCACATACGCCAAGTGCGTCTTGTAGGGCTCCGCACGGGGCGGCGCCGGCGGGTTGGTCTCATCCCGGCCAGCCGGGAAACCACACCGTGGGCAGTCCCAGGTCTCTGGGACCGCGGCATCGGTGGCAAAGCTTGGCCGGGTCTCGTGGTTGTTCGCGCACCAGAACGCCACACGAACCCGAGGTGCAGCCTCACCGCGCTCCGCTTCGCCCATGGGCCCTGCACCCACGCGGCTGCCACGGATGGCGTTGCCACTACTCACTGACCACCCCTTGCTCTCTACGCTGCCATGGCTGAATGGCCATGGCCGACCCTCAGCGGTTCAGCAACAGGCCGAGCCCAACGATGCAGAGGAACCAGACCACACCCGTGAAGATGGTGAGCCTGTCCAGGTTGCGCTCTACCACAGATGAGGAGCCGAGCGAGGAAGACATCCCGCCGCCGAACAAGTCCGACAGCCCCCCGCCCTTGCCTTTGTGCAGCAATACCAGCAGCATCATCAGCAGGCTCGTGATGATCAGTACGACAGAGATCCCGATAACCACTGCCGGACTCGTCCTTCCTGGTACGGCTGCTCAGGCATTCACAGCCAGCTCTCGGTACCGGCAGATCGCCGCAAACTCGCCGACGTCGAGACTTGCGCCGCCAACCAGTGCTCCGTCTATATCCGGCTGCGCCATGATCGCAGCTACGTTACCGACCTTGACTGACCCCCCATACAGGATACGCACACTCTCGGCTGCGTCACCCCCGTGTAGGTCGGAAACACGTGCACGGATCGCAGCCGTCATCTCCTGAGCGTGCTCGGGACTGGCCACCTCCCCCGTGCCGATCGCCCACACCGGCTCGTAGGCGATCACCATGCCAGCCACCTCGGCCGCCTTCAGGCCGGCGATCCCGCCGTCCAGCTGGGAGATGCAGTGGGCCACGTGGTTGTCCGCGCGGCGGACCTCGAGCTGCTCGCCGATACACATGATCGGCACGAGGCTGTTCCGCAGCGCGGCCTTGACCTTGGCGTTCACCACGGCGTCGTCCTCGTGGTGGTACTGGCGCCGCTCGGAGTGCCCGGCGAGCACGTAGGTGCAGGCCAGCTTGGCCAGCATCGTCCCGGAGACATCGCCGGTGTAGGCGCCCTGGTCATAGGGGGACAGGTCCTGCGCCCCGTAGACGATCCGCAGCTTGTCCCCGGCCACGAGCGTCTGGACGCTGCGCAGTGCCGTGAACGGCGGGATCACGGCCACCTCGACGGCCTCGTAGTCCTTGTCGGACAGTGTGAAGGCCAGCTTCTGCGCGTGCGCGATGGCCTCGAGGTGGCTGTAGTGCATCTTCCAGTTGCCGGCCATCAGCGGACGGCGGCTGCTGGTGGATGCCGCCATTTAGGGTTCCTCCAGCGCGGCCAGTCCGGGCAGGGTGCGGCCTTCCAGGTACTCCAGGCTCGCGCCACCCCCGGTGGAGATGTGCGTGAAGGCGTCGTCGGCGAAACCCAGTTTCCGGACGGCCGCGGCGGAGTCTCCCCCACCGACCACTGTCAGGCCGCCCACCTGGCTGATGGCCTTGGCCACCGCCGCGGTGCCTGCCGCGAACGCGGGGAATTCGAACACCCCGACCGGCCCGTTCCAGAACACGGTCTTGGCGTCGGCCAGCTTGCGGGCGAACAGCTCCCTGGTCGCGGGCCCGATGTCGACACCCTCCCGGTCAGCCGGGATCGCGTCGGCGGCGACCACAGCATGCTCGGCATCGGGGGCGAACTCGGCCGCCGCCACGATGTCCACCGGCAGGACGATCTCGGTGCCGCGCTCCGCAGCCTCCGCCATGACCGCCTTGACCTGCGGGACCCGGTCAGCTTCCAGCAGTGACCGCCCGACCTCGTGCCCCTGTGCGGCGAGGAAGGTGTAGCCCATGCCGCCGCCGATGAGGATGCGGTCGGCCAGCCCGAGCAGGTTGCCGATCACCCCGAGCTTGTCCGACGGCTTGGCGCCCCCGAGCACGACCACGTAGGGCCGGCTGGGGTCGCTGGTGAGCTGGCGCAGCACCGCGAGTTCGGCGAGCACGAGCTGACCCGCGGCGTGCGGCAGCAGCTTCGGCACGTCGTACACGCTGGCGTGCTTGCGGTGCACCGCGCCGAACCCGTCGCACACATAGAGCTCGGCCAGGTCCGCGAGGCTGGCGGCGAACGCGGCCCGCTGGGCGTCGTCCTTGCTGGTCTCGGCCGGCTCGAACCGCACGTTCTCCAGCAGTGCAACGTCCCCGTCGCGCAGGCCGGCCACGGTGGCCTGCGCGGAGGGACCGGCGACGTCATCTGCCAGTGGCACGGGCCTGCCGAGCAGCTCGCTCAGCCGGTCGGCGACCGGCCGCAGGGAGGGGCCCCCTGCGGCGCGGGCGGTGTAGTCGTCACCCTTGGGCCGGCCGAGGTGCGCGCACACCACTACGCGCGCACCCCGCCCGGCCAGGCTGGTGATCGTGGGCAGGCTGGCCCGGATCCGGCCGTCGTCGGTGATTGTCGTGCCATCGAGCGGCACGTTCAGGTCAGCCCGCAGCAGGACGGTCTTGCCTGCGACGTCCAGGTCGTCGGCTCGCTGCATCAGCCGAGCCGCCCACCGACGAGCGCGGTCAGGTCCGCGAGGCGGCAGGAGTAGCCCCACTCGTTGTCGTACCAGCCGATGACCTTGACCTGGTCGCCGAATGTCATGGTCAGCAGGGAGTCGAAGGTGCAGGAGTACGGCGTGCCGACGATGTCGGAAGACACGATCGGGTCGTCTGTGTACTTCAGGTAACCCTTGAGGGAGCCTTCGGCGGCCGCCGCCCGGTAGGCCTCGTTGACTTCTTCTTTGGTCGCTGGCCGGGTGAGCCGGACCACCAGGTCGGTCACGGAGCCGTCCACCACCGGCACCCGCAGGGCCATGCCGTCCATCTTGCCCTTGAGCTCGGGCAGCACCAGGGCGGTTGCCTTGGCGGCACCGGTCGTGGTGGGGATGATGTTCTGCGCGGCCGCGCGGGCACGGCGCAGGTCCTTGTGCGGGAAGTCGAGGGTGACCTGGTCGTTGGTGTAGGCGTGGACCGTCGTCATCAGGCCCTGCTCGATCCCGAAGTTGTCCAGCAGCACCTTGGCCAGCGGCGCCACGCAGTTGGTGGTGCACGAGGCATTGGAGATGACGTTGTGGCTGGCCGGGTCGTAGGCGTGGTCGTTGACGCCCATCACGATCGTGATGTCCTCGCCCTTGGCCGGGGCGGAGATGATGACCTTCCTGGCTCCGCCTTCCAGGTGCTTGCCCGCGGTCTCCTTGGTGGTGAACCGGCCCGTTGACTCGATCACCACGTCCACGCCCAGGTCGCCCCAGGGCAGCGCGGCCGGGTCCTTCTCGGCGAGGATGGTCAGCTTCTTGCCGCCGGCCTCGATGACGCCGTCGCCCACGGTCACCCGCGTGTCCAGGGTGCCGAGGATGGTGTCGTACTGCAGCAGGTGCGCCATGGTCTTGATGTCGCCCAGGTCGTTCGCTGCCACGATCTCGATGTCGCCGCCCTGCCCGCCGGCCCCGGCATGGACGGCACGCCAGAAGTTGCGCCCGATTCGGCCGAACCCGTTGATTCCCACGCGGATGGTCACTGTCCCCATCTCCTCAGCCTGACTGCGAAGACACTCTTCGCTACGGTCTCTTAGTTGGTTAGAACCCTACCGGACAGCGGTCTAGACCAATTAGGCAGGGGCGCGGGATCTGGGGCCGGTTCACGCGCGTTCTCACGCTATGTAGACGTCGGCGCCGACCTCTACGTCTGTGCCTGCGACGCCCAGTTCGCGGGCCCGCCGGTCGGCCATGGCGAGCAGGCGGCGGATCCGGCCCGCGATCGCGTCTTTGGTCAGCGGCGGGACCGCGAGCTGGCCGAGTTCCTCCAGGCTCGCCTGGCGGTGCTGGACCCGCAGCTTGCCAGCGGTGGTGAGGTGCTCGGGGGCCTCGTCGCCGAGGATCTCCAGGGCACGTTCGACCCGCGCGCCGGCCGCGACCGCCGCCCGCGCGCTGCGGCGCAGGTTGGCGTCGTCGAAGTTGGTCAGGCGGTTGGCGGTCGCCCGCACCTCGCGCCGCATCCGGCGTTCCTCCCAGGCGATCACGCTGGAGTGCGCGCCGAGGCGGGCCAGCAGGGCGCTGATCGCGTCCCCGTCACGGACCACGACCCGGTCCACGCCACGCACCTCGCGTGCCTTCGCGTGGATCTTGAGCCTGCGCGCCGCGCCGACCAGGGCCAGCGCAGCCTCCGGCCCGGGGCAGGTGACCTCGAGCGCCATCGAGCGCCCGGGACCGGTCAGGCTGCCATGGGCCAGGAAGGCCCCGCGCCAGGCGGACTCGCAGTCACAGGCAGGCCCGGCCACCACCTGCCGCGGCAGTCCGCGGACCGGCCGTCCCTGGCTGTCCACCAAGCCGGTCTGGCGCGCCAGGCTGTTGCCGTCCTGGCGGACCCGGACGAGGTAGCGGTTGCCCTTGCGCAGCCCGCCCGGTGCCAGCACCATCAAGTCACTGGAGTGGCCGAACACCTCGGCCACGTCCTTGCGGAGGCGGCGGGCGGCGGCGCCGGTGTCGAGTTCGGCCTCGATCACGATCTTGCCGTCCGCCAGGTGCAGGCCGCCCGCGAAACGCAGCAGCGTGGACACCTCAGCCTTGCGGCAGCATGGCTTTCGTACGACGATCCGGCTGAGTTCGTCCTTGACCAGGCTGGTCATGGCCATCAGGTCATTCCCCCTCGAAGATCTCTGCAAATGCCCCTGCCAGCCGCTGTGGGTCATGGCGTGGCGAGCCGTCCCGCATCGCCAGATCCTTCAGTACGAGCCTGGCACCGAGCAGGCTGGCGGCTTTCTCCAGTTGCGCCAGTGATGTGCTGGCCGCCTCACGGTCGGCGAGCACCACATCCACCCTCAGGTCGGGCGCGTGGTCGGCCAGCACTTCCAGGTGAGTGTGTGGGGAGAACCCCTCGGTCTCCCCCAGTTGCGGCACTAGGTTGAGCGCCACAAGGCGCCGTGCCCCCGTATTGATGAGCGCGTCGGCCAGCGCGGGCACCAGCAGGTGGGGCAGGACGCTGGTGAACCATGAGCCCGGCCCAAGCACCACCCAGTCCGCCGACCGGATCGCGGCCACCGCCTCCGGGCAGGTCGGCGGGTCCGCCGGGACCAGCGACACCGACCGGACACGCCCGGTGGTTGACGCGCAGGCCGCCTGCCCCGAGACGATGCTCACCTCGTCCGGCCGCGCCGGGTCGGCCCCGGCCACCTCGGCGACCAGGTCCAGCGGCACCGACGCCATGGGGAGGACCCGGCCGTGTGCCCCCAGCAACCTGCCCACCCAGTCCAGGCCACTGACCGTGTCGCCGAGCAGGTCCCACAGGGCGACGATAAGGACATTGCCGACAGCGTGCCCCGCCAGGTCGCCGCTGCCAGCGAACCGGTGCTGCACCACCCTGCTCCACGTGGTCCCCCAGGCGTCGTCGCCACACAGGGCCGCGAGCGCCATCCGCAGGTCACCAGGGGGCAGCACGCCGAAGTCCTGGCGGAGCCTGCCGCTCGACCCGCCGTCGTCGGCGACCGTGACGATCGCGGTGAGCTGACGGGTGACCCGGCGCAACGCGGACAGCGAGGCATACAGGCCGTGTCCCCCGCCCAGCGCCGCCACCTTCGGGTTAGGGGGGCGCCCCGCGGAGAGGCCACGGCCGGCTGGACGTTGTGTCATTCGCGCCCCAGGTCACGGTGCACTACCTGGATGGGCAGGTCCGTGTCGTGCAGCCGGCTGGCGATCTCCTCCGCCATGACCACGCTACGGTGCTTACCCCCGGTGCAGCCCACCGCAAGCGTCACATCCTGCTTGCCTTCCGTCCGGTACCCGTCGAACGTGACACGCAGGGCGGCCACGTAGCCGTCGAGGAACCCAGCGGCTGCGGGCTGGTCGAGCACGTATTTTCTGATCCGTTCATCTTGCCCGGTCAGTGGGGCCAGCGCATCGACCCAACGCGGATTCGGAAGGAAACGGCAGTCCGCCACCACGTCCGCGTCGACCGGGAGCCCGTACTTGTAACCGAACGACATCACCCGCACCCGTGGGGTGGCCACGTGCGGGGTTCCGAAGTGCTCCCGGATGCGGGCGCGCAACTCGTGCACGTTGAGCGCAGAGGTGTCCACCACCAGGTCGGCCTCGCCGCGGACACCGCGCAGCAGCTCGCGTTCGGCCGCGATACCGTCGAGGACCCGGCCTTGCTCCTGCAGCGGGTGCGGGCGGCGCACGCTGTCGAACCGCCGGACCAGGGCGTCGTCGGCGGCTTCCAGGAACACCACACGCGGCCGCAGCCCCCGGTCCGCGAGCTCACGGATCGTGGGGAGCAGGTCGGTGGAGAACGCCCGGCTCCGCACGTCCATCACCGCGGCGATCCTCGGCAGCGCGCCCTCGGCAAGGCGCGTGAGGCTGACCATGGTGGGCAGCAGGCTGGGCGGCAGGTTGTCGATCACGAACCAGTCGAGGTCCTCCAGTGCCTTGGCGACCGTGCTCCGGCCAGCCCCCGACATCCCCGTGATGATCACCACGTCGGCCACAGGCACCCCAGACGTGTGCTCATGCTGTGTCGTCACCATGCGACTCCCCCGAACTCTCCCCGTCCCCGGGCCGCAGTGCCGCCAGGACCGCGGTCGCCAGCCGGGGCCCGATCCCGGGCAGCTCCGCCACCTCCGCCTCGGTCGCGGTGGCCAGGCGGCGGACCGAGCCGAAGTGCCGTAGCAGCGTAGCCCGCCGGCGCGGTCCTAGTCCCGGGACCGCGTCAAGCTCACTGACCGCCATGGCTTTCGAGCGCTTGGCGCGGTGGTAGGTGATGGCGAAACGGTGTGCTTCGTCCCGGACCCGCTGCAGGAGGTACAGGCCCTCGCTGCTGCGCGGCAGGATGACCGGTGACTCCTCACCGGGCAGCCATACCTCCTCGAGCCGTTTGGCCAGGCCGCACACGGCGATGTCGTCGATGCCCAGCTCGGTGAGTGCCCGCGCGGCCGCGTCGGCCTGGGCCGGGCCGCCGTCGACCACGACCAGGTTGGGCGGGTAGGCGAACTTGCGCTTGGCCCCGGTGGTGGACGGGTCCGCCTGGCTGGCGGTGTCCTCTACTTCACCTGGGTCTCCGAGGAGGTCGAGTTCGCCAGTGGCCTCGCGCTCGTCCAGATAGCGACGGAACCTGCGGCTGACGACCTCGTGGATGGCCCCGGCGTCCCCCTCTCCCTGGGTTCCTTTGATGGCGAACCGCCGGTACTCGCTCTTGCGTGCGAGGCCGTCTTCGAACACCACCATGGACGCGACCGAGTTGGTGCCCTGGAGGTTGGAGATGTCGTAGCACTCGATCCGCAGCGGCGCCTGGGACATCCCGAGCGCCTCGGCGATCTCGTTGAGCGCGCGGCTGCGGGTGGTGAGGTCGCTGGCCCGGCGCATCTTGTGCTGCGTCAGCGACTCGCCGGCGTTGCGCGCCACGGTCTCCAGCAGAGCCTTCTTGTCGCCCCGGCGCGGGACGCGCAGCGTGACGGGCCCGCCGCGGCGCACCGACAGCCACTCCTGCACCGCCGCGGCCCCCGGCGGCTCCACGGGCACGAGCACCTCGCGCGGGATCGCACCGCTCTCGGCGCTCGCCCACAGGGTCGTGCGCGCGTCCCGGTGCTCGTCGGACTCGGTGGGCGGGCCTGCCGCCGCCCAGAACCGTTTGGCGTCCGACAGCGCGGTGGGACGCTCCTGCCTGGCCACGGCGTCGTCCCCATAGACCTGGCCGAGGAACTGCTCGACCAGTTCCCCCGGGGTGATGTCCTCGACCTTGTCCACCACCCAGCCGCGCTGGCCGCGGACCCGGCCGCCCCTGACGTAGAACACGCACACCGCGGCCTCTAGCTGGTCATCGGCCAGTGCGATGACGTCGCAGTCGGTGCCGTCGCCGAGCACGACCGCCTGCTTCTCCAGTGCGCGGCCCAGTGCCTGCAGGTCGTCGCGCAGCCGGGCGGCGCGCTCGAACTCCTCCTCGGCCGCGGCGGCGCGCATCTCGGTTTCCAGCCGCCTGGTGAACCGCGCGGTCTGGCCCGCCATGAAGTCGCAGAACTCCTCGGCGAGGTGGCGGTGCTCCTCCGGGCTGATGCGTCCCACACACGGGGCTGCGCACTTGCCGATATGGCCGAGCAGGCATGGGCGGCCCATCTGGTTCGACTGTTTGAACACCCCGGCCGAGCAGGTGCGCACCGGGAACACCCGCAGCAGCGTGTCCACGGTGTCGCGGATGGCCCAGGCGTGGGCGTAGGGCCCGAAGTAGCGGGTGCCGCGGCGCTTGGCGCCACGCATCACCATGACCCTTGGGAACTCCTCGTCGAGGGTGACCGCGAGGTAGGGGTAGCTCTTGTCGTCGCGGTAGCGGACATTGAACCGGGGACTGAACTCCTTGATCCAGGAGTACTCGAGCTGGAGCGCCTCCACCTCGGTGCCCACGACGGTCCAGTCCACCCCGGCCGCGGAGGCCACCATCGCCTGGGTGCGGGGGGCCAGCCCGGCGAAGTCCGCGAAGTAGGAGCTCAGCCGGGCACGCAGGTTCTTGGCTTTGCCCACGTAGATGACTCGTCCCTGGGAGTCACGGAAACGGTAGACGCCTGGGGACTCCGGGATCGACCCTGGCGCGGGCCGGTAGCCATGCGGATCCGCCACGCAGAAACTCTATTCGCCAGCAGGGACAGCGGGTCCCTGCCGCGCCAGGGACAGCGGATCCCTGCCGCGCCGCTGAGCCCGCCGCCCGGCGTCAGTCCTCGACGGCGCTGGGCGGGGGGCAGGCGCAGACCAGGTTGCGGTCGCCGTAGGCCGCGTCGATGCGGCGGACCGGGGGCCAGTACTTGCCGCGCCGGTCACCGCGCATCGGGTAGGCGGCCTCCTCACGGGTGTAGGGGTGCTTCCAGTCGGTGGCGAGCAGCATGGCCGCGGTGTGCGGCGCATTGGACAGGGGGTTGTCGCTGCGGTCGTACTCCCCCACGGCGACCCGGTCGACCTCGGCCCTGATCGATGTCATCGCCTCGCAGAACCGGTCGAGCTCGGCCAGATCCTCGCTCTCGGTCGGTTCGACCATGAGGGTGCCGGCCACCGGGAACGACATGGTGGGCGCGTGGAACCCGTAGTCGATGAGGCGTTTGGCCACGTCTTCCACGGTCACGCCGGTCTGCTTGGTCAGCGGCCGCAGGTCGATGATGCACTCGTGCGCGACCAGGCCGTTGCGGCCGGTGTAGAGGACCGGGAAGTGCGGCGAGAGCCGCTTGGCCACGTAGTTGGCGGACAGGATGGCCACCTGGGTGGCGCGGCGCAGGCCGTCGGCGCCCATCATCGCGATGTAGGCCCAGGAGATCGGCAGGATGCCGGCGGAGCCGTAGGGGGCTGCCGAGACCGGGCCGGTTGCCGTCTGGGTGCGCTCGGGCGCTGGGCTGCCCGGGAGGTAGGGCGCCAGGTGGGCGCGGACGGCGACCGGGCCCACCCCCGGGCCGCCGCCGCCGTGCGGGATGCAGAACGTCTTGTGCAGGTTGAGGTGGGACACGTCAGCGCCGAACCGCCCGGGCCTGGCCAGCCCGACCAGCGCGTTGAGGTTGGCCCCGTCCACGTAGACCTGGCCGCCGGCCTCGTGGACCGCCGCGCACACCTCGCCGATGGTCTCCTCGAACACCCCGTTGGTGGAGGGGTAGGTCGCCATGACCGCCGCGATCGAGTCTTGGTGGGCGGCGAGCTTGGCGCGCAGGTCGGCGAGGTCCACCGCGCCGTCCTCGCCGCACTTCACGACCGCCACCCGCAGCCCGGCGAGCACCGCGCTGGCGGCGTTGGTGCCGTGCGCGGACTCCGGGATCAGGCACACGTCACGGCCGGGCTCACCCTGGGCGGCGTGGTAGTGGCGGATGGCCAGCAGCCCTGCGAGTTCGCCCTGTGAGCCCGCGTTCGGCTGCAGCGACACCGCGTCGTAGCCGGTGAGCTCCGCGAGCCAGCGCTCGAGGTCGGCGGTGAGCTCCGCGTACCCGCCGACCTGGTCGGCCGGGGTGAACGGGTGCAGGTTCGCGAACTCCGGCCAGGTGACGGGCTCCATTTCGGCCGCCGCGTTCAGCTTCATCGTGCACGAGCCCAGCGGGATCATCGAGCGGTCCAGCGCGATGTCGAAGTCGGCGAGGCGGCGCAGGTAGCGCAGGAGCGACGTCTCGCTGCGGTGGGAGTGGAACACCGGGTGGGTGAGGTAAGCGGACGTGCGGTGCAGGCCGGCCGGGAGCACACTGGCAGGGCTGGCGGGCGTGACCTGGTCTGCGGGCACGTCCAGCAGGGCGGCTGCCACCTGGCGCACGTCGTCCTCGGTGGTGGTCTCGTCGCAG
>DASYYE010000490.1:0-4700 GCA_035946955.1 Streptosporangiaceae bacterium | reverse complement strand
CGCCGGCCGACGCCGCAGGGTTCCGCCGCGCCGTGCCGCAGGTAAAGAACCGTCCACGGCGCCCGGCCCGGTGACGGTGACCTGGCGCACTGGCCCTCACCTGCCTAGCGGCGGGGCCAGGTCAGCCCGTACCGTCAGGGTAAGCCAGGCACACCCCCGCCCGTGGGCCTGGCAGCCTAGGGTGGGCGGGGGTGCTGGTCTCGGTTTCAGGGATTCACTAACCTCACTTCGCTGGCGTCACCTCCTCCGGTTGCCCGCTGGCGGAAGGAGCGGGCCTGGCCTGGGTGGCTAGGTCATGCTCCGGGCGATGGCCAGCAGGGCGGTGGTCCCGTAGGTGCGGCTGACGATGTTGGTGTCAACGCCGTGCAGGTCGAGTTCGGCCCAGGCGGGGTTTGCCCTGGTGGGGTCGGTGTGCGGGAAGGTGACCAGCATCGGGTGGCCGTTGACCTGGGTGATCGTGTTCTTCCCGCTCATCCCGGCTATGGACTTGCGGAAGAAGGCCATCGGGTCGTGGTAGGTCGCGGGCCACATCATGATCGTGACTTTCCCGTGGTCGAAGACCAGGGCGACCTGGTGCAGTGGTGGGCTGACCCACACCGTGGCCAGGGTCTTGGCGTCGGCCAGGGGGGCGTTTGGCAGGTGGACGGGGAACCCGGCTGCTGCCTGTGCACCGGCAACGGTCGTCTGCTTCTCATGCAGGAACGGGTGTGCGTAGTCCGGAGCCGCGCCACTGCCTGTCTGTGAGTCAGCGCCAGAGTTTGAGCATGCCGTGACAGCCACCAGGATGGTTGCAGCAGCCGCTGTCAGTAGTGGTTTCGGTCTCATCGTTGCCTCCTCTCAGCAGACGTGGCCGCCGCTGTTCTGGACGTACAGCTCGCTGTTGCTGACCCCTGCGATGTTCCAGCCTGGTGCGTCGTCGGTGAAGCACACGGGTTGCGCCCATGGCTGCCAGTGGGTGAGCGACGTCTGGTCCTGGAGACTGTAGATGTGGGTCCACAGGGTGTCGCAGGTGTTGCGGCGCTCGGAGTTGGTCAGTGCCCATCCCTGGTTGAACCGCATGGTTGGGCTGTAGTTGAAGGGTTTGGTCTCGCCGTCGAAGTAGAACCGGAAGATCCCGATCCCATGGGCGTTCTCGATCTCGAAGTGCCAGTTGGCACCTGCGCCGATCGTCCCGGCCCACTGCTGGAGGCTGTCCTGTCCGTTGTTGACCCATTCGGCATAGAGGGTCGGCTGGTTCATGGGTGCCCCGCCTGTGGCCCAGCCGACTTCGACGTCATTGCCAGGGCTGAACCAGATGAACAGACTCCGCGACACCTGCGCCCGGATGCCGTTCAAGGTGCCCTGGCTGTTGGTGGCGATCATCGCCTGGTTGCCATACGCCGCCTGCCCTGGGCCGTTGTCGTCGCCTTCGACGTTTTGGTG
This sequence comes from Streptosporangiaceae bacterium, assembly GCA_035946955.1. Taxonomy (GTDB): domain Bacteria; phylum Actinomycetota; class Actinomycetes; order Streptosporangiales; family Streptosporangiaceae; genus DASYYE01. The sequence goes on along the minus strand of DASYYE010000490.1, from coordinate 3,278 downwards.
CGTGGTCACGCACGAAGCCGCTGGCCTGGCACCAGAGGCCGCAGTAGCGGGAACCGCCGAGGTGCAGAGCAGCACGCCCACGGCGGGCACACCCAGCAGGCATGCAGCCGCGAGTAATGCACCCCAGTCCCTGATCCGGCGCACCCATCCCATTGATGACCACCTTTCTGTTGGGAGTAAATGAGAACTGTTGTTGTTGTGCAGGTTGGTCACTGGCTGCCCCTGTGACCGGCCAAGAGCGCCCAAACCGCCTTGCCGTCCCCTGCGGGGCAGACGCCCCATGACTCGGCCAGCGCGTCGACCAGCACTAAACCGCGCCCGTCCTCCGCGTACTCTCCGCGCTCCGACAGCACTGGCTCTCCTGGCGCGTTGTCCCACACCATCACCAGCACCCGAAGATGATCGGAGGCGACTGAGAGGGTGACTGGCTGGCCACGTCCCACACTGGCGATTGCGTTGGTAACCAGCTCGCTCACGCATAGCTCGGAGTCCTTGGTCAGCCGTGACATGCCCCACTCTGCGAGGACGAGGCGGGTGTGCAGGCGGGCGCAGGAGGGGGCGGTAGGCAGGGAGCCGAGCACCAGGTGAGACCGCATCGGCCAGTCACACGCCAGGTCGGCGGGGTCCAGGGTCAGCGTGCCTCTCGTGCCATCCGTGCTGTGAGTCATCACCTGCACCCGGGCTCTCGGAGGGTGGGGGCAGGACCCGCGCCGGAGCCATGCTCTATGGGAAGGGTGCGTGGTTCCTGGTTCCAGAGCGGGCCGCGCCGGGATGCCCACCAGGTACCGGCGTCCGTGGTGCACCACACGTGCCAGCCGGGAAACTGTGCCTCAAGGTGGCTGGGCGTGTTGTGGGCGGTATCGCCCGGGTCGGGGTGCATCGCTGCGTCTCCTGGCCGGTGGGTTGACTTGGGGCACGACAAGTGGACCTCGGATATGCGGTTGTGGGCAGAGTGTGGAAGGGACGTGTCGTGGTGGCCTATTCACACGGGGTGTGATGTGGCGGGGCCGTACCGCAGCGCGTGGCAGGTGCGTACGCTTACGGTGTGAGGTTCTGGAGGAGGCATGGGTGAGTGAGCCGAATGTGCTTCTTGACGCTTTAGTCGAGGCCGCCGGTTTTTCCCATGCCGGATTCGCAGACCGGGTTAACCAGCGGGGGCGGCAGCGTGGGCTGGACCTGCGTTATGACCATGCCTCAGTTGCCCGGTGGGTCCGGGATCATGCCGTTCCGCGTGGATGCGTGCCAGAGATTATCTGTGAGGTTCTCAGCGCGGGGGTGGGCCGGGCCGTTTCGTTTTCCGAGGCTGGGCTCGACCGTGGTCGCGGAGCGGGGAATGGTGATGTCCCGCTATTTGAGGCAGTGGACCGCGCTGCTGCGATGTGGCGGAGCGAGGCTCGGCGCGGCTGGCCGTCCGAGGAACGGCCGGTGCAAAGTGGTCCGGCGTCGGTTTCGCCGGTCTTTGAATGGGAGAACCCGCCCGATGACTCAGATGTGTCGAGTCGGCGGGGCCGCAGGATGGTTGCCGCTGCCGATGTGGTGATGGTGCAGCAGGCGCGCGGGCGGTATGAGCAGATGTACCGGCGCGTAGGCGGGGTGCCGGTTTGGCCTCGCGTTGCTGGGTTTCTTGATTCGCAAGTGGCGCCCCTTCTGCGAGAGAGTTTTGACGATGTGGTAGGCCGTCGGCTCATGCGTGCAACGGGGGGACTCGCCGCTGTGGCGGGGATCTGCTTGTACGACGCCGACCGCCAGGCCGCTGCTCAGCGGTACTTCTTTGACGGGCTGCGGCTGGCGAAAGCGTCGGGAGACCGTGGGTTTGGTGGCTATATTGTGGCGTTGCTCGCCAACCAGTCGATGAGCCTGGGCCGCTACCGGCAGGTGGTGCAGTACGCCGAAACCGCGATGCGCGGGGCGGGCAGTTGCTTGAGCCCGGCGCTGGTGAGCGATCTGTGCACGTTGCAGGCGAAGGCGTATGCGCGGATGGGTGACCGGGTGCGCTGCCATGAGCAGATGCGCCGCGCTGAACGGATGGCTGGGTGCATCCGTCCCAGTGAGGAGCCACCGGAGACGGGTTATGTCCAGCGCGGGCTGGTCGAGCTCCAGCACGCGGAAGCGCTTCGCCAGCTCGGAGACTTGGTGCCCGCGCAGGCGTACGCGGAGGAGGCGCTGGCTACTGCGGAATCCAGTCATCTTCGCAGCCGGGTCCACAGGTTCGCTACGCTGGCGATTGTCCTCGCCGCACGGGGCGAGGCGGATCAGGCTGCTGGGATCGCGCATCAGATGCTGGACCAGGCACAGGGCATGGAGTCGCGGAGACTGCGCGAGCGGGTTCAGGCGGTGTGCCGTGCAATCCGCACGGAGGGCGGCGCTGGTGTTGCGGCGCGTGAGCTGGTGGAACGGGCAGAGGACCAGCTCGCCACACCAATCTGAGGCGTGGCTTCGGCCCATCTCCCGCGAACTCGGTGGCTGATGTGGCTGCCACGACGGAAGTGAGAGCGAGCAGTGCGATGGAGAGTTGTTTCTGAACGCCCCTTGTATAGCGATGAGTGGCTGGACATACGGCTGGCCGACGTAGAGCTTCCAGACGGACGCCATCTTTCCCACCGGAAGATCGTCACCCCGCCAGGCGCGGGGGTGGCAGCGGTCGATGCCCGTGACCGGGTGCTGCTGATCTGGCGGCATCGTTTCATCACCGACACCTGGGGATGGGAAATCCCGATCGGCAAAATCGAGGAAGGCGAGCCGCCCATTGAAGCCGCAGCGCGTGAGTTCGAGGAAGAGACCGGCTGGCGGCCCAGCCAGCTCCGGCACCTCATCAATGTCCAGCCCACACCCGGGCTTACCAACTCCGAACACCACATCTACATCGCCGACGAAGTGACACAGATAGGCATACCGGCCGACGGCTTCGAGTCGGAGCGGATCGAGTGGGTACCCCTCGCCGACGTGAGCACCCTGATCGAGAAGGGCCACATAACGAGCGGCACCACCCTTGCCGTATTGCTGTATGTACTGAACAAGCATCGGTCGGCCAACAGCCACTGAGGCCGGGCCTCCGCCATCCAGCATCCTTACAGTCAGGTGTTCGTGCTTCTCTGTCTGCGGGTTGGCCCATATCTCTTGTCCTATGCTTATGCTTATGCTTATTGCCCGACCTGTCGTTTGGTCATCGTTCCTCGCCAGCCAAGCTAATGATGGTGACCATCGGGTCTTTTCGCCGGCGTAGCCGGCGCTCCGGGTGGGCCGGGTGGGGTGCCGGGTGGGGGGGTTGTAGGGGGGCG
>DASYYE010000489.1:0-5008 GCA_035946955.1 Streptosporangiaceae bacterium | reverse complement strand
GGTGCTGTTGCCCTCGATCACCATGCCACGGAACTGGAACTGGCCCGGGGCGGCGTTGGTCTGGCCGCCAGTGAAGCGGAGGAAGCCGGTGCCGGCGAATGGTCCCTGACTGGCGTCCCCGAAACTGATGCTGGCCGGGTTAAGGGCACCGGTCCCGTTCACCTCGGTGCTGATGTCGAAGAACCCGTGCATGGCTGCGTTGTTCCCGGAGCCGGCTTTCAGGGTGATGACCGCGTTCCCGCCAGCGCCCTTCATGATGTTCCCACGGACCCGCATGGACCCGTTCCATCCGACACCCTCGACGATGATCCCGTTCTGGTCCGGCTCGACCCATATGTAATATTCGACGTCCTGGTATTCCTGGCTGAACGCGCCGCCGGACAGCCAGTGCTGCACGGCGGTGGTGTTATTGACCAGGGTCACGTGCCGGGCCACCAGTTTCTCGGTCCAGAACTGCCGGTTGCACACGGACAGGCCGATCGCGCTGGTCCCGGTGAAGTTGTTGACCCACACGTGGTCGATCCGATGCCCCCACCCGTCGCCGACGTCGATGCCGATCGAGTTGGCCAAGGCTTTCGTGCCGTCAACGACCAGGTTGGCGATCGTGCCGGACTTGGTGGCATGCTGCTTCGGGCCGGAAGTGGCGCCGTGGTGTGAGTAGATGCCGGTGATACTGCCCACCACGAAGATCACGGTGCCGGGGCCGGACCCGATCAGGTCGGCCTTCGGCGGCTTGGTGATCTGTGCGTTCACGTAGAAGTTGCCGGGGCCGAGCAGGACAGATCCCACTGAGTACGGCAGGCCGGTGTCCGTGTCGGTGACAACCGGCAGGGCGGCGAATGCGTTGCTGATGTTCGCCGAGTCTGTCTTGCCGGATGTGTCACCGCTCGGCAGGAGCGCGGTCACGGGCTGCGTCTGGGCGGCACTGGCGGGCTGGGTTCCGACCAAGGTGCTCCCGGCCACCGCGGCCAGACTGAGCGCACTGCCTGTCAGCAGCGCACGGCGTGCCCTGCTCGGGCGGGTGTCCTCTTGGTCCAATGCATCTCGGTTTGCGATCTTGCGTGCGGGCACCGAATCCCTCCTCGACGAGATAACCCAGCAGGCCACTGGCGCGCACGCCAGCAGCATGGGATTTCCTGCTAATGGTCGAATGTCGGTTGCACGGGCGCGGTCAGTATAACCAGGAACCCGCTGATGGCGATAGGCCCGCGCAGCGGCCCGGCATAACCATGAGTGGCCTTCAAGGCTTTGGCTTGAAGAAATGCCTGTCCATTGACCAGGCGGTGCTGCCTAGCTTGCTCCGGTCAAAGAGCTAAGTTCAGCCTGGCCCCAGATCCGCCGACAGCCAATGCTCCGGACGCAGGTAGATTGCGACCTGCTCACCGAAGTCCGCCTTGGCGAATTCGAGGTAGGCCGGAACCTTCTCCGGCGCCAGATAGCGCTCGGTGATCTCCCGCAACAGCTCATCGGTCCCTGGAACCGTGCGCGTGACCGGCCCCTCCACAGACACGTACCGGTTAGTCGGCGCGACCCGCTGAACCATCAGTGTGAAACGCCCGGCTGCGTCGATCAGCTGGGCTTTTGCGCGATCCGGCCTCGGTCAGGACCCACGCCTGTCCGCCGGGTTCGTACTGGTACCAGATCGGCACCGTCAGCGGCCCGCGGCCCTGCCCGGCCGAGACCGACAAAGCCGCGATGTGCGGCTCAGCCAGGAACAGCTCACGGCCGCGTGCAGACAGCCTGTTATCCGCCATGCCCAGAGCCTAGGGACAGGCACTGACAATCTCGCCCGGCAGCAGGGGAGCCGAACCCACCGCCGAAGCGAATGGTTGCGCCGGGGCGGTAGCGGCGGGAAAACGTCTCGCCCCGCGGATGCGGCGGACCGTACCGTCATGGCATGAAGCTGCTCTCGGTCAACGTCGGCCGGCCCCGTCCCAACCCCTGGAAGGGCCTGCACGCGACAGGCATCGACAAGCGGCCCGCCGACGGCCCGGTCGCCGTCATCGCCCCTGGCCCCAAAGGCACCGGCATGGTCGGTCTCGTAGGCGACCGGGTCTACGACGTGAAACACCACGGCGGGGCCGACCAGGCCGTCTACGCCTATGCCCGCGAGGACCTCGACCGCTGGGAAGCCGAACTGGGCAGGCCACTTGCGAACGGCATCTTCGGGGAGAACCTCACGACCGCCGGCGTGGACGTCAACGGCGCTCTGATCGGCGAGCGCTGGCGCATCGGGGCCGGTGTCGTCCTGGAGGTGTCATGCCCGAGGATCCCGTGCGCGACATTCCAGGGCTGGCTGGAGCGTGACGGCTGGATCAAGCGGTTCACGCAGGCCGCGTTGCCGGGCGCGTACCTGCGGGTGATCGAGCCAGGCGACATCCGCGCAGGCGACCCGGTCGAGATCACTCACCGGCCCGACCACGACGTGACCGTAGCGCTCACCTTCCGCGCGATGACAGATGAACCGGAACTGCTGTCGCGGCTCCTGGCCGCCGACGCACTGCCCGAGGAGGACAAAGAAGTGGCCCGCAGGCGCATCAGCGCCTAGCGATAGAAGGAGACTGTCATGGTCGAGGGCACCCTCATAGCCGAAAGCCTCCGCATCGGAACGAACCTGGAGAACCTGCGGCTGACACCCGCAACTGGACTGGACGGTCTGAGGTAGCCAGGAGTTAGGTCGAAATTGAATTCGATGTTTTCGCTGGATCGGCCACCCGCGACCCGATAGCCTGCAGTCATGGACGTGACCGACTGGCTACTTGAAGGCGACCCCGCTATCCGCTGGCAGGTGATGCGGGACCTCACGAACGCACCCGCCGATGAAGTGGCGGCAGAGCGAGCACGGGTGGAGCGCGATGGCTGGGGCGCGCGACTGCTCGCGTTCGAGGATCCGGACGGACTGTGGGCTGGCGGCGCCTGCTTCCCGGCGTCCTACACCGGTGATGAACCGGGCCAGCCCTGGACGGCCACAATGCACACGCTGCAGACTCTGCAGATCCTCGGGCTTGACCCAGCGTCGAAGTCCGCCCAGCAGGCGATCGCGCTCGTCACGGAGAACGGGCGCTGGGAGCACGCCGGGCAACGGTACTTCGACGGGGAGGTCGAACCCTGCATCAACGGCAGGGTGATCGACACCGGGGCATACTTCGGGGTAGAGGTTGAGCCGGTCGTCGAGCGGATCCTCGTCGAGCGGCTCGCCGACGGTGGCTGGAACTGCGAGGCCGAGAACGGGTCGCTGCGGTCCTCTTTCGACACGACGATCAACGTGCTCGACGGCCTGCTGGAGTTCGAGCGCACGGCCGACGGGTCCGCGCAGGTGAGCACCGCCCGCCGCAGCGGTGAGGAGTACCTGCTCGAACGCAGCCTGTTCCGCCGCAAGAGCACAGGGGCCGTGGTCCAGCCGGAGTACCTGGAGTTCGCGTTTCCCTATTACTGGCACTACGACGTGCTGCGTGCCCTCGACTACTTCCGGCGGTCGGGCGCGGACCCGGATCCGCGGATGGCAGAGGCGGTGGCGGCCGTGCGGTCCAAGCGGCAGGCCGACGGCCGGTGGCTGCTGGACCACACCCATCCTGGCCGTGTCTTCTTCGATCTCGAGGGGGGCGTGGGCACGCCGAGCCGCTGGAACACCCTCCGCGCGCTCAGGGTGCTCAAGTGGTGGGACGGAACCGCCTGACTCAGGACTCGATGGGGTGCTGAACGCACGCCCCAGGTGCCTGCCTGGCCCTGGGGCGCGCGTTCGGTGACCGAGCGTGCATTCGGCGACCTAGACGGCTACCTCCGCCTGAACGTCCACGAGCCGGTGGCCTTCATACCGCTCGGCGTCGTGCTGATCAGCGTGTTGCCGTTGTCGGTGCAGGTGAAGGTGCCACTGGAGAACGGGTGGGAGCTGATGGCTCCGGAGCCAGCGCCCATCGAACTTGCCAGGCTGGCGATGTTCATCGGGCCCACGGTGGTGTCGATCGGGCTCGTCAGGTGGACCGTGGCGGCCAGGCTGCTGTAGTTGAGTGAGCTGGGCACCGGTGCCCACTGGATGACGTCCGGGCCGCCGGGTGGCAGCTTCGCCCTTCCTGTGACCCGGCCACTGAAGGTGAACGCTCCCGCTACCGGTCCCGTGGAACCGAGGTCGGAAGTGAAGTCGATTGGCGCCATGCCACCGAACTCCACATCGAACGCCCCATGGGGGCCGATGCGCATCCTGACCCCGGCGCCACCGCCTTCCGAGAACACACCGGGCGCCGTGGCCTCTTCGTGGGTGCTGACCCAGTTCCCCACCAGGCAGGAAGTGCGCCTGGTGCCGCAGTAGGACTTGAGGCTGAGGCCCTGGACGGTCACAGCCGCGGCACTGAGCCCGCCGGTGAGGCCGATGTAGTGCATGCCAGAGTTGATCGGGGTCAGCGAGGCACCCGCGTCCGCTGAGCCTGCTGGGCACCGGGCCTGGCCGGCCGTTGTGGTGTACACGGTGCCGGCGGCGTCCGCCAGGGTGGTGTCGGTGCCGTTGTCCAGGCTGAACCTTCCGTTGCCCGTGCCGCCGAACTGCACCACCTGGGCGTTGATGTCCACGTGGGCGATAGCCACGGCGACCGCGGGGGAACGCACGGTGATGGTGTGGCCGTCACCCAGCGACATCTGCGGGATCGGCCCTTCGTAGTGCGGCAGGTTCGGGGCCCCGGTCTGCCAGGCGGCGCCCGGGTAGCGGCCCTCCGCGTACCCGGGGCCCCAGGAGTCGAGGAACGCGTTCCCAGGGGCAGCGGCGGCCCAGCCAGCGGCGTTTCCGCCTTTGATGATCGCCTCTCCCATCGGGAGGACCTTCTGCCACACGTCCGTGCCGGTCTCGGCAAGGTGGACGAAGAAACCAAGGGCCGCGTAGGACCGGGCGAACACAGACGTGCCGGGCGTGTCCAGGTACTGCAGCCAGAACGAGCTCTCCTTGTCGCTGCCGTTGCCCAGCGTGTTCATGGCCCAGGTCGGCACGCCCTCGACGTACCAGGCGGGCATGGTGTAGTAG
>DASYYE010000488.1:0-2353 GCA_035946955.1 Streptosporangiaceae bacterium | reverse complement strand
CCTTGGTCCCGAACCCCCCGGGTCTCTAGCGGCTGCGCCGCGGCCTTGCGGCCAGGCGCGCTCAGTGGGCTGTCACCGGCCGGGCGTCCTTGACGGTCCTGCTGAACACCTCTGCCTCAGGTGCGGTGCGGCTCAGGTGCCAGAAGCCAAACCCAGACAGGAGGAGCAAGAGCCCCGCGCCGACGAAGGCGACGATCGAGGCGATGAGCATGATCTGGCCCATCTGCCAGAAGGCGTAGGCGTTGAGCAGCATGCTGCGCAGCGTGGTGCCCTTGAACACGGTGGCGACCTCGGCCTGCAGCGTGGCGTTCTTCGGGTTGGCCATGGCCTTCGCGCTCAGCTGCGAGTACGTCAGGCCACCGCCGGTCTCCTTGAGGTGGTTGGCGATGAAGTGGTCGGCGTAGACCTCGGCCTGGGCGCCGTTGGTCATGAGCTGTCCCGCGTACTGGTGCATGGCAGCGAACTCCGGTGCCTTGATGGCTGGGCTATTCGCTGATGGGAAGACGATCTTCTGGGCGGCGAGCTGGTTGTGCACCTCGTTGTTCACGAAGTTGTGCCCCCACAGCAGCAGGCCACCTCCGACCAGCAGCACGGCAGCGAGGATGAGCCCGCCGATGCTGGCCAGTGCGTCAAACGTGGTCCGGCGCATTGTGTGCCTCCTTCGGGTGCGTGCCGTTCCGGTTGGCCCGGCATCGCGAGCCCCTTGCGCTTCCCAGGTTCAGCCAGCAGTGATGGCCGCGAGCAGGGCCGCGGGTCACGCGCCCGGGTGACCTCCGTCCTGTGCTTGCTTGGCCGCAGGACCTACCGACCTGCACGCATGCCCGGCATCGCAGGCGAGGCTGCGCACGAGTACCGTGAGATCTGACTATGTCGCCGCACCCGCGAGAGGGGCACATGGAACCCGAGGTGCCTCGGATTCTCCCCCAGCTGAAGCTTGATGACCTCCTCGACGAGTTGCAGACCAGGCTCAAAGCAGTGGTCTCCACCCGTGACCGCGTGTACGCGCTGCTGGAGGCCGTTGTGGCCGTCGGTGGCAGCCTGAACCTGGAGGTTCTGCTCCGGGAGGTCGTCGAGGCCGCCGTGTCGCTGTCCGGGGCCCAGTACGGCGCACTTGGGGTGATCGGCGAGGACGGCCGCCTGGCCGAATTCATCCCGGTGGGCCTGGATGAGGCGGAGATAGCCAAGATCCACCACTGGCCCGAAGGGCTCGGGTTGCTGGGAGAGCTGATCACGGACCCCACGCCGCTGCGGCTAGCGGACATGTCCGCGCACCCGAAGTCCTATGGGTTCCCCCCCGGGCACCCGTTGATGCGCACATTCCTGGGTGTGCCGATCCGCATCAGGGACGAGGTCTACGGGAACCTGTACCTCACCGAGAAGAGAGACGGTGGCGAGTTCGACGAGGACGACGAGTCTGTGCTCGCCGCCTTGGCGGCGGCCGCTGGGGTCGCCATCGAGAACGCCCGGCTGTATGAGGAAGCCCGCAGGCAACAGCGCTGGCTGCGCGCGATCGCTGATGTGACCCGGCAGCTCCTGTCCGGTTCCTCGCCAAACGAGGTGCTCGACCTGGTGACACGGCAGGTGCTCGAACTGTCCGGCGCGGACCTCGTGGCGGTTGCCGTGCCCGCTGCCGACCGCGACCAGCTCGTCTACACCCATGCGGCCGGTGAGAAGGCGGCCAGCGCGCTCGGGCTGGTCGTCCCGACAGCGGACTCCCTGTCGGGGAAGGTGCTGGCGACCGGGGAGGCGGTGACCCTGTCGGACTTCGCGCACGACACCCGCGTGAACCCGGTGGCGCGCGAGCATATGCCACTCGGCCACGCGGTGGTGTTGCCGCTCGGGGCGCCGGGTAACGTCCGCGGTGTCGTGACGGTGGGCCGGGAGACCGGGGCGATGCCATTGCCCACGCAGGTCACCGAGATGGTCATGACCTTCGCGGCGCAGGCCGGGATCGCGCTGGAACTGGCCGGCCACCGCCAGGACGCTGAGCGGCTCGCGGTCCTGCAAGACCGGGACCGGATTGCCCGCGACCTGCATGACCTGGTAATCCAGCGGCTGTATGCGACCGGGATGTCATTGCAGGGCACGGTGCCGCTCATGCATCGGCCGGAGGTGGTGGACAGGGTCAGCAGCGCGGTCGATGCCCTTGACGAGACGATCAGGGAGATCCGCTCAGCGATCTTCTCACTCCAGCCGGGCAGCGTTGCCAAACGGCCCGGCCTGCGTGTCAGGATCCTGGACGCCGTGGAGGAGATGACAGTCCCGCTGGGGTTTGCCCCTGCACTGCGACTGGTCGGTGCGCTCGACGAGCAGTTGCCCGACGGTGTGGAGGAGCAGCTGCTCAGCGCATTGC
>DASYYE010000487.1:0-19076 GCA_035946955.1 Streptosporangiaceae bacterium | reverse complement strand
TCCTCATCGCCTGGCGGCGGCTGTCTGACGTGCCTGATGAGCCGGTGCCCTGGCTGTTCGCCGTCGCCAGGAAGGTGATCGCGGGCCAGTTGCGCTCCCATTCCCGGCGGGAGGCGCTGCGCGCGCGGCTCGAGGTGACGAGCGCGGACGGGGCTGGTGCGGGCGAGATCGGCGAGGATGTAGCGGAGCGTGCGGCGGTGCTGACGGCATTCGGCGGGCTCAGCCAGAACGACCGTGAAGTGCTCATGCTCATCGCCTGGGATGGGCTCAGCTCGAAGGCCGCGGCCGGCGTGCTCGGGGTGACCCGGTTCGCGTTCGGCGTGCGGCTGCAGCGGGCGCGCCGACGTCTGGCGGTCGCCCTGGCGGCGGCCGACCCGGCGGGTCCGCCACCCCGGCCTGCTCGGCCTGACCGGCCGCGGCACCGCGAATCGCAGCCACAGGGACGCCCTTGCCTCGGCTCACCTGGGAGCGGGGCGCCTTCACCTGCCGAAGATTCCAGGCCACTCACCGTACCGAGGGAGGTGCGCTGACATGCGCGCGTGCAATGAACTTGACCGGCTCGCTGCGGCTCGCCCGCAGATCGTGCAGCGGGTCGAGGACGTGATGGACGCGGCCGAGGCTGACCGCCTGCTGCACCGGATCCTCGCCAGCGCTCCAGCGCCCAGGCGTGCCCGCGCCAGCACGCTCGGCCAGAGCCTGGGCCGCCCGTACCGGGCCGGCCTGCTAGCCAGCGGCCTCGCCGTGACCGTCGTCGCGGCGATCGTGCTGGCGTCCGGAAACCCGGCGGAGCCCGGCGGTTCACCGGCCGCGCATTCATCCTCTGGCGAGCGCCCAACTGGCGGCGGTCAGCCCGTCCGCCAGGTGCTGCTGGCCGCGGCCTCGGTCGCGGCGGTGAGCCAGGACGCCCGCGGCCGCTACTGGTATGTCAAAGAAACCTTGACCGAGCCGGGCTACCGGCAGGTCCAGGAGACCTGGACCCCCCCCAATGGCACACGGCAGTGGGTCTGGGCCGGGAAGAAGTCAAACAACCGCGTGATGGAGTTCCCCAACACGCCAGGCTTCTCTCTCACTGGTGACATAGAGAGCCTCTGGTCACTGGAGAACCTGCCGCCCGTCCACGTGAGCCCGCGACCTGCGCGGCACATGCTGCAGCTGCGGCGGCGGCTGAAGCCCGGCGTGCTGACCTTCGGCCAGCTCCAGAAGCTGCCAGCGAACCCCGCGGCGCTGACCGCGAAGATCGTCGCCATTAACAGCGCCGCCGAACGTGGGATACCTCTAGCAGATCCCCAGCGCGAGCAGGTATTCCTGTCGCTGACCAACCTGGTCGCCGGGTTGCCGGTCCCTCCGCAGGTCCGCGCCGCGGCCTTCCGCGCCATGGCGGCGCTGCCCGGCGTCACCAGTCTCGGCCCGACTGACGGAGGCCAGGGCCTGCGGTTCGGTCTCGGCGGGGGCAAGTCCGCGACCCTCGTCGTCGATCCGGCCACCTCCCAGGTCAAGGAAACCCTCACCGTCGTCGGCGTCGGCGGTGAGGTGAGCAGCGACTCGGTGGCTGCCCAGTGGACCAACCGCCGGCCCAGGTGAGCCATACCAACCACCGTGAGGAGATCCTGATGCGCTATAGCCAGTCCCGTCCGGCCGTGCCCCGTCCCGGCCCGGGCCACCGGTCCTGCGTGTGGCGGCCCCCCGCGTCGCTGCCGGGTGCCGGTGCCGCACTGGCCACGGCGGCCGTCCTAGCGCTTGCGGCCATTGCCCCGCCCGCGTTGGCAGCCTCGAGTGCCAGGGCCGCCACGGCGGCTCCGTTAAGACTGAAATCCTTGACCGTCTCCGGGCCGGCCGCCCTTGCCGCCTCGGCAGCTGGCCGCCACCTGCCACGGGGAGCGGGCAGCGGCGCGGTCATGTTTGAGCAGGCGGACGGGCGCCGCTACACCGTGCCGGCTGCGGCGGCGCCACATGCCCGGTGGCAGCCCGCTACCGGAGTGCGGGCGGCGCGGCCCGGCCAGGCGCAGGCCACGCTGCGTCTCAAGGTGACCGACCTGGCCGGGATGCCTGCCAGCGACGTGCAGGTCGTGCTCATGAACACCGACAACGCCGCGCTGGACCCGGCGCCGGTGTCGGTGACCGGTACCGGCCGGGCGAGCGTCGTACCAGGCGACTACAGCCTGTTCGCCTTCTTCACGGACTACAGCGCGAACGGCAATCCCGTGGCCTTCCACTGCGTATTCCGGGACGACTTCCGGGTTGGCGCGGCGGGCACTACGGTGACGATCCCGGAGAGCAGCGCGACCTCGCCGGTCTCGGTCGCCACGCCGCGCCGGGCGGCCGGGATCACCCTGGAGACCGTGTTCTTCCGGGGCAGCAAGGTGAACGGCGGGACCGCCACCGGGCTGATCATCGGGCCGCCGGACATGCTGCCCGTGTACATCAGCCCGCAGCCCACGGCGCAGGTCGGCCAGTTGCGGTACCTGTCGCGCTGGTCCGGTGCCAGTTTCAGCGGCCGGTACGCCTATGACACGGCATTCGCTTTCCCCGACATTCCCCGCGGCGAGCGCTTCGTGGTGCGGCAGAGCCAGCTCGCGACCATCCACGAGCACTTCTACGCTGACGCTGTCTTCCCCGGACAGGGAACCTGGTCGGACGACCCCTGCGACGCCGCGCTCCTGTGCGGCGGGTACAGCAACGCCGCACAGCGGGTGCCCTTCTTCCCAGTGCACGGCGTGGATATGCCCGGGAACCTGACTGACTACCTGGACACATCCAGCGGCGACCAGTGGATGTCGTCGGTGTTCATGCCCGACCAAGCCTTTTTGATCGGCGATCCGCAAACGTTCCTGGCCGGTCACAGCTACTCGGTGGACTGGGCACACGGGCCGCTCGCCGCCGGGCTGGGCCAGCACACCGGGCCGTGGCAATGCCAGGCCTGCACAGCGGGCCGCACCCTGTCGCTGAACTTCAGCTCGCTTGGCGATAGCGACCCGAGCCACTTCGTGCTGCCGGTGCAGGACCAGAGGCTCCAGCCACGCACACGCTTCACCCTCTACCGGGACGGATCCGAGCTGGCCAGCCTCAGCAACGCGAGCGGCGATGTGGTACAAGTCCCCCCCGGGACGGCCACCTACCGCGCGGTGCTGAACGTGAACATGACGCACCACGCCGGGGTCTACCAGTCCAGCCAGAGCCACACCGTGCTGACCGTCAGGTATGCGCCGGGAACCGAGTCGGCGCTGCCCGCCGAGGACATCTGCGCCGGCCAGGCGGCCGCTACCCCGTGCCGGATCCTGCCCGTGCTGACGCTGGGCTACCAGCTCGCCACCAACGAGGCCAACGCCAGCAACCTGGCCACGCAGGTGCTGCACCTGCAGGTTGGTCACCTGAGCTACGACGGCATCGGCTCCCACGCCGCGATCACGTCGGCGGCGGTGTGGGTGTCCTTCAACAGCGGGAAGTCCTGGCAGCGGGCAAAGGTGACCGGGACCGGCGGGCAGTACACGGCAACCTGGCCGAACCCCGCTCTCCAGGCATTGACCAGCCCAGACATCAAGGTGGCGGCGTCCGACGCGATCGGCGGCTCGATCACCCAGACCATCACCAGGGCTTACACCATCGTCTCCATCGCCCACCGGGCCCGGGGCTGATCCCCCAGCGCCAGCAGGTCGAGGTGCCGGCCCACGATCGCTGGTGGGCCGGCCCCTCACCCCCCGGGCTGGCCCGGGGGGTGAGGGGCTGACAGGCTGAAGCTATGACCGCGGGGGAGCCGGCCACCGCATCCGATCTTGTTGACGTCGCCAAACTGGTCACCGCGTACTACGCCGTGCACCCGGACCCGGGCGATCCCGCGCAACGGGTCTCGTTCGGCACATCGGGCCATCGCGGGTCGGCGTTCACCGCGAAGTTCAACGAGGACCACATCGCCGCCACGACCCAGGCGATCTGCGAGTACCGGGACGCCCGGGACATCCGCGAGCCGCTCTATCTGGGCGCGACACCCACGCCCTGTCCGGGTCGGCCCAGGTCAGCGCGCTGGAGGTGCTGGCCGCCAACGGCGTCCATGTGCTCCGCGACGCGCGCGGCGGTACGCCCCGCGCCAGCCGTGTCCCCGGCGACCCTGGCGCACAACGCTCGCGGCTCCGCGCGGCGCGCCGACGGATCCTGATAACACCGTCGCACAACCCGCCGTCCGACGGCGCTTAAAGTACACCCCGCCCGGGGGGCCCGGTCGGCCCGGAGATCAGGGGAATGCCTTGCCCGCCGACGCGAGCGGAAGGCCGACCTACGCTGAGTGCGGATGACAAGTTCCGACGCCAGGAAGCATGCCGATTCGGTGATCAGGACGCTCACACTCTTGACCGCCATTCGCGCTGCGCAACGATGGCTGGCTGCGGACGCCGCGCGGGATCCGCCGATCTGGTCGGTTGCGCGATCAGGACCGGCAGATAAGAGATGGCACAGATTGGGGTTGTTCTGCCTGTCTGGCGGCTGCCGGTGCTCGCCAGTGCCCTAAGCGTCCACGGTGCCGGGGAGCCCTGCGCGTCGGTCCGTGGCATGGCGGCGCGGGTCCTTGGGCGGGGGAGCAGATGTCTGGCTGGGCGGTGAGGAACGTCACGCAGCGCCGGTGTGGGCTTGTGTGACGTTTGGCCCTGTGACCGTCTGGGGTGTCGTGCATGACTGGGAATGGTGCTGGCCGGGGAGGTTGTGATGGATCGTGCGCTGCGGCTGCCTGATGGGCGGCGGATGATGGTCGCGGATGTAGGGGACCCGCACGGCGTTCCCGTTTTGTACGTCGCTGGTTACGGGCACTGCCGGCTGGCGCGGCATCCTGATGACAGCCTGGCGGCCGGGGCTGGGGTCCGGCTGCTGGCCATCGATCCGCCCGGGCTGGGCGGCTCGGACCTGCTGCCCGGCTACACGCTGCGGTCCTGGGCCCAGGACGGCATCGAGCTGGCTGGGCAGCTGGGCATTGGCCGGTTCACCGCCCTCGGCTGGTCCTGGGGCGGCCCGTACGCTCTGGCCCTGGCTCGCCAGCATCCGGACCGGGTCAGCGCGGTCGGCCTGGTCAGTGCTCTCGGCGGCTGGCTCGTCGGCGCCGGGCACCTCGACCAGGCGCGCAAGGAGTACCGCAACTTCGCCTCGTTGTGCCGGTCGGCGCCGCCGCTGGTCAAGATGTTCCTGGCCCGGCAGCGCCGCGCCGTGCTGGCCGACCCCGGAGCAGCCCAAGACCGTGATCTGGCCACCGCCCCCGCGGCCGACCGGGCAGCCGCGGCCCAGCCGGGGATCGCCGCGATGCTGGCCGCCAGCCAGGCCGAGGCGTGGCGGCAGGGCACCGCCGGGATGCTCGACTACGGCCGCGCCGTCACCCTGCCCTGGGGCTTCACCCCCGCGGAGGCCGGAGTGCCGGCCAGCATCTGGCACGGCACCGCGGACACGGAGATCTTCCCCAGCATGGCCGGCCACCTCGCCCACGTGATGCCGCAAGCCAGCTTGACCATGCTCCCCGGCGAAGGACACCTGCTGCTGTTCACCCACTGGGCAGACATCCTGCGTCAGCTCGCCGCCCGGCAGGCCGCGGCTCCACAGCGCCACTAACCGGGCTGGCTCATTCAGCGACCCGGCCAGGCCGCTGGCCACAAGTCGGGACCTACGGCCCTGGGCGGACTATACCCCCAGGGGTATGTTGCAGACAGTGAGAGGCTCTGAACCCCGGTCAGCAGCCCGGAGCATCCAGTGTGAAGGAAGTGGCGTTATGAGCCGGAAGAAGGTTCTGGTGCTGGGCGGGAATTTCGCGGGACTAACCGCGGCCCTGGCGGTGCGGCACGAACTGCACGGGGATGTTGACGTGCGGGTGGTGTCGGCCTCGGACAGGTTCCTGTTCAACCCGTCGCTGATCTGGCTGCCGTTCGGCAAGCGCCGCCCCGCTGACATCACATTCCCGCTGGCGCCGACGTTCGAGACCCATGGCGTCGACTTCATCCACGCCGAGGCCACTGCCCTGGACCTGAACGCCCGCAAGGTGACCACCAACGATGGCGTCCATGACTACGACTACCTGGTCATTGCGACCGGCTACCGCAACAGCTTCGGCGTGGTCCCCGGCCTGGGCCCCGGCGGCAACGCCTACACGATCACTACCCTGGACGATGCCATCAAGGCTGGGGAAGGCTGGCGGCAGTTCCTCCGGGCACCAGGCGACATCGTCGTGGGCGCCACGCAGGGCGCCGGGTGCTTCGGTGCCGCCTACGAATACCTGTTCAACGTGTCCTACCAACTGCGCAAGGCCGGCCTGAAGCGGCAGGTCAAGCTCACCTGGGTGTCCTCGGAGCCGTTCCTCGGGCATTTTGGCATTGGCGGTCTGCCGCACGGCGAGGCGCTGCTGTCGATGTTCCTCAAGAAGGAGCACATCACCCCGGTGATGGGCACCGCCATGGACCACGTCGACGAAGGGCGGCTCGTGCTCGCCGACGGCAAGGCGGTCGACTTCAAATACGCCATGATCGTGCCCCCGTTCGCCGGGCAGGAGGTGATCCGGGCCAGCGGTGAGATCGCCGACGCCAAGGGCTACGTGAAGGTCCGCGACACCTACCAGACCCTCACCCGCGATGAGGTCTACGCGGTGGGCATCGCGGTGGCCGTGGACGTGCCCTGGCAGACCCCCACCCCCGTCGGCGTCCCGAAGACCGGGTTCCCCGCCGAGCGGATGGCGCATGTGGCGGCCCGCAACATCGCCGCGCAGATCAAGGGCGAGGCGCCGGTCTCCCGCAAGGCGTTCGGCGACATCCCGGCGGTGTGCGTGATGGATGCCGGGAACAACGGCGTGATCATCCTGGCCGACAAGATGCTGCCACCCCGCAAGCACGGGCTGCTCATCCCCGGGCCGCAGGCCCACGCGATGAAACTCGCGTTCGAGAAGTACTTCCTCTGGAAGGCCCGCCACGGATACGTCACGCTCCCCTGACCAGCCAGCCGGCCTGGCCCTTGACCACGGCACCATCTGGCTGGCCTGCGGGACAACCAAGGAGGATCCACGTGTGCCCCCACCCAAGCAGCGCGCCACCAGCCCACGAGCAGCCCGTCTTTCGCACCACCTGTGGGAGGAGGCAAGTGCAGGTGGGGCGGCTCGCCCTCGGCAGCCCGGAACGGCCCGCCCGGCTGGTCAGCCTCGACCTAGGCCATGTCCCTGGCCAATCAGACGGCACCTGGGCAGCGCTCACCCCAGCCGAAGCGCGGCAACTCGCGGGGGCGCTGCTCCGGCAAGCCGCAGCCGCCGACGGTAGTAGTGGCGACGCCGCGGCCAGCCAGGTTGACGTAACCTACCTGGGCGGCGAGTCTTACGCAGTAGCCACACGCGGCCATACGCTGCTGACCGACCAGGCCATAGCCGCAGGCGGCGCGGACACCGCGATGACGCCAACAGAGTTGCTCGTCGCCTCACTCAGCTCATGCGTCGCCTTCTACGCGGGTCGCTACCTGGCCCGCCATGGGCTGAACCGCGACGGGCTGCACGTCACCGCCAACTTCGCCACCGCCGCCGACCGGCCAGCCCGAGTCGGGAACGTCGGGCTCACCATCCGGGTACCCGAAGGCATCTCACATGGCCGCGAGGCGGCCCTGCTCGCAGTGGCCTCACACTGCACCGTGCACAACACACTCCGCCAACCCCCAGACATCGCAATCGAACTGACCTAACCGCCCGTCAACGCGTCACGTCCTGCCGCCTGGTGCGAGTGCCCGCATTGCCGTCTGGCGGTGTGCCGACTCAGGCCCCGCGCGGGCACGTGGGGCTGGCTGTCCGGGCCCCGCCGTGACTGGTTATGCGGGTGGCTGTGTGCGGGCGAGGTGTTCGGCGCGCTGTTTGATGGTGAGGAGCATCTTGCGCTCCATCACCCACGAGCCGGGTTCGATGACGGGGTAGGCAAGCTTGTCCTTCCACGACAAAGCGGAGATGTCGAACCGGTTGCGGCTGACCAGCCGGGTATGCCCGTTGGCTGGCCGCAGGTCCAACGACCACACCCAGGCGTGGTTGCTGGCGCGGAAGACCATCGCACGCTCGGGATCGAGCCGCTCCACCCGCATCGCATAGCCCGGCATCGGAACCTCATCACCGACCTCGAGGCGCTGAAACCCGGGGATGATGCGGTCGGTGTTGTGGATGTCGATTCCGAGCCGGCGCTCGATCCAGGCGTAGGTATAGGCGCCGCCGCGGCCGGGCCCCATCTGGCACCAGCCACGGCCAGACCGCCGACGGCGGTGCGTCGATCTCGACCGCACGGGTCGCTACGCGGCCGGGGATCCACCTTGGCTGCCGCGCACCCCAGGATTTTCGAACGGGTTGATGTCTACCGCCCGGCCGTCATGCCAGAACCCCTCGCCTCGCACCAGCGGCTCGCCTCATCCCAGAGCCCAACGACCAGGTGTCGCCAGACCTTCGTCCCGGCCTTCCGCCGCCGGGCGGGCTCCCGCAGCAAGCCTGTACTGGCTGGTGGGGCCGAGCACCCCGGCGCCTGGCGGCAGCCGTTCGGATCTGGGCGCTGTGGGCCGGGCGTTCGGCGGCGCACACGTCTGGGATGGCGATCGGGGCTGGGGATGCTGGTGCCTGGGTGTGGTCGCCGCGGGCACGTGATGCCACATCTTCTTCCCGCCGGTGCGGTCACCCGGCCTGCACGGCGAGGTGGAGGCTCACCGGCCGGATCTTGCTAACCCCCGGGCCGTCACGGTCGCCGTGGTTCGCCGCCGTGCGGGGTTCTATCCGCGTGCCCGCGCGGCCCCGGGCAGCGGGCCGCGCGGGCTGGCTCTTCACAGTGGCGATCGGTGCCGGGTGAGCAGCCGGCGTGCTGTGGCCAGCACCGGGTCGAGGTGATGGGTCAACTGGTAACGGGTGAAGGTGGGCAGCTCAATGTCCGGTGGGATGCCGCGGTTGTCAAAGGTCGTTCCGGCGGGGGTTACGAACTCCTCGTTCGGCAGCCCGAACAAGATGCCGTCAGGCAGCACCCGGTTCAGCACGTCGGAGAAGACACCTTGGGTGGCCATGCCGATCCTGACCGGTGCGGGGGTGCGGCCTATCATCGCCTGGGTGAACGTCTCGCCTGCACTGTTGGTGAGGTCGCTGGTCAGCATCGCGATCGGGCCGGTGAACAGCGGGGCATGCGCGGGCCGCACCATGATGGGCTGCAGCGCGGTGAAGCCGCCGCGGCCGGCGGGGTCACGAGCCTGCTTGGAGTAGGCCAGGTACGGGCGGACGGTCAGGCGAGAGGCGACCTGCAGGCCCAGCGCGTCATCACCGCCGGGGTTGCAGCGTACGTCGATGATCAGGCCGCGCAGTGACCGCACCCGGGTGGCGGTGAACACGGTGTTCAACGCCCGGCCCAGCACGGCCTGGTCGGCCTGGTAGCTGCTGCCCTCCCCGGCGTAGGCCATGAAGGCGCTGAGGCGCAGGTAACCAAGATGGCCCGGCAGTGTCGCGTATGCGATGTTGCCGTGTCCCCAGGTGTGCAGGCGGCCGCCCAGCCGCTGGTCGGTGACCTGCTGTGCCCGGGCGCAAAACGCCGCTGACCACGGCCTGGTATGCCGGCGCAGGCCTTCGAATGCCTGCTTGTGGTCGGCTGAGATCACGTCGGTGTGCGCGTTATGCAGCGGCCGCACCATGTCCACCAAGACGCGGTACAGCTCACCCGGGGAGGTCCGCGGGCCGACCTGTGCCTGGTAGCGCGCCACCACTGCTCGCCAGCCGACATGCTGGCTTGCGAAAAACGGATAGTTCTCCGCGAACGTCCTGGCAAAAATCAGGAACGATGTCACCGGGCCCCGAGGAGCCGGCCGGGTGCACCGGCCCGGCAGCGCGCCGATCCGCTGCATGCCGATGTTGCCAGCCGAACCAAGCGGGTGAATCCACCCCTGCCCGTGGCCGACCGGCCAGGCCAGGGTGGTCGTGACGCCGTGGACGCCAAAGCGCTGGACTCCACCACGGCCCGGCTTGCCGATCCTGGCCGCCTGCTGCACATACAGGCAGCTTCCCGAGGTGGTCTGATACACCAGCCCCTGCCGCCCGGTGACGACAATGATCATGCCATACCCGTCGGTGCGCCAGACCCCGGTCAAGGTGCCGCGCCCGGGCCCCGTCACACCAGCACCCGGCACCGGCGTGCCCGCAGCGGCCGCGGCCGGGATCCCGAGCACGGCCACAGCCGCCACCGCAATCACCGCCTCCGCCACCGGCCGGCTGAATGCCGATCTAAAAATGGTCATACCGCCGACGCTAAAGGCACAGGCCGCCCGGTGACATCGCCCGGCAGGCGGGTTCGGCAGCCACGCTTCTACCCCTCCAGCAGGACGGCCTACTACTACCACAGCACGCCGGGCCTGCAATCTGATCACCCTCGGTGACGGGCTGGTCAGCGCTGAGCGCGCGGAGAGCCGCCGTTCTGGAGGCGCGGGCGGAGAGTGATGGTGTGGCGCGTGATGGTATGGGCTGTGCGAATGCGCTCGAGAGTGCCCTGCTCACCAGGGTCAACGGGATCGCGGCCGGCATACGTAACACCGGTTGATCCACTTGCCCGAAGATCGACTTCACGTCGAGGTGGCGAGCGTCGGACCTGTCGGCAAGCGTCATATTTTGCTCATAAAGGACCTATGCGACAGAGGGCACGGATGGTAAGTTTGTAAGTAAGCCTTACTAACGATTGATGGAGGCTCACAGCCATGTCATCCCACCGTACGCGCTTCGCTGTGGCAGCAACCGCCGCAGCTTTCGCGATCGCCGTCGCGCTCGTTAGCTCGGGCGCCGACGCCGCCTCGACGCACAGCGTCAAGAACGCGGCCGCCACATCGTTCACGCCCGCCCAGGCGCTGGCCTTCGTGAAGGCGAACATGACGGCCGCGAACCAGGTCAACTCAAGGCCCCACATCAACACCATGACGCGGGCCAAGAACGTGAACGTGTACCAGGTGTCGCCGGGCGTCTTCGCCTACACCTCCAGCATGGCCATCGACGACGACGGCAGCGACCCCAATCCCGATCCCGATCACCAGGGCCAGACGACTTTCCAAGACAGCAACGGCGCGCAATTGGGAGCGGCACACGTGCCGTTCTACGTGCTGGGCGACGACTGCTTTGATCGCGTGTCCCCGTGCCCGCACTTCTTCTACAAGGAGCACAACATCCAGGGTCGGCAGTTCGCGCTGATCTTCTACCAGGGCCAGGTCATCGGCTCGATCTTCGGCGACACGCAGACCGGGAACAGCCAGACCACCTCGGTCAACGACTCCCGCGAACTGGGCGAGGCGTCTGTGAAGGCCGCCCAGTTGCTCGGTATCCCCAGCAGCGGCACCACCGGTGGTGTTGACAACGGCGTGACCGTGGTGATCTTCTCTGGCCCGTCCTGGGTCGTGAATGGCACCAACGCTAACCTGAACGCCCACGCCCAGGCCCTGGTCACCGCGGCCCTGAACAGCCTCAGTGCAGGTTCGGGTGGCGGTCCCGGCGGTGGCGGTGGCGGTGGCGGTGGCGGCAACAGCGGTCCCACGGGCGGGAGCTGAACCATAGCCAGCCGGCAAACCGCCGGGCCGCAGCGCCCGGCACATGCCGCTGACCGGGCCTCAGGCAGGTAACTGCCAGCCAGTGCGGTGGGGGGCCCGCCCTTTTCGGGCTGGCCCCCCACTGAGTTCCACCGTGTCCGCTCGCAACTGGGCATCTTGGGGTGGTGTGCCCTTGGCGTCGGGAGTGTTCGCGAAGTTCTTTAGGGCCGCGATTGATCGCGGGGTATCTGGACTTGTTCCCGGAGTCAGTGACCTCGCCGTGTTCCAAGGTCTGCCCATGCCTTCTCCAGCGGAAGTCTCGCAGCGGCGCTGCCGACCACGTTGCCTTCGGCAGGCCATTCCTTCCTGGCTGCCAGGTAACCAGCACACCCGACTACGTGAGCTGCGGCCGAAGCCGAAGTTGTTTGTCCATGCCTCCGTAGATGTGAACAGGCGGAAGATGGTTGTGCCTCCACGATCTTCCAAGCTGGGGTGCTCCTGTGGCTGATAGGTTCAGTGCACGTCGCGGCGCCTACCGAATAATCTGCCGCATCGACGGCAAGAGCCGGATGGTGACGGTGGTGGATATTGGCCATCGTCGCGATGTCTACCGTATTTCAGCAATCGCCAAGTACCGGCGGAGCTGAATGCTCTTGTGACCCACCACTTCGGCGCCAGCGGGTTCTGGCAGCGGCTTGAGTTCCGCGTCTGCGCGGAGTTCGCGGCCTCACAGACCGCCGATTGCGCTAGCAGGCCACCCCGGATCGACTGATCGGCCTCCTGCCCAGCGCCTGGCCGGCTGACACCCGACCGCAAGAACCTGACCCAGGGTATCGAACCCCAGGCAGGCTGCGATGGCTGACGACGATAGATCACGATCTACGACTAGAGGGCAAGCGTCAGACTTCTGCCTCATGCGCCTCATTGGGGACTTCCGGCATCAGACCTGAACACGAGGCTCGTTTTGTACCTCATCCGACTATTGCCCGTAATTCCCATCGTTTAACGCGGATTCTGTTCCGCCACCTGCGGCCTTGCCTTTCTGGCGGGTTTACCATGGCCAATCCTTTGACTTCTTACGGACAATCAGCAGACCGGCTGCTGCAGATGGTCATGAAAGTGCTAAACGACATTGCCGTGGCCTTGGGGTTAAATTTGCCCCCTCGGCCCAGACAAAAGCCGACTTGGCCAGTTATGGTAGCTGACGCACAGTAAGTTGTCGCGGTGTGGCTTGCGCCGGCGGCTAGGAGGTCCTGCCATGATGGGCCTGGTAAAGCCAGCAGGCAACTAGGGCAGTGACCGCAAGTCATCCATTGACTAACCAATGGTTTCGGCAAGCCTGGGTAATCGATAACGCGGTTCGTGGCTCCATAGGTAAGGAGGACACCATGGTGGATATAAAGGACACCCAGGTGAAAACGGCTGAACCCCGTACGGTAGCCAGGAGGCAAAGCCGCGGTATGAACGCGGCGATTACCGGAAGCTCGAGCGACGGCGAGATCAGGACGATCCGCTCCCCGTTGCGTCCCCGGCAGGTCATCTTCTCCGTCAGTGCCCTGGCCATCGGGGCTCTCGTCAGCGTGGTCAGCTACCGGGCGGTGGTTTCCCAGGCCCCGAGCTTCAGTGGCCAGGTCACCCCGGCCCACGCGTACTTCCTGAACTTCGCGAACAGCGGCTTGATCCAGACGGTCACTGTCCATCCCGGTCAGAGTGTCAAGGCCGGCCAGGTTCTCGCGACCCAGAATCGGAAGGTGGCCCAGGCCCGGCTGAAGGCCGACCAGGCCGCGATCAAGGCCGACCAGGCCACGCTGGCCGCCGACAAGACCCTCCCGGTCAGTCCGGGAAGCACACCGGTGAGCCCGGCGGCGAACCTCGCCGCGGCGCGCTCCCAGCTAGCCAGCGACCAGGCCAAGCTCGCAGCTGATGAGCAGGCGGTCAATCAGACTGAGATCTTCGCGCCGGCTACTGGAGTCATCGCGAACACCTCGGGGGCGGCCGGCGACGTCGCTGGCCCGAGTGGTGTGCGCGGCTACAGCGGGCCTGCCGTCGAGTCCGGGGCGGGGCAGCAGTCCGGCGGAATCAGCCTGTTCGATGGGGCCTCATCGTCCGCGCGTGGCAACGGCTCAACCTCGGCGCCCGGATACCAATCGCTCGTCACGCTGTACACCATGCCGCTCACCGTCACCGCTCAGGTCCCCGAGCAGAACCTGCCGGGCGTGCACCTGGGCCAGCGGGCAACGCTTCGCTTCATGGCCCTCAACAAGACCGTCACCGGCACGGTCAGCCAGATCATCTCAGCTCCGGCGCAGGTGCCGAGCGCGACTTACTACGACGTGGTGATCTCCATCGGCGCCGCCAAAGCGCCGATAACCCCGGGCATGACCGTCAGCGTCACCCTGGGCTGAACGGCGCTGCCGTCGAGGAAGGGGGTGTGTTTCCTTGTACAACGTCAAGGGCCTGGTGCTCCTGCTGATCGTCGCCTTGGTCCTCGGATACCTGGTCTTGAAGCCGCTGAACCGCCGGTTCGACGATTCCGACCAGGGATCGTGGAACGTCGTCCGGCTGCCGCCCTTCAAGCTGCCCGCACTGGCCCGCGACAGCTTCTTCTTCGCGGTGGCGGCCCTGGTCAACCTGGCTGTCGTGGCCATCAGGTCACCGTCGCCGACGCAGATATACCGCGGCCTGGTGACTGGCGTCCTGTCCTCGGTCGTCCGGGACCCGCTGGCCATTGCGGCCTATACCTCCAGGGTGCTGCCGCTGCTGCCGCTCACCGTGCTCGGCTTCGTGTTCACGTTCGCCATCGCGCTGCCTGCCACGCCGGGACGGCGGGTGATGATCCTGCTGCACATGCCGCTGTTCCTGGCGCTGTCGGTGGTCACCGACTGTGGTATCGCGCTGGTGGGCATCACGGCCGGCCTCCCGATTGGCCCGGCTCCGATCGTCGCCATGTTCCTGCAGTACACACTGGCGTTCTGGATGATCCTCCGGATGTACTTCACCACCTACCAGCTACCCAGGGTGACGCAGGTGCCGGTACTGCGGCGCGGCGACTGGCGTGACAACCTGGTGATGATCCTCTGCCTGGGTGCGTCGCTGGGCCTGGTAGGCGGACTGGCGGTCTGGCTCATTGGCTTGACCGGGGGCAACACGCTGCTCGACTTCTTCATCGTGATCAGCATCAGGCCCGCCGTGATCGACCTGATGTCGGTGCTGCTGGGCCTGACCAAGCTGGCCGGTCACCGGGTAGAGCCCAGCCAGGAGCGGCCCGCCCTCGAAGTCATCGTGCCTGCGTACAACGAGGCGGTCGGCATCCAGCGGCTGCTCCGGTCGATCGACCGGGCCGCGGCCGAATATGGGGGGCCAGTCCGGGTGATCATGTGCGATGACGGGTCGACCGACGGCACCTATGAGCTCGCAACCGAGACGATCGCGTCCTTCAGCTACGCCACCGGAGAGGTCATCCCGGGCGAACACGCCGGCAAGGCCCGCGCGCTGAATCTGGCACTGAGCCGCTGCACGTCGGATTACGTCTACCGGGTGGACGCCGACTGCGCCCTCGAACCGAAGGCCTTCATCTACTCGATCGCCTATTTCCTGGATGACCCGCGCGTCGGCTTGGTGGGGGCTTTCACCATCCCGAAGGAGCCGTACACCACATGGATCGACCGCATGCGGGCGATCGAGCAGGTCTTCGCGTTCGGATTCCTGCGCCCAACGCTGTGCCAGGTGGACGCGGTGCCGTGCATCCCCGGCACCTTCTGCGGGTTCCGGCGTGAGGCGGGGCTGGCGATCGGCGGTTTCGTCGACGGCATGTTCGGCGAGGATGTCGATTTCACCTGCGCGCTCGCCCGTCTCGGGTGGCGGGCCCAGATCGACCCGCGCATCGTCTCCTACGAGGACGTCCCGCGCAACGTCCCGGAGCTCCGCATCCAGCGTTTCCGCTGGGGACTGGGCGGCCTGATGAGCTTCGGGCGCTTCACCCCGTTCGGGAATGGCGCTCCTGGCCCCCGGTTCTGGTTCCAGATTCCCAAGGGGAACCTCGGGCGCCTGTTCGTCCCCGCGCACTTCTTCTTCCTCGTGCTCTCGCTGGAATACTGCATCTTCGATGCGGGGGCACACCACAACTTCCTGCGTTTCCTTTTCGCCCTCGCGCTGACACAGCTCCCGGCAATGGTCCCGAGGTTGCTGGTCATGGCCTACTTCCGGCGGCTGAGCCTCGTGCCCTGGCTCCTGCTCTGGGTTGTCTTTGCCACGCTCAAGCGCTTCTTCCTGCTCGAGGCCGTCCTCTCCTGCGGTGTGCGGCCGGTGCGGCCACCGGTGGCGATCCGGGACCGGTACCCCACCTGGGGTGCGCTGCTCGGGCAGGCTCCCTCACCGCGCCAGTCGGAGGCTACGGGTGCGTGACTGGAAACCCCGCACGGCGTCACCGGGCCGGCTGGCGCCCCAGACACTCTGAAGATCGCGTGCCCCGCCGAATGTCATCAGCCACTGCTCTGGTTACTGGTGTGCTCCTGGTGGCAGGCTGCACGGCGGGCGGCAGCCAGCAGACGGCCGGGCACGCGCCCAGCGGCCCGGCGTTCGAGCCGTATGTGACCTCATCCTGCCGGCCGGGGGTCAACGGCGCCGAGTTCTGGATAATGAACTCCGGTCAGCTGAGCGCGCTCCAGGCGGAAGCCCCGGGCAGCGTCCGTCATGGGCTGAGGCTCACGAATGTGTTCGTCCTCGAACGTCCCGGAGTGACCAGCCCGGTCGGCCAGACAGTGGCGTACTTCAAGAGCTACGCGGCGTTCCGCACTGCCCTGACGCTGCGGCAGATCGCCGCGGGTACCCACTGGGTTGCCTACGACAACGAGGCCTGGTCAGCGACGCCGTCGCGGGAGCAGGAAGCACCCGTCCAGTACGAGACGCTGTTCTCCCGCCTGGCTCACAGCCGTGGCTACAAGGTCATCCTGATGCCGGCCCAGGACCTCGTACCCAGCTTCCAGCGAGGTGGCATCTCCTGGCGGCAGTACCTCACCCTCGGCCTCGCCTCGGCCTCTGCGCGGCTGTCGGACATCTACGAGATCCAGGCCCAACCGTACGAGCAGACGGCCTTCCGCCAGGCCCAGGACTACGTGCAGTTCGTCAGGCAGGCAACAGCGCAGGCCCGCGCGGCGAACCCCAATGCCATCGTGTTCGCCGGGCTCAGCACGGCGCGGGTGACCAGCGCGGCAGACCTCTCCCAGGACTTCACCGCCACCCGCGGCCTCGTGTCCGGCTACTGGCTGAACATCCCCAAGGACCGCTCCACCGCTGGGGCATCACTGGCCGCAGCATTCCTGCAGAGGCTGCCCGGTGCCGCCGATTCCAGCGCCCGGACATGTGCCACCGGCTGAGCTGCTCGCCGACCGCGAGCCGCCGATTGAGAGGAGAACGCTGATGCCAAATTCGCTCCGGTCCGAGCCAGCGCTGGTGACAGGAGCAGCGGTCCTCGCGCTCGC
The DNA here is from genome assembly GCA_035946955.1 of Streptosporangiaceae bacterium. Lineage (GTDB taxonomy): Bacteria > Actinomycetota > Actinomycetes > Streptosporangiales > Streptosporangiaceae > DASYYE01. The sequence goes on along the minus strand of DASYYE010000487.1, from coordinate 2,094 downwards.
TGCGGCGATCGTGGGCGCATGCCCGGCGGGCGCGGCCGCCCGCTCTGCCGCCTGGCGCCGGCCTGCACCCGCAGCCGCACGCCAGGCGCTGGCCAGCGGCAGTACCCGCACCCTGGACAGCGGGCCCGCTGACTGGCCGATGTTCCAAGGCGGCCCGGCTCACCTCGGGGTCTCCGCCGAGACGGCGATCAGCGTCACGACCGCACCGCACCTGGCCAGCGGGTGGACCGCGTCGCTCGGGGCCACCGGCAGTTACGCCTCGCCGGCCGTGGCCACGAGCACCTCGCTGGGGGAGGCCCTGGTCTACGCTGGGTCCGCCTCCCACTTCTACGCCTATCCGGCTACCGGCGGAGCGCCCGTGTGGGAGTACTCGCTCGGCAGCACTGGCGGGAACATCCAGGCTTCACCCGCCGTCTTCGGCGGAGTGGTCTACATCGCCTCGAGCGCCGGCATCGTGTACGCGCTAAACGCCTCAACCGGCGCGCTGATGTGCGATTTCACCATCGGGCACCACATCCAGGCCGCCCCGGTGGTCGTCGACGCCCCGGACGGCTCGGGCCCTGTGCTGTATGTCGGCACCGACCCGGGCAAGGGTGTGGTGGGCGCCGAGTACGCGGTCTACGGAGCAGGAAACACCCACGGCTCCTGCGCCCTGGATTGGCAGTTCACGTCGTGGCAGGCGGCCCGGGGAGGAACCTGGTCCCCTCCCGCCTACGGCACAGACGCCGACGGCAACCCAGTCCTCGTGTTCGGCAGCCGGGACCCCGACGACTCGGTGTACGCGCTCAACGCGGTCACCGGCGCGCTCGACTGGCGCTACCAGACCAGCACGCAGAGGTTGATGGATGTAGGGGCGGCCCCGACCATCTCGGCGCCGGGCACCAACGGTTTCGCTGACGGAGTGGCCTATGTGTCTGGCAAGGATCACATCGCCTACGCGCTCGACCTCACCACGGGCAGGTTGGTCTGGCACCACTACCTGGAAAAGAATGGGCAGGACATGGAGTCGAGCAGCGCCCTCGAAGGTGGCACGCTCTACCTTGCGTCCAACGATGGCGTCTATGCGCTGAACGCCCGCACCGGGAAGCAGGTCTGGCACACCCTCACCGGTGTCACCTTCTATGCGTCAGCGGCGGTCACCGGGCCGGCCGGGCAACAGGTGCTGGTCGTTGCGAACGACAGGGGCCGGGTGTACGCGCTCAGCCTGGCGGACGGCGCGACGGTCTGGACCACGCGGCCCACCGCCAAAGCAATCCTGGCCTCGCCTGCTATCTCCCAAGGCAGCATCTATGTCGTGGGACTAGATGGCATGCTGCGCAGCTTCGCGCCCGCCAGTTCCTGACCACACCGACGCCGGGTCAGCACATCTGCGTCACAATCGGTGGCATGACCCACTCGGTTCGCCTGCCGCAGACGATGCCCGGCTCCGCCTCATGACCCGGACGCAAGTGTCCCCGGTGCTCGTCACGGGAGCGTCCGGCCGGGTCGGGCGCGTCGTAGTCAACCTGCTGCTAGACGCGGGCGTGCCAGTACGCGCCCTTACGCGTCGCCCGGAGGCAGCGGCGGCGCTGCCGGCGGGCGTCGAAGTCGTCACCGGCGACCTCACCGTGCCCGAATCGCTCGACGCAGCGCTGCACGGTGCCAGTGCCGTCTTCCTCGTCTGGACCGCCCCGCCGGCGACTGCTCCGGCAATTGTCGGGCGTCTCGCGACCTACGCGCGGCGTGTCGTCTTTCTCTCGTCACCGCACCAAACCCCGCACCCTTTCTTCCAGCAACCGAACCCGATGGCGGTGCTCCACGCCGATATTGAGCGGCTCATCGCGTCGGCCGGCCTCGAGTCGACCATCATCCGGCCGGGGATGTTCGCGTCGAACTCGTTGTTCTGGTGGGCGGCTGCGATTCGTGCGGATGGCGTCGTCCGGTGGCCTTACGGCGCTGCCGAGACGGCACCGGTTGATGAGCGTGACGTGGCAGCCGTCGCGGCGCGGACCCTGTACCAGGACGGGCATGCTGGAGGCGACTACGTCCTCACGGGGCCCGACTCGCTGAGTCAGGCAGAGCAGGTGGGCGTCATCGGTGACGTCTAGGGGGGCC
>DASYYE010000486.1:0-23222 GCA_035946955.1 Streptosporangiaceae bacterium | reverse complement strand
CACCCACTGACCAGCAGCAGCATCGTCTTTGCGGTGGCGTTCAGTCCCGATGGCCGCACGCTGGCCAGCGGCAATGATGACGGCACGGTCCGGCTGTGGAATGTCGCCGATCCGGCCCGCCCCCGGCCGCTCAGCCAGCCGCTGACCAGCAGCAGCAGCATCACCCATACGGTGGCGTTCACCCCCGACGGCCGCACGCTGGCCAGCGGCAACGGCGACGGCACGGTCCGGCTGTGGAACGTCGCCGATCCGGCCCGCCCCCGGCCGCTCGCTCAGCCGCTGACCAGCAGCGACGGCAACACCGTCTATTCGGTGGCGTTCAGCCCCGACGGCCACACGCTGGCCAGCGGCGGCGACGACGGCACGGTCCGGCTGTGGAACCTGAACGCCCATGAGGCAATAGAACATATTTGTGCCACTGCCGGAGGCCTCATCCCCCGGCAGTGGCACGACTACATCCCCCAGTTGCCGTATCAACCACTCTGCGTTCATTAGGCCGAAGGGTTTACCTCTGGCACTGAGCGCAGCCAAGACATCAATCGCCTTCGGCATGCGGCTGCCTTCGCCGACGCCGTCGGGCACTGCAACTGCCGGTCGTCTGCGGTGTGTGCGCCGTGGGGTGGAATGGCTTGGTGGATGAAGAGCTGCAGCGGGAGCTGCTTGCCCGGCGTGATGAGGATCAGCGGATCCGCACTCTGGTGTCCCCACCGGCAGGGCAGTATCTGGTCAGGCTCCCCGATGAGGTGGCGCTGCAGTGGCAGCGCGTCGATGACGACAACACCCGGTGGCTGGCGGAACTCGTGCGCGCGCGGGGCTGGCCAGGGCGGACGCTGGCTGGTGAGGAGGGCGCTGCGGCGGCGTGGCTGCTGGCCCAGCACGCGGACCACGATCCCGCTCTTCAGCGGACATTCCTGCAGGCGCTGCGCGGCGCGGTCAACCGGGGCGAGGCGTCCGCGGCACACCTGGCCTATCTGGAGGACCGGGTGCGGGTCAATGCCGGGCAGCCTCAACGTTATGGCACCCAGTTCACCCTTGTTGGTGGGGAACTGGGGCCCTACCCGATCGAGGATCCGCACCGGCTCGACGAGCGCCGTGCGGAAGCGGGCCTTGAGCCGTTCGCTGACTACCAAGCCCTAATGCGCGCCCAGACATAGGGCCTTGCTGGTGGACCTGGTCGCGCTGGCTGCGGCTGAGAGCGTCGATGGTGGCCCGGTCAGCAGCCTGCGGCGATGCGAATGTCGCCCGAGGTCTCGTCGGCGACGAGGAACGTCCCGTCGGCCCGCATGGCCAGGCCCTGGGCGGCCTTAACGCTGGTGACCAGGGTATTGACCGCCCCTGACGACAGGGTGACGGCACTCATTGTCCCGCCGCCGTTGTTCGCCACATAGGCGATGCCATTGCGGAGGACGACGTCATCGGTGGACGCGAAGTGCGCCGCTGGCGTCACCGACCCCGTCGCGGGGTCCACTCGGTCGAGGCCCGGCGCGTTCTCAACGGAGACCAGCAGTGTGCCGTCGCCGACCGGTGTTGCGTCGACAGGACGGCCCAGCCCGGTGGCGACCGTTGTAGGGCCGCCGCTGAAGGGGGGCAGGGGCACCGTGTCCAGGTTGCCCTGGGCCGAATCGGGGAGAAGGAGCATCCCGGGTTCCATGCCGAGGCCGTCGACGCCGAGGTTGCCGTTGGGTGTGAGCTGCACCCACAGCTTGCTCGTGCCGTTCGTCGTGTCCAGCACGACGACCTGGTCGCTCCGCTGGTTGGCCAGTGCAATCGTCGAGGAGGACAGCTGGACCATGCCCTCGGGGTTCCCCCGGTCGGCGAAGACTTGGACCACTGTGCCCGCTGGGCTCAGTTCGGTCACCTGCTTGCCTCCTACGTTGCTCACCCAGACGTTGCCGCTGCTGTCGACCATGACGTCATCGGCCCTGTTGACGTGGGCGAACAACGGCAGCGAGCTGAAACTGCGCGGCGCCGGGCAAGTGGTGTGGCCAAGGGGGCTGGTGCGCTCCGCCGCAGCCACCTGAGGTGTGGTGGACGAGATAGCTGACAGGGCGAGCCCCGCCAAGGCGAGCAGGATGGCGGCACTGAGCCGCCCGCGCGTGATCCTCACAACGCCCTCCAGTACCCATCGATGACCTGAGCGGGCTGGCTCGAACCCGGCCTCGCCGACCACGGTCCCGCCACACCGAGCCATTTCCTCGGGCACCAGCCCTGGCACAAAAACCGTACATCCACCGGTTATTCAGGGACAACGAGACAGTCATCAAAAAGAGGTCGACGCTCAAGTGTCAACGACTCTGAAGAGGGCTTTTGCCGTAGGCATCCAGCGGTGCGCGTTCGGCGGCGTGGCCTGGGCCACCGACGTCTGCTGACCCACCGGATTCTCCCGTCCGCGCAGGTCAGCATACTGATGAGGATTCACCGTTCGCAGCCAAGGCGCCGCCGCGCTATGTCCTGTTGGCGATGAACCCCTGGCCGTGGCCGGACATGTCCGAGTAGAGGCCGCCTGCGCTGCAGTTGCCTGCTGGCGCGCACGAGACCGAGTTGACCTGCGCATCCCCGCCTGCGTTCAGCCCGGCTGTGCCTGGAACCTCGACCGCGGCCTGCCAGGTGCCGCCGACCTCGCTGGCGACGAACGCCTGCTTGTGGCCGGAACTGTCGGAGTAGAAGCCGCCTGCGCTGCAGTTGCCCGCTGGCGCGCACGAGACCGAGTTGACCTGCGCATCCCCGCCTGCGTTCAGCCCGGCCGTGCCTGGAACCTCGACCGCGGCCTGCCAGGTGCCGCCGACCTCGCTGGCGACGAACGCGTGCTCGTTGCCGGAGGTGTCCCCGTAGAGGCCGCCCGCGCTGCAATTACCCGGCGACGCACAGGAGAGCGACGAGATCAGGGAGTACACCAGGCCGATGCCCGCAGGGAAGGGGAGCGCGCTTGCGGTGCGCCACGTGCGGTGCACCTCGCTGGCGACGAGCGCTTGGTTGTTGATGAAACGGTCGGAGTAATACCCCCCCGCGCTGCAGTTGCCCGCCGACGGGCACGAAACCGTGGTGATGGCCGCCTGCCCGCCCGCGTTGGCCGCCGCGCTGCCCGGCACTTCGGCGGCCCGGCCCCAGGTGCCGTCCACCTCCCCGGCGACGAACGCCTGCCGGCTGCCCGATCCGTCTTTGTAGCTGCCACCGGCGGAGCAGTTGCCCGGCCCGGCGCACGACACGGTGGCCGGGCCGGCGAACCCGCCCGAATTGAGCACGCCGATTCCCGGCAGTTCGACAGCGTGGTGCCAGCTGCCGGCCGTCTCGCTTACGCCAAACACCTGAAGGTGCACGGAGTTGTCGAGGTAGGTTCCAACGGCCGTGCAATTACCCGGCGAAGCGCACGAAACGGAAGTGACCTTGGCGAGCCCGTCCGCATTGAGTGCGCCGGTGCCGGGGACCTCGATGGCGGAGTGCCAGATGCCGTTCACTTCGCTGGCGACGAATGCCTGCAGGAGGTCACCGCCCACGCTCGCCACAGCGTAGAACCCGCCGGCGGTGCAGTTACGTGCCGAGGCACACGACACCGAGGTGACCCAGGCGTCCGCGCCCGTGTTGAGCGTGGCGACCCCGGGGATCTCAGTCGCCCGGCCCCAAGTGCCGTTCACCTCTGAGACGACGAATGCCTCGTGGAAGGCGCGGGTGTCCTCGTAGTACCCGCCGGCGCCGCAGTTTCCCGGGGAGGCGCACGACACGGAGAGGACTTGGGCGTCGCCGCCGGCGTTGAGCGCCGCCAGGCCGCGCACCTCGTGCGCGGTCCGCCACGCGCCGCCGACGCTGTCCGTCCCACCAGCCGCCGGGTGAGCACCAGCCAGCGCGGCCGAGCCGGTGAACACCACCATCGCGGACGCCGCTACCGCCGACACCACCCAGGATGTCCTCATCGACCCCATCCGCTGACCTCCCCAGCCTTCCGTGGACGGCAGAGCCCGCGCCAGCACCCTACAGACGCCGGACGGCAGGCGACTCCTGCCCTCACGGAATCAGTGCCAGAGCCGCTATTCACGTGCTGCGGACACGGCGCGCCAGGTCGGCGATATCATAGGTCGCACGGCCGGACATACCACACATACCACCGGCCGTCTTAGGCGCGGGCGGCCTGTGGGGTTTTCGTTCACAGCAGATATCTGCCCAAATCGAACCCGGCAGACATGTGCGGCTGGGCCCGAACCCGGCTACCACCTCTGAGTAGCGAGACGGGGACACTACGTGGCAGTCAGGGACGAGGAAACCCAGGCCGAGAGCATGCCGGTCGCCGAGCGCTTCAGCCCATCTGCGGTCGGCCGCTGGGTATGGCTGGGGGGCTTCGCGCTGCTGGCCGGGCTGCTGCTGATCCGGAGCTCTTTCCTTTTTACGACCCCGCTCTATGAAACGGCCGACGAGGCGGACAACTCGATTCTGGTCATGCAGGCACAGCATTTCACGCTGCTGCACGGGAACTACTCGCGAGAGGGGTTCTGGCATCCGGGCCCGGCGTACATGTACGTGATGGCGGCCGGGCAGTGGTTGTTCCATGACGCGACGCACCTGGTGCCGACGCCATGGAACGGTCAGCTGATCGCGATCATGCTGCTGAACAGCGCGCTGGTGGCCACAGTGGTATGGATCGTGTACAGCTGGTCCGGCTCGGTGTGGTCGGCGGTGGCGGCGCTCGCACTGATAGTCGGCCTTGCCACCGCTGTGGACGTGGGAGTGCCGGTGGTCAAGTACCACAGCATCCTGGCGTCGAATTGGCCGCCAGACTTTTACGTGCCGACCTTCCTCGCGTTCGTTGTCGCCGCGGCATCCGTCGCGGCGGGACGAACATCGCACTTGTGGCTGCTGGCGGCAACTGGCTGGCTTTTGATCCATGGCCATGCCGCGTTTCTTTTCTTCGTGCCGCTAATCACGGCGGCGACGGCGGCGGTCGCGCTGTGGCCGGCCCGGCGTGCGCCGTGGGCGGCAATTCGGCGGTTCCTTCGCCGCAGGCGGTCCCACTACGTGCCAGCGATCCTGATCAGCGCTGTCTTCGCGCTGCCCATCGCGGCCGATCTAATCCTGCACTGGCCTGGGCAGTTCGGACAGTACGTGCGGTACTCCAGCTCAACGAAGGTGGGTCACCACACGGTCGGCCAGGCCATCCGCTACATCCTCTGGTACTGGGCACCGGGACCGCTCTGGCTACCTGTTTTAATCGTGGGCGCCGCGGTGACGGCGGCCGTGGTGGTCGTGTCGGTGGTCCACTCCCCGCAGGGGGCGGGGTCCGCTTCCTCGCCGCTGCGGCGATTCCTGCTGGCTGCGATCTGGATCTGCGCGACAACGACGGCGGGCATGCTCTACTACGCCATGCGGGGCATCGATTACCTTCATGCGACCTACATCGGCTTCTTCTACTGGTCGGTGCCGTTGCTCATGTTCGTGGCCGTGGCGACCGGCCTGACCGCCACGGGTAAAGGCCGAGTCATCACGAAGGTCGCCGTGGGAGGCGCGCTCGTGGTGGCGCTGGCCGCTGGCGCGATTTCGCCCGGCCTGCGGGCTGACGTGCACGACAATGAACCGTCATTGTTCACCACGATGACCGCGCTGGCCGCCGGCGCGCACGGGCACCTGATCGTCCTGCGGGTTAGGAGTGGGACAGGATTCGACGCCGGCGGTCTTGTCCTGCAAGCCGAAAGGCTGGGTGCGCATGCGTGCTTGGCGGGTCCGTATCCATACGTGTTCCGGGTGACTAGCCAATTCCTCTGCCGACCGGCGCGGAAATCGACTGGCGTGACTTACGGGCTCTACCGGCTGCCATATAAGTCAGTTGCTGGAGTGCGCGTGATCGCCAGGCTTCGATACTCCGCGTTGACTGTGGCCTCAGGGAGCCCGTAGGGCAGTGACTCGGTTGCTGCGGCCGCGATCTAGGCTCGTTTGGTGTGGGTGGGCGTCAGGTTGTGTTGTTGCATGGTCAGCCGGGTCTGGGTGCGGACTGGCGGCAGGTTACTGGGCGGCTGCCAGCGGGATTGCAGGTGGTGGCGCTGGACCGGCCCGGGTATGGGGCCAGCCGCCAGGGCGCGGGTGGGTTCGGGTACAACGCTGGCTGGGTCGTGGCGGAACTGGATGCGCGGGGCATCGAGCGGGCGGTGGTGGTGGGCCATTCCTATGGGGGAGGTGCCGCGCTGGCGGCAGCCCAGCTGGCACCGGAGCGGGTGGAGGCACTGGTGTTGCTGGCCAGTGTTGGCCCGGGCTGCCTGACCGGCTGGGACGCACTGCTTGCCGCGCCGGTGGCGGGGGAGGTGTGCGCAGTGGCTGCGTGGTGGCTTACACCGTGGCTGGCACGGGCCCGGCTGGCGGCTATTGCTGCGCTGCGCGGGCGGCCCATCGCCGACGACGAGCATGTCAACTGGCATATCTGGGGCCATGCACGCCATGACCATGGGCCGGTGTGGCGTAGTTTCCTGACCGAGCAGCGTGCGCTGGTCCGTGAGGTGGGTGGGCTGAGCGCTGTGGTGGCTGGGGTGGCGCAGCCGGTGCTGCTGGTCGCTGACCCGCGCGACACAGTCATTCCCGTCAGCACCACCCATCAGCTGGCCGCACTGTTGCCTGACGCCCGCGTGCAGCTTGTGGACCAGGCCGGCCACCACCTCCCGCGCCGCGGGGCTGCCCAGACCGCGGCCGCGATCGCCGAGTTCCTGGCTGACCTGGACAAGCGGCCAGCGCCAGCGTGACCATCCGCACCTCACCTATTCAGGTGAAGGCTCAAAGGTGGCGGGGCGGGTACGACCGCCGACATGACCATTTCTTCCGACGACCTGGTCCAGCGCAACGCGGCGTTCGCCGCGACGGGGGCGTTCGCCGGCCTTCCCTTCCCGACCAGCGACACCCTCCAGGTGCTCGGCTGTGTCGACTCCCGGGTCGACCCGAGCGATGTGCTCGGTCTCGAGCTCGGCGAAGGTGTCGTGATGCGCAACATCGGCGGCCGGGTCACTCCGGCGACGCTGCGCTCATGGGCACTGCTGGGCCGGCTTGGCCAGGGCCAGCCCCCGAGCGGGCACCTGGTGATCCTGCACCACACTGACTGCGGCATCACCCGCCTCGCGGCCTTCCCCGAGCAACTCGCCGCGTTCTTCGAGATCCCGGCAGACGAGCTGGAGAGCAAGGCGGTCAACGACCCGTACGCGGCGGTGCGGGTCGCCGCCGCCATCGCCCGGCATGCTCTGCCGCCGAGCCGGCTCGTGTCCGGCCTGGTCTACGACGTCAGCACCGGGCTCATCGAGATCGCCGACCCGGCCACCCAGGAGTAGCAGCCGTGTGCAAGGAACCAGCCACCGTCGGCGACGTCCACGCCGCGATGCCGCACCCGGTCGTGGGCAGCGCTGCCGACCCCATCGCACTGGAACCGGTGGACGACGTGGTCGTCACCACGCTGGTCGACAACGTCTACGACGCCCTGCTCACCGGCGACGACACCATCACCCGAGCGCCGCTGGCAGCCGGGACCGCCCAAGCGCCCCAGTTCGAGCCGGGGTCTACCAACGTCGGGCTGATGGCCGAGCACGGCTTCTCCGCGCTGGTCACCGTCCGCCGCGGCGACACCACGACGTCCGTGCTGTTCGACACCGGGCTGTCTCCGGATGCGATGGTCACCAACGCCGACCGGCTCGGCCTCGACCTGTCCGGCGTGCACGCCGTAGTGCTCAGCCACGGCCACTTCGACCACGTCGGTGGCCTGGCCGGACTCGCAGGGCGGCGCGGCAGGCGGTCCCTGCCGATGGTTGTCCACCCGCTGGTGTGGACCCGCCGCCGCCTCGCCCTGCGCGGCGGTGGGTTCGACGACTGGCCGACACTTAGCAAGCGTGCGCTGACCAGCGAGGGCTTCGACGTGATCGAGCGCCGCCAGCCGTCCCTGCTCGTCGACGGCTCGATCCTGATCACCGGTGAGGTCGACCGCACCACCGACTTCGAACACGGCATGCCCCCAGCACACCAGCACTGGACCGGCACAACGTGGGAACCCGACCCGCTGGTCCTCGACGACCAGGCCCTCGTCGTGAACGTGCGCAGCAAGGGACTGGTCATCGTGACCGGCTGCGGGCACGCCGGCGCCGTCAACATCGTCCGCCACGCACAGCGGCTGACCGGCGTCCCCCGGCTACATGCACTGCTCGGCGGCCTTCACCTGGGCGGAGCCTTCTTTGCCCCAAGCATCGGCCCCACGGTCCACGCGCTCACCGGACTGGCACCCGACCTACTGGTACCCGGACACTGCACCGGCTGGCGAGCACAGCACACCCTCGCCGCCGCGCTACCCGACAGCTGGGTCCAAGGCAGCAGCGGCACCCGCTACCAGCTCACCTCTTCCTGACCTGCCCGAGTCATCGGCCCTGTCCGTCAAAGCGGAGCAATCCCAGGCCGCGGTTGCGCGTACCTTGTGCGTTCGGCTGGTCTGGGGTCAGATCCCTTGCAGGATACGGCTGATGTGCCGCCTGCGCCCAAGTCGCGAGGCCCGGCCACGTGGTGCGGGCGGTTGTGGTGTGCCCGGTTCGCTGGCGGGGACGGCGATGGCGATCTCGCCGCCAAGGCCAAATCCGGCTTGGAGCCCGAGGTCGTCACCGCTCCAGAAACGGCCGGGGTCGTACCAGTTCGGGCGGTGCCCGCTGGGCAGCAGGCCCATGGCCTGGTAGGTCGTGGCCAGAACCTCCGCGCAGTAGGCAGTCTCCAGGCCTGTGCCTGGTTCTGGGTGCCTGAGGGCCGGCGCGCGGCCGAGCAGCCACCCTGACGCCAGCTTGGCCGTAGAGGGGAACGGAGTGCCGTCCAGCCGCGCGATCGTGCGCAGGACAGCGTCCTCCATCTCGCCCGTGGCCGCGGGGTCGAGCTGGCGCAGCCACGCCCGCTGGCCGTACCTGGTAGCCCAGACGATGACCGCATCCCGCAGGTCATGTAGTTGCACCCCGCGGTGGCGGGTGCCTGACCACACGTCGGGCAGGGCGCGGCCAAGCTCGGCGTGCCACATCAACGGGGGCAGGTCGTCGAGGACCACCGACATGCCTACGTGGTTGACCGGGCTGTTGGTCGCCACCTGGATCACCCGGTCGGCAACCGTGTGCCCGCGAAACAGCCACACATCACCCGTGCGTGCCAGATCCACGGCTTCATCCAGCGTGATGCTCCCAGCGGGCACGGTCTAACCTAAGCAGATGCGCTGGTGGAAAATACTGGGACTGGCGGCCTTTGCAGGTGTCGCCGCCACCGGGGTTGTGATCGCCCGCGACCAGCGCCGCCGCCGCGCCTATACCCCACAAGAAATCCGCGAGCGGCTGCACGCCCGGTACACCCAAACCCACGACACCCGGCCACCCCCCTGAGGACAAGGCTGGCAGGCTGGGCCCGGACGGGCTTCGGCGGCTGGCGTGTGAGGCCGGCCGCACGGAGATTTGCCTGGTCCGCCAGCCATCGGGAGCGCACTTGCGGGCGTTTCAGTCAGGCTGTAGCGTCGCGGGAGACCTTACGCAGCCGGAAGTGATCAACACAAGTCTGATGACGATCAGAACCGAGAGCCGCATAAGAATCGCCAGCAGCCTCCCTGAGGTGTGGGCGTATGTCTGTGACGTCGGACGCTGGCCAGAGTGGGCGCCAACGGTGCTCGAATGCTGGGTTCACGGGGGAGGCCCGCTTCAGCCCGGCTCGCGGGTGGAGCAGCGGGCGAAGGACCTGGGGCGGACCCACAGCCGGAGCCAGGAAGTGACCGCTGTCGAGGCGCCCCGCTCCGTGGCGTTCGCCGGGACAATGGGTGTGTCCCCGTCGCGCTGGGGAATGGAACTCGAGCCGGTGGGCGATACGCAGACCGGCGCCACGATGTGGATTGAGGTTGACCTCGTGGGCATCATGCGTGCGGCCCCCGGTCTTCTCAAGGGCAGTCTTCAGCGCGTAAGCGATCGCGAGATGGTGGCGATCAAGGCTGCGGTCGAGGCCGCTACGCGGGGAGGCGCGGAGTCCTAGATGGGGTGGCGCGGTCCTGCCGCGACGCTACCGGGATCGAGGAGCACACCGTGAGCCAGACCGACGGCAGGCGAGAGCACCTGATCGAGACGTACCGCAAGAAGGCTAAGCACTACGACGTCACCTCCCGGCTCTACCCGGTGCCCGGCTACCCCGAGCGGGCACAACGCCTGCGTGCGGTACAAGCGCTCGGCCTTCGCGCGGGTGACAGCGTGATCGACATCGCATGCGGCACAGGTCTTAACTTCCCGCTGATTGAGAAGGCCATCGGCCCCGGCGGCCGGATCGTCGGCGTCGATCTGACCGACGCGATGCTCGCCCGTGCCCAGGATCGGATACAGGCCAACGGCTGGGGCAATATCAGCCTCGTGCAATCCGACGCGGCCGAGTTCGACTTCCCAGCCGAGGTCGACGCGATCCTGTCCACGTACGCCCTGACGCAGGTGCCTGGGTGCGCAGAGGTCATCGCCCACGGCGCCGCGGCCCTGTCCGGAGGCGGACACTGGGTCGTGCTCGATGTCAAGGTTCCCGGCAACACGCCTAGGTGGCTGGCGCAGCTCGGAACCGCGGTTGTGCGGCCTTTCGCCTCCATAGACGAGTGGGTCATGCGCCGTCCGTGGGAGGTGATCCGCGCAGCCATGCAGGAAGAACTGACCGATCTCTCCTGGACCGAGTTGTTCTTCGGAACGGCATTCCTCGCGGCAGGATCCCGCGACCCTGCGACCTTCGGTGTACGACCGCGGGGAAGCGGCCATCAGTGACCGTGGGCTGATGGGATCGATCGCGGGTAAGTTGGCCTGAGTGCCCGCCCGCGCGCTATTCCATACCGCGCCGCGCTGTGTGGAGATCAGGGAACTGCCCACACCGCGGCCTGCGGCCGGTGAGGTTCTCGTCCGCACCCTGTGCTCTGGCATCAGCGGTGGCACCGAGCGGCTGGTGTACCGCGGCGAGGTTCCTGCCGAGTTGGCGCTGGACGAGACGATCGACGCGCTTGGCGGTGCTTTCACCTATCCGTTCGCCTATGGGTATGCGTGTGTCGGCGAAGTAGCGGAGTCCGGGCAGGCGGTCTTCGCGTTCCATCCGCACCAGGACGTATTCGCGGCGCGGGCCAGTGACCTGGTTGCGCTGCCTGCTGTCGATCCCGCGTCCGCAACCTTGTTCCCGCTGGTCGAGACGGCGTTGCAGGTGACGCTCGATGCCGGGACCGGGTATCGCGACCGGGTCATCGTGCTCGGGGCCGGCGTGCTCGGGCTGCTGACCGGCCTGTTGCTGCAGCGCTCCGGGTGGCGGCCGCTGATTGCCGAGCCGCAGGAGTGGCGCCGCGTCATGGCCAGCAGCCTCGGTGTCACCGCCGCAGCACCGGAGGAACTGGTGAAAGAGCAGGTTCCGCTGGTCATTGACGCCAGCGGTAACCCGGAAGCGCCAGCGATGGCGCTGAACATGCTGGCCCACGAGGGAACCCTGCTGGTCGCGTCGTGGTTCGGCACCAAACCAGTGGTGCTGCCGCTCGGCGGCGCCTTCCACCGGCGGCGTCTGGTCATCCGCAGCACTCAAGTTTCCACGGTGCCGGCCCGGCTGTCTGGGACCTGGACCCGGTCCCGGCGCCGCCAGGAGGCCGTCGAGCTGCTGGCCGAACTGCCGTTGGCACAGCTGTGTACCCACGTCTTCGCCTTCGGCCACGCAGCCGAGGCATTCCGGGCCGTGGACCAGGGGATACCCGGGTTGATGCATGCCGTTCTCGACTACGACAGGAGTGGTGCCGGTGACCTGTGAGGTCGGGTTGAGCCGAAGCGTCCATGCCTACCACATCATGCCGGGACTGCCCGGGCCAGAGGGGCAACTGCATGATCATGACTACCGGATTGACATTGTGGTGGACCGCGAGCAACTCGACGACCGGGGCATGGTCTGTGACCTGGATGTACTGGAAGCGGCCCTGACCGAGCTGACCAGCCGGGTCGAAGGCCGCAACCTGGAGGAGATACGCCCAGCCGGGGCCGAGGCGGTCACAGTCGAGGTGTTCGCCCGCTGGGTGCATGACAGCCTCTCGCCCACCGTCGCCGCCGCAGGCGGCGAGGCATTAAGAGTACGGGTGTGGGAGACTCCCGTCGCGTTTGGCGGATACCACGCCAAGGTTGGCGGCTGAACCGTTCGGCTGACATGATCGTTTTGCTGTCATGGGAGCAGTCGACACAACACTTTCGTCCTCCTCGCGGGACAGCCATATGACACTGGGCTGGGTCAACCCTGCGGCAGATCCCACCACCACGATCTTGCTGAGGCACGGCGATACCCGGCTATCGCCCGAACACCGCTTCAGTGGGCTGCGCGACCTCCCGCTCAGCGCCCGCGGAACCCGGCAGGCCCAGGCCGCCGCCTGCCGCCTGGCCACCGGTGCCCCGATCGATGCTCTGGTCACCTCGCCGCTGCAGCGCGCCGTCGACACCGCCGCCATTGCGGCCGCCGAACTGGGCCTGACCGCGGTCATCGATGATGATCTCCGTGAAACCGACTTCGGTGACTGGGACGGCTTCACCCTGGCCGAAATCCAGCAGCGATGGCCCGCAGCCGCGGCCGCCTGGCGGCGCGACCCCGAACAGGCAGCGCCGGGCGGGGAGAGCTTCGCCGACACCGCGCACCGGGTAGACCGTGCCCGTGACCGGCTGCTACGGGACCACTGCGGCCAGACCATCCTGGTGGTAAGTCACATCACCCCGATAAAGATCCTGTTGTGCCGGGCTCTCAGCGTCCCACTTGGCACCCTTTACCGCCTCTATCTCGGCTCTGCCTGCATTAACGAGATCCAATGGCACGGCCGCGGATTTGCCGCCGTCCATCGCGTCAACGACACCAGCCATCTTCCCTGACTCACCGGGCCCCGCTCACCGTGGCGGTTCGGCTGCTTCGGGCCGGTGGGCCGACGCCGCCCGGGACGAGGCCGTGCTGAAGGTGCGCAGGAACTGGTCGCGGAAGGCATTCATCCCCTCGAGCGGAGCGGAGGGGCTGGGCAGCAGCCCGTCCTGCCAGCGCCAGGAGGCGATCTGCCTGAACACGGAAGGGTCGTGGGAGATGATCGAGATCGGCACCTCGTGACTGGCGCCGACGCTGGTGATGGGGGTGGAGGGCTGCTCGTCGCCAAGCAGGATGAGCACGAGGTTTGGGTCGTTGAGCTCGGTGACCCATGAGGTGAGAGCCTGCAGCGCGTACTGGATCGACCGGCCGAAGAACTGGCGCACGGTGTTGGCGTTGCGCAAGACCGTGATCGGGGATTCGCTCCGCGCGGGCATGGGGTCGAATATCGAGCCGTTGCCGATCTTGTTCCAGGGCACCATGGCCGGCAGCGGGGACCATGGGTAGTGCGAGGAGACCGTGTCGATCTCGGCCATCACGGGCCTGTGGCCGGGGGTGAGTTCGAGCCGCTGGAACTCGGCCAGGGTGTACTGGTCGGGCATCGAGGCGTAGCTGAAGCTTGGGCCGTGGTAGCCCACGTTGCGCCGGCCGTAGATCTGGTTGTAGTGGTAGAAGGACTTGCCAGGTGGCCAGGTGATGCCGTCCTCGGGGTCGTCGCTGACGGTGCGCCAGCCAGCCTTGTCGAAGGCGTCGCTGAGGGTGAACCGGCGGCTGGCGACCAGGTCGGCGTACCGCTGTTCGGTGTTGACCCACAGCCCCGACTGCAGGGTGGAGTGGGCGAGCTGGCTGACCCCGCCGTAGCTCGGGGAGGTGACCCAGGCGCTCCGCGCGGACCAGCCGGCGCCGGCCAGCGATGTGGTGCCCCGGTGCAGGACGGCGTCGATGCCGGGGGAGACGGCCGAGCCCCCAATGGAGACCTGTCCGTAGCCTTCGACGAAGACGATGATGACGTCCTTGCCGCGCAATCCGGTGAGCAGGCCCGAAGCGGGGATGCTGGCTTCGGGGTCGGAGCGGTGGATGATCTGCTCGAAACGGCGCTGGTCGGCCAGTGCTGCCTGGGTAGCGCGTACCTGCGCGACGGCAAGGCTGACAGCGCTGGTCGAGGCGACCGGGGATCCTGGGGTCAGTTGCAGTGACAGGCCCGCGCACAGCACCCAGACTGCGGTGAGGGCGGCGAGTCCGAGAACCGTGGCGCGGCGATGCCGCGCGGCCACGGTGGTGATGTGAATCGTTGCCGCGGTGATTGCGCCGACGAGCAGGATGAGACCGAGCCAGAGCGCGGCGAGCGCGATGTTTGTGCGCGTGGCGCCGATCGTGTCGCGTACCACGCCAATAGCCGGGCCGATGTCGACCCAGCCGAACACCGGGTTGAACGACTTCCCGATCTCCAGGTTGAACACCATGTTGAGGATCTTGACGAGAGTGAGCAGGGCGAACAAGATCCCAGCGACGGCGGCCACGATCCGTCGTGGCCAGGCCGGCAGCACCAGCGCGATGGCAACCAGGACCAGCCCCTCCGCGGGGATGCGGGCAAAGGCGGCGGGGGTGAGCTGCAAGACACGGCCGGGCGCGACGAGCACACCCCACACGAGGACGGCAGATGCCACGGTGACGGCCAGCCGCAGAGCCCGGCGGCTGCGCGGGCCGGCGCCAGTCCGGTACAGCCAGACCACGGAGCGGCCGAACGACTCGGCCAGCAGCAGCAATGCGGCGGCGACCGCGATCTCTCCGGTGAGACGGTCGAGCAGCCCGGATGCGGCGACGGTGAGCACGATGCCCTGGACCTCGGCAACGACCTTGCCCCAGTACCGGGGCGGCAACGGCACGGCCAGCCACGGGACCAGCCAGCCCGCCAGCAGCAGCGCGTAGCGGGCGGCACCGATGGCCAGCACCCAGCCGCCGTAGCTCTGGGACACGAAGATGCTCAGCAGCAGGATGAGAAACGCATCGACCTCGCTGTCGAGACGGCCGCCCAGCGGGGTGGCGGTGCCTGTGCGGCGCGCCACCTGCCCGTCCACCGCGTCGAGCGGTAGCGCGATGACGGACAGGGTGACCAGCGCTGTGGTCGACACTGGCCCGACGAACGAGTCGGCGACCAGGCCCGCGACCCCGGCGGTCAGCAGCGCCCGGGTCAGGGTGACCCAGTCCGCCGGGAACATCACCGGCTTGTCGCTGCGCATGCGGGCAGTGACAATCAGCGCGGTCGCCGCCCAACCGGTAGCCAGGCCGACGACCCAGCCGACCACACCGAGACCAGCCGTCGCGGACACGACGCCGAGCAGGGCGGCTGTGGCGGGCAACGCCAGGATCGCCGCGAGCCGAATCGTAGGCATCGCGCTTTTGCCCGCGAGCTGAATCGCAGGCGGCGCGTCCTCGTCCGCAGACTGAACCGTACGCACCCGCGCCTCCGTCCCCGTAGCCACCTGCTGCTGTTCCTCATGGGGACAACGAGTCCGCGGTCATGCTGGTTCACCACGACCGGCCGCGCGCCCGCTATGCGTCCGTATCCGGACGGTTGAACTATGTGTCCACCTGACCCGTGTAACGGGTGTGGCTGGCTTTTACTCCGTCCCGGCCGGGATCAGCCCGGCCGTCCGCCGTTTCGGGCCGTCGTTGCTGCGCTTGGCCGTCGGCGTCACCATACTGTGGTTTCTCGTGCTGCAGGTGGGCGCGGCGCCGTTCAAGCACGGGCTGCGCGCGGTCACCTGGCAGGCGGTCGTGGCAGCTATCACGCTCACTGCCCTGACCACGGTGTGTTCGGCCTGGCGGTGGCGGGTCGTCGCCAGGGCACTCGGCGTCGGCATTGACCTTCCAACCGCGGTCGGTGCCTACTACCGTTCCCTGTTCCTCAACTCCGTGCTCTTCGGCGGGGTTCTCGGCGACGTGCACCGGGCGGTCACGCACGGCCGGCGTGCTGGAGACGTGGTGCGGGGGCTGCGCGCGGTGGCGTGGGAACGGCTGTGGGGTCAGGTCATCCAGGCCCTGGTGACCGCCGTCGTGTTGCTGGCCCTGCCCTCGCCGGTCCGGCCCGCGCTGCCGTACGTCCTGGCGGGTGTCGCCGGTGTAGCCGGGTGTGCTGCGCTGGTCATACGTGGCGCTGCCCGCCGCGGCCGGTCGCGGCTGGCACGCGCCGCCAGGGCCGTTTCCGATGACCTGCGTGGCGGCTTGCTGGCCCCAGATGTGTGGCCCCGGCTCACGCTGGCCTCGGTGCTGGCCGTCGCCGGGCACACGGCCACCTTCATCATCGCGGCCCGGGTCGCCGGCAGCACCGCACCCCTGGGCGAACTGGTCGCGCTGGTGATGGTGGTGCAGACCGCAATGGTTATCCCGCTGAGTATCGGCGGGTGGGGGCTCAGGGAAGGAGCCGCCGCCTGGGCTTTCGGCGCTGCCGGGCTCGGCGCGGCCACCGGAGTCACGGTCGCCACCCTCTATGCGGTAATCATGCTGGCCGCAGTTGCCCCAGGCGCGGGCCTGCTGCTGAGAGACGCCGTTCGCCGTCGTCGCGGTCCGGGACACCCAGGCGAGCCGAGACAACCTGATCAGGCGCCGCGGACGTTGGAGACTGTTCGTGGCTGACCCGCCATGCCAGGTGACCGACCTCGGCAAGCTGCTGACGGCGCCCTCGGCCCGGCGCGAGGCCGAACGGCCCGTCCCGTGACCGGGCCGGTCCAGGCGGCGGCGATCCGCCGGCGTATTCGAATCCCGCTGCGTTTCGGTGACGGCTACTCAACCATTGCCACAGTCGTCAGTTTCACTGGCCTGACCGACGCGCAACAGCACGTGGCCCTCGAACTCGGCCGGCCCGCCGCGGCTGGGCTACCGCTGGTGCGCCTGCACAGTGAATGCCTCACCGGTGACGTGTTCGGCAGTCAGCGGTGCGACTGCGGGCCGCAACTGCGCGAAGCGGTCGAGCGGATCACCCAGCACGGCGGGTATGTGCTGTATATGCGCCAGGAAGGGCGCGGCATCGGGCTGTATGACAAACTCGACGCCTACGCGCTGCAAGATCTTGGTCTGGATACCTATGACGCGAACCTCGCGCTCGGCCACCGGGCCGACGAGCGCGACTACACAAGCGCGGCCCAGATGCTGCACGCGCTCGGTGTCAGCCGCATCGGGCTGCTGAGCAACAACCCGGACAAGGGCGCTCAACTGGCCCGTCTGGGCATCACGATCGCCAAGCAGGTTCCCACCGCGCTGCACCTGAACGGGACCAACGCCGCCTACCTGGCCACCAAGGCCCGGCGCGGCGGGCATGATCTGCTTTCGCGAGGTCTTGAACGCGCCGCCGAGCCGCACCTGCGCGCCGACCCGGCACATCTCGGGATCGCAGACCAATGACAGACATCCGCGAGCATCCGCCTGCCACCGCGTCAGCCGAGCCCGCCGCCCCCGCGATAGCGGCCCCCGGTCCGGGCCGCGTCGTCGGCATGGATGGGATCCGCGGCCTGGCCGCCCTGTTCGTCGTGCTCAACCACATCTTCGAGCGTGCCTGGCCGGGCTACCCCGGCGCCAATCACGCCCCGTTCTGGGCGGCCTGGATGATCTACGGCCGGGGTGCGGTCGTCGTCTTCATCGCGCTGTCGGGCTTCTCGCTGGGCCTCGGACCGGCGCGCTCGGGGTGGCGGTTCAAATCAATCGCGACCTACGCGCACCGGCGGGCCTGGCGCATCCTGCCGCCCTACTGGGCAGCGCTCGGATTCAGCCTGGTGATGACCTGGTACGTGCTCGCCCAGCCCGGCTGGCCGGTGCCCAACGGGAAGTCCGTCGTCGTGTACGGCTTCCTGGTGCAGGACGCCTTCGCCCAGGGCCACAACGGCGGGTTCTGGTCCGCGGGCAGCCCCAACCGGGCGTTCTGGTCGATCGCTGTCGAAGCCCAGCTCTACTTCCTGCTGCCGTTGTTGCTGCTGCTCGTTCGGCGGGTGAGTGCCCGCGCGATGGTGGGCATGGTGGCCGCCATCGTCGTGACCATCGGCCTGCTGGGGCCCCATGTCCCGCGGATGAACAGCTTCCTGGTGACGTGCGCCCCCGACCTCGCGGTGCTGTTCGCCGTCGGCCTGCTGGCCGCCGGGATCGTCACCGCCAGTGAGCGCACCCGGTCCCGGCCCTGGGCCGGTTACGCGCTGGCCGCCGCGGTGCCGGCGATCGTGTTGATGGTGGTCAAAGGCGCCACCTGGTCGAGCCTCAATCTGTTCTGGCTCGACCTGGCATGGGCTCCGGCGGTCGGCTTCTTGCTCGCCGCGGTCGCCACCTCGCGTCCGCGGTTCGTCGTCCGTTTCCTTGACAGCGGCCTGCCGCGGAGCCTCGGCTCCTGCTCCTACAGCCTCTACCTGACGCACATGCCGATCGTCATCGCCGTGTCCTACGGGCTGGTGCTGGGCCGGGTCGCTACCGGGACGCCGACATTCTTCGTGCTGGCCGCGATACTGCTGCCCGTGACCGTGTGCTTCGCCCGTCTGTTCGCCGCTGGGTTCGAGATTCCCTTCCAGCGGCACCGCGGGTGGACTGCGCTGCGGCAGGCGATGTCGGCCCGGTTGTGGCAGCTTCGGCGAACAAGGCCGGTCGTCGTCGCCGGACGCTGGCGGGACGCTAGCCGGGCGATCGGCCTACGAAATCAAGCTGGTGGGCGATGTAGACCAGCTCGCCTGCGGTCAGTTGCCGGCCGCGCTCGGCCAGCCAGCCGGCCAGATCGGCCGGTTGCACCCGGTCCTGGCGGTCCCGCAACGCGTTCTGGATCGTGTTGAGGATGCTGCGCAGGAAGTAAGCCTCGTCGGCCGGGTAGTTCCCCTCCGGGTCAGCGCTTACGACCCAGTCCGACGACCCCGCCGCCAGTGCGGGCGCGCCCGCAGCCCGCAGGTAGTGAAACAGGCGGCGGCCTGTCCGGCTTTCCCCGGCGGGCCGGCCGTAGCGAACGCGCTCATCCATGTCCAGGTGGTAGGCCTGCATGATCTGGTCGTCATGAGGGTGGCCGGGCGTGAAGATGCTCTCGCCGTCGTAGTTGATCGTGAACCAATAGACGCCGCCAGGGACCAGGAGCCGCAACAATCCGGGCAGCAGGGCCGGCACGTCGACCAGGTCCAGGACGGCGTTGGCGATCAGCACATCGGCCCGCTCGTCGTGGACGGCCTCCAGGTAACCGCCGAGTTCGGCGTGCACAAGGCGTACCCGCAGACCACCCACCCGCAACCCATCTGGCAGCCGGTCGCTGTGCAGGCCCCGCGCGGCCGCCCAGTCGCACAGCCACCGGCGAGAGCAATCCAGCAGCTGCCGATCCGCATCCAGCAGGATGTACTCGCCGGCACGGACCGTGCCCCAGTCCATCAGACGGGCCACCATCGTCCCCAGGCCGGCGCCGATCTCCAGCACCCGCGGCGCGCCCCCGGGCGTCAGGCGGCTCAGCTCGGCCAGCACATGCCGGTTGAGAGCCCGGTCATCCACAGTTGTCTTAGCGGCCAGGTAACGGGCATAGCCGGAGGTCGTCGAGACTTCACCGAAGCAACTCATTCCATCAAGGCCTCCTACCTCTGGGGTCGAACCGTGCCCGGCGCCGCTACGTGCCAGTCTGTGTCAGGTATGACGGATCGGCGGCGGGCGTGGTTCAGCTCGGCCGCAGGGTGGAGGCTAGCTCGGTGCGGCAAGCCCTCTGGAGAGCCGGAACATCGTGCGGGTCCACGTAGTAGCCCCCGAGGGGTTCGACAATCCCGGCCAGCCCACCGGCGGCAACATCTATGACCGGCGCGTCTGCGCCGGACTGACCGAGGCCGGATGGGATGTGCTGGTCACGACCGTTGCCCCGGCGTGGCCAGTAGCAGGCGTGGGTGCCCGCGCGGACCTAGACCGCGTCCTTTCCGCCATCCCCGACGGTGAGACCGTCATGATCGACGGGCTCATCGCCTCGCCGGCCGCCGCGCAACTGCTGCCACACACCGGCCGGATACGAATGACAGTGCTGCTCCATATGCCACTGGCCACTGCCCTGGACACACAGCATGATGCCAGTGCGCAGCGCTCTGAACGGGTCGTGCTCCGCGCGGCCACCAGCGTGGTCGTTACCAGCGAATGGACCCGCCAGCAGGTACTGACCCGATACGCGATCCCGGCCTGCCGGGTGCACGTCGCCCGGCCCGGCGTCGATCAGGTCGCTGCCCAGGCCCGGCCGGTCCGCGGCCACCTGATCTGCGTCGGAGTCCTCGGCCGCCACAAAGGACAGGACGTCCTCGTCGAGGCGCTCGCCGGCCTCGCTGAGCGGGACTGGCACTGCGTGCTGGCCGGAGCACTCGACCGCGACCCTGACTTCGTCGACCAGTTGCGGACCCGTGTCACGCGTCTCGGCTACAGCCACCGCGTCCGGCTCACCGGCGTCCTGACCGGCGCGGCGCTCAGCCACGTATACACCACCGCCGACCTGCTCGTCGCGCCGTCCCGCTCGGAGACCTACGGCATGGCCGTCACCGAAGCGCTCGCCCACGGCGCGCCCGTCATCGCCGCCGCCGTCGGTGGGCTGCCCGAAGCGCTCGGCTGCACCGCCGATGGCACCCGCCCCGGCCAGCTGGTCCCTCCCGGCGATCCGGCTGCCCTCGCCGCCGCGCTCGGAGACTGGCTGGATGACGAACGCCACCGGCACCGGCTACGGGCCGCCGCACGACAGCGGCGGCCGGCTCTGCCCGGCTGGGAACAGACCACTCAAGAGGTGGCGAGCGCATTGACCGCCCATGGGTGCCGAAAGCCGGTCAGGAATGAGAAGCCGGAGCCGGCCACCGGCCGGTAGCGTGACTCACGTGATGGGGCGTACAGCCACCGGAACCTGTGACCGGCCAGGCGCAGCGGCCGGGGCCGGCTGATCGCGGGGGTGACAGCGTGTCACGGTACGAACTGAGGCCGATCGGCTGGGTTGAGTCCCCACTGAAAGATCGGGCGCAGGCGCCCCGGCAAGGCAACCTGGGCGCGCCGTCGGCCTGGCTGGTGGTCGAGCCGCAGGTGGCCGAGGGAATCCGTGACCTTAGGGTCGGTGAGCACGTCATCGTGCTCACCTGGCTTGACCGGGCGCGGCGCGACGAGCTCAGCACCGTCCCTGGAGACAACCCGCTGAGCCCTCCGCTGGGCGTGTTCAGCACCCGCTCACCTAATCGGCCCAACCCGATCGGCCTGCACCGGGTGCAGATACTGGCCATCGATGGCCTGCGGATCCAGGTCAGCGACCTGGAAGCGATCGACCGTACCCCCATCCTCGACATCAAACCGGTCCTCGACCCGGCCGCGGAGCGGTAGCGCCAGCGGGGCAAGGCCGGCCGCGCCTTGCTGGGTGGCGTTCATGCAAGCCAGCGGTAGATCTGCCCGTCCCGTAGCTCGATCGAGCGTGCCTGCGGCGGGGCTTGGTCGGCATGCTCGAGCAGGGCGAGCACCTTTTCCCGGCCGCGGATGGTCTTGCCGGTGCTGTCGGTCCAGTGCAGGTACGGGTGCAGCAACAACCGCACAGCGCCCCAGTCACCCGCGACGATCGCCGCGTAGGCCCGCTGGCCAACATCCACCATGGCCCCATCATGACGGGCGCAAAGGACGCGAGCCAGCACCCGGTCCGTGGGCTTCTACGCGGCAAGGCCTGCGTAGCGGCCCTGGCCGGCGATGAGGCTGGTGTGGGTTCCGGCTTCGACGATCCGGCCATGGTCCAGGACGACGATCTGGTCGGCGTTTCGCACGGTGGACAGCCGGTGGGCGATGGTAATGGTCGTGCGCCCCTGGGCGAGGGTGTCGAACGCCTGCTGGACGGCACGTTCGGTTTCGGTGTCCAGGGAGCTGGTGGCCTCGTCCAGCACGAGCACGCGCGGGTTGCGCAGCAGGGTCCGGGCGATGGCGATGCGTTGTTTCTCGCCGCCGGAGAAACGGTGCCCGCGGGAGCCGACCATGGTGTCGTAGCCGTCGGGTAGCCCGGCGATCAGGTCGTGGATCTGGGCGGCGCGTGTGGCGTCCTCGATCTCGGCGTCGGTGGCCTCGGGCTTGGCGTAGCGCAGGTTCTCCCGCACAGTGGTGTGCAGCAGGTAAGTCTCCTGGCTGACCACGCCTACGACTGCGGCGAGGTCGGTAAGTCTCATGTCGCGGATGTCGACGCCGTCGATGCGGACACTGCCGCTGGTGGGGTCATACAGGCGGGCGACCAGCGAGGCGAGGGTGGTCTTGCCTGATCCGGTCTCGCCGACCAGGGCGAGCGTGCTGCCGGCGGGCATGTCGAGGTCGATGCCGGTCACCGCGGGCCGGTCGGCGCCGGGGTAGGTGAAGCTGACGCCGGCGAGGCGGACATGCCCGGCGATGCGGGCCGGGTCGATCTCGGCGGGGTGAGCGGGATCCTCGATGTCCACAGGCAGGTCCAGGTACTCGAAGATCCGCGCGAACAGGGCCAGCGAGCTGATCACAGAGACGCCGGTGCTGAGCAGGCCGGTTATCGGCCGGAAGAGGTTGTTCTGCAGTGTGGTGAAGGCGACCAGAGTGCCGATGGTCATGACGTCGGCGGTCACCGGCAGGCCGGCGGCGAGGTAGATGACTGCGGGGATCGCGGCGAAGATGATGCTCATCGACGCCATGCGCCAGCGCCCGGCCAGCTGAGAGCGCAGTTCCAGGTCGATAAGGCGGGCCGAGGAGGCGGTGAACCGCTGAATCAGGGACGGCCCGGTGCCCATGGTTTTGGCCAGCTGGATGGCGTTGATCGAGAGGCCTTCCTCGATACTGACGTTGAGGTTGGCCAGTTCGCGCTGCTGCTCGGTGGTGATGGCCCGGCGCATGCGGGCCACCTTGCGGCTCAGGTAGATGGCCGGAGGCATGACCACCAGCGAGATCAGGGAGAGCCGCCAGGACAAGGCGACCATGGCGACGGCGGTGGCTACCGCCGTGGTGAGGTTGGCGGCAATGGATGTCGCGGTCGAGGTCACCACGGACTCCATCCCGCCGATGTCGTTGTTGATGCGGGACTGGACCTCGCCGGAGCGGGTGCGGGTGAAGAAGGCGATCGACTGGCGCTGCAGGTGACCGAAGACGCTGGTGCGCAGCTCGTGCATGACCTGCTGGCCGACCTTGGTGCTGATCCAGGTCTGGATCACCCCGAAGGCCGAGGTGATGGCGGCCACCGCGACCATGCCGATGACCAGCCAGGCCAGCAGCTGCACGTTCCTGGCCGGCAGGGCGGTGTCGATGAACGCGCGGAGCAGGAACGGGGAGGCCAGCCCGACGATGGAGGAGGCGACGATGATGGCGGTGACGACCGTCAGCTGCCAGCGGTAGGGGGTGAACAGGCGGCCGATGCGGCGCAGGGACACCTCGCGTGCCTGCGCCCTTTCCGC
>DASYYE010000485.1:0-21866 GCA_035946955.1 Streptosporangiaceae bacterium | reverse complement strand
CGGAACATCGCCATCAGCCTGCTCCACCTCGCCGGCATAACCGAGATCACCCGCACTCTCCAGGCCATCACGCGGGACCGAACCCGCGCACTGAACGTCCTGCCCCTATAAGACCCGAAAACGACTTTGCCGATCCCGTGGCTATATACCTGGCAGTTGTGATACTAATATGGGGCTTTGTGGTTAAGGCAGAACAGTGTCACGGCAAGGATAAACAAGTCTGAACCTCTAACCCCGCCTGGGTCATAGCCTGTTTCCGTCGAATGGCCCAGGCGAGGTTTTTATCGCATCGCCGCCCAAGCGCCTCGACCAGCTTTTCGTGTGCACCTTAATCACGCTCTCCCAAGTATGGCGCGAAAGGTCAGCAAGCCCTGACTGGCTGCTTCCATGCTCCTACTGCGCCCAAGGCCCCACGTCTGCGTACACCGCACATGCAGTCTCGTGTACTCGCAGGTCTCCGCCTGCCTGCGCCATACGGATATGGCCACAGCAGTCAAGCCACGGTAATGACATGCCTGCTTGGTGTCTTTGGGAGATACTGACCTGGCTAACAGGGGTTGCTTCGTGGAGAGATGTCTGGTGGCGGGACCAGGTGAGTGAGACGGACGTGCAACGCGCCCAGCGGGGGGCATCGCTCGGCCAGGTGGTGCGGGAGCACCGCCAGGCTGCCCGATGGACGCAGGAGCGGCTCGCCGCAGTGGCCGAAGTGAGCGTCCGCTTTGTCCAAGACGTCGAGCAAGGCGTCAGTGTGCAGCCCCGCCCAGTCTTACTAGGGCGTTTGACCGCAGCGCTCGGGATCACCTCGACCGAGGCAGCAGCTCTCACCAGCGGCGGTGAGAAAGCGGATGGTTGTGGCAGCCAATCCGTCCCGCTGAGGCTGGAAGTCCTAGGGCCGCTGAAGGTCTGGCATGAAGGTGCACCAGTCCTACTCGGCAGCGCCAGGCGGCGGGCCGTACTTGGGTTGCTTGCTCTGCGTCCCGGCGAAGTGGTCACTCTGAGTTCGATCATTGACGCGCTGTGGGAGACCGAGCCGCCACAGACTGCCGTGACCATGGTGCACACCTACGTAAGCCGGTTGCGGGCCGTGCTCGACCCGGCCGGAGATGGCCGGGATGTCCTGGAGACGGTGGGCGATGGGTACCGGTTGCGCCTCGAGAGCGCCGCACTTGATCTGGTAGACAGCCGTCAACTGGCTGACCAGGCGCGGAGCGCACTGCACGTAGGTGACGCGGCGGGCGCCTGCGAGCGTTTCGGGCGGGCGCTGGCGCTGTGGCGGAGTGAGCCACTGGCCGATGTGGAGGTGCTGCGTGGCCACCCGCTGATGGTGCGCGTGGAGCAGGAGTACGCCGCGCTTCTGGTCGAGTATGCCGAGGTCGCCTCCGCATACGGCTGGCACGACCAAGTGCTTCCCACTCTCTCGGCGTTGGCTGAACGCTGCCCACTGGATGAGCGGGCGCACGCGGCGCTGATGACAGCATTGGCCGGAGTCGGCCGCCAAGCCGCGGCGCTGGAACTGTATGAGCAGGTGCGTCACCGGCTGGACGAGGAGCTCGGGGTGCGGCCTGGCCCTGTGCTGGCGGCAGCGCATTCGCGCGTCCTCCACCAGGAGGTTCCCGGTGTGGAGGCCGGCCCCGCGAGGCTGACTGGTGATGGTGGTAGGTCGGCCGAGGGGGAGGCTGCGTCGCGGGCGCCAATGGCCGATGGGCTGCGGTGGATAGGGCTGTGCCAACTGCCGCCGACGGTGGCGGACTTTACAGACCGAGGTGATGAGGCTGAGCAAGTCCATGGCTGGCTGACGGGTGAAGCATGCACGGGCGTCACGGTCGTGGCCGTCAGCGGCCCGCCTGGCATGGGCAAGACCGCGCTGGCGACACATGTGGCCCACCTGGCGCGAGAACGCTTCCCGGACGCTCAGTTGTGGGCGTCGCTCGACGGCGGCTCGGGCCGACCCCGCGACCCAGGCGAGGTGCTGGGAGAATGGCTGCGGGCACTGGGCGTACATGGCTCGGCGATTCCGGAAAGCGTAGGGGAGCGCGCCGGGCTGTTTCGTTCCCGGCTGGCCGATCGTCGTGTGCTGGTCGTCGCCGATGACGCGGCATCGGCCGACCAGGTCAACTCGCTGCTGCCCGGCACCGCTGGCTGCGCCCTCCTGGTGACCAGCAGGCGCCAACTCGCCGACCTGCCCGGAGCGCACTTGATGCCGCTGGCGCCCCTGCCAACAAGACATGCAGTCGAACTGCTTGGCAAAGTCGCGGGCACCGGCCGCGTCGCCGCTGACGTGCGTGCGGCCAGGGACTTGGTGGCCGCCTGCGGACGGCTGCCCTTGGCGGTCCGTATCGCGGGGGCCAAGCTGGCTGCCCGCCCGTCAGCCCCGGTAGGGACACTCGCAAGCAGCATGGTGTTGGAGCAGCAGCGTCTGGACGTGCTGCGGGTCGGTGACCTGTCGGTCCGGGCCAGCATCGCCTCCGGTTACGAAGCCCTCAGCGACCCTGCCCGCCATGCGTTCATGCTGCTCGGCATGCTTGGCCCCTGTGACGTAGCTGAATGGGTCATCGCGGCCCTCTTGGGCCGGCCCGGTGCGAGCGCAGTAGTCGACGAACTGGTGGACCGTTCGATGCTCAACGTGGTTGGGACCGACGCCACCGGTCAGCCTCGCTACCGCCTGCACGACCTCCTCCGTGACTATGCCACCGAGCAAGCCCACTCGCTCTCCGAAGTAGAGCGCGGAGCAGCCATCACCCGTGCACACAATGGGTGGCTCCAGCTGTCAGCATTGGCAAGCGACCTCCTGCCTCCTGAACCGTTCTACCCCCGACGTAAGCGCACTCCGATCCCTGAAGTCGTGCCTGCTCTTGTGGCCGAGCGTCGCACGGAAGACCCATGGGCCTGGTTCCAGGCTGAGCGGTTCAATCTGCTGGCCGCCACGGAACTGGCATGCCTCAATGGTGACCATCACCTCGCGGTACAGCTCGCGGAATGTCAAGCACAATTCCTCCACTTTCAGGACCGCCACGATGACGCTGCCCGAAATTGGCAGGCCGTCTTGGTTAGCGCGACAGAGGCCGGCGATAGCATGGGGGCTGCCCGTGCGAGGCTGCGGTTGGCCGGTGCCGACGATGAACGGGGATACTCAGCGGACGCGATGGAGGAACTCAGCGGATGTATTGAAATATTTGAGCGTACCGAGGATGCAGAAATCCTTGCATTTGCGTTCTACTGGATGAGTTCGAGCGCGTGGAATCTGAGAATGCACGAAGTGGCGCGACGGTCCGCGGAGCGAGGTCTCGAAGTTGCCCGGCGAGTGGGCCTCGAACTCGCGGAGCTTTCTAACCTGCGGATGCTAGGTCTTTCTCTGGCGCGGCTAGGTGATCGCGAGGGTAGTGTCACAGCATGTGAGCGGGCGGTGCGGATAGCCGATGACCTGGGAGAAGGCTCGTACCGCCAGTACGCGCTGCACAACTTGCTGTTCGCCTATGTCATCGTCGACCTCCCTGAGCGGGCGGTTGAGCTGTGGCCCAAATGCCTCGAGCTGGCGCGACAACAGAGAGATGCGGCAGCCGAAGCGACCTTGTTGGGTGCGCTGGGCGACGCCTACTACGGGCTTGGCCGGTATGAGGAAGCAGCTGCGGCTTATCTGAGCGCACTCCCCGTCTTTCGTGACCGCGCCCTCCATCGCCTTTACGCCACATGCTTGATGCGGTTGGGCTACGTTCATCATGCGCTGCGCAAGTACGATGAAGCAGCAGGTTATCTGAAGGAATGCCTACCTATTTTCGGTGAACTCGGCCCACTGGCGCAGGAGAGTCGTGCGCGCGAAGTGCTGGCGGCTTGCCTCACCCCGACTGCCGGGTCTGATCATGCGCCGCTACGATTGCCCTGGTCAGCCGCCGAATGATAGCTCGCTGTTCTGAGATCCGGGACTGCCGGTGTAGGAGCAGGAGACACTTAAGGCGTAGAGGCTTGCCAGGATCCTGGCGTTAGCTGAAACCGAGTGCCGTTCGAACTTTAGCGTCGTCCTGTGCTGATTGACCTGGTTGACGCTGAGTTACTGTTTGCCGCTTGACAGCAACCGATTGAAGCACTGCGATGACGGTACGACTCACCATGTCCGCTCGACAGTTCGCCTAGCTTCCTGCACCCCCGGGGCCACGGCGGCCTGCCGTCATGGAGGGGAAGCGCCATCAGCGACGAGACCAGCGTGCCGCAGCCACAAGCATCGGGCACGCCGGGCGGCGAGCCTACGCCCCGTGCGACCTTTGGCCAAGTCTTCGCAGTAGGTGAGTTCCGTGCGCTATGGGTAGCGCAGGTCTTGTCGGTCGCGGGCGATCAGCTTGCGCGGGTGGCCCTCACCCTCCTCGTCTTCGACCGCACACGTTCCCCTCTACTTGCTGCCCTTACCTTCGCGGCGAGCGTCCTGCCAACGTTTATAGGGGGGGTTGTCCTCTCTGGCCTTGCAGACAGACTGCCTCGCCGTGAAGTGATGATCGTGTCCGACCTGATTCGTGGCCTGCTGGTCGCAGTCATGGTGGTGCCCGGGGTACCTGTGAGCGTCCTCGTGGCGCTGCTGTTCTTGGTGACCCTGGTCGGAGCACCCTTCAGTTCAGCGCGAGCCGCTCTCTACCCAGACATCCTGCAAGGTGACCTCTATGTAATGGGAACTGCCGTCACACTCACCACAGTTCAGTTCGCCCAGGTCATCGGATTCGCTGCTGCTGGGGTAGCGGTTGCTCTGGTCGGGGTCCGAGTGTCGCTGATGCTCGACGCCGCTACCTTCTTCTTCTCGGCGCTGATCACCCTTACCTGCGTGGCGAGACGTCCAGCTAGTGCACAGGGCGGGGCCGTCGCTGTGTTCTCGCTGTCGAGCATGGGGACGGGGATCCGCCTGGTCTTCGGCGCCAGTGGGCTTCGTACTCTCATGCTGCTCGGGTGGTTGGCCGCGTTCGTGGACGTGTATGAAGGTGTCGCTGTGCCGCTGGCCAAGGAGCTTGGCGGTGGACCCGTGGCGGTCGGTTTGATCCTCGCGTCGGGGGCGCTCGGAGCAGCCGTCGGGACCATTGGCTTCAGCCGGTTTGTCACACCCCCCATGCGCCTCCGCATGATGATCCCGTTGGCTATCGCTGCCTGCGCAGTTCTTGTGGTCTTCGTGGAGGCACGTGATCTTGTCGTTGCATTGATCATCTTGACTTTGAGCGGGGCGTTCAGTTCCTACCAGGTCGCTGCCAGTTCTGCGTTCGTCGTGGCTGTGCCGCCGGAGCAGCGCAGCCAGGCCTTCGGCTTGGCGCAAGGCGGAATGAGCCTCGGGCAAGCCACCACAATGATCTTGGCGGGCGCAGCCGTCCGTTACGCCCCGCCTTCGGGGGTGATCGCGGCTGGCGGGGCGTTGGGCGCTCTCATCTGTTTCGCCGTCGCATGGGATAGGACGCGTAGCAGTACTCAGTCGTAACTGGACTGTCTAGTCCGTTGCATCGGCTTGCGAGCTGCGTGAGCCCACGGTCAGCCCCAGGTCTTGGTCCGCATGGCGGTGCTCCTTGGTGGTCGGGTCGGGGGTGTGTGTGGCTGGTGGTGTCAGCCCCAGGTCTTGGTCCGCATGGCTGTCTCTCCCTCCTACCTGGCGTTTCATCGATACCAGCGCATTTGGCTCAGCTTCGGCGAAACGCGGGAAATGGATCATTTCGGAAACACGCTTTGTGACCTCTTGGTAACCGGGTAAAATCGGTCTAGCTCAGAGAGATCGACTACGCCCGATGTGGTGCCACTCGGTAGCGGGGACTTGACAGGTGGCGCATGAGGTCTGTGACAATGTGGTGCATCACTCTCACACCCTGCTATGGCAGCCATGATCGAGTCGCCCGTTGTTTGCTGAGGGGAAGCTGATGTGCTTGTCTAGCTGCAAACGTGTGCGAGGGCGCCTCGTTGCAGTGAGGCATGGGCCGTTGTGGGAGCTTCCCGGGTGGCTTGTCGGCTTCATCTTGGTGGTCGTCACGGGCTACGTTGCCGTGATCGGCGTTGCGGTCAGAAGCTTGCCGCTGACTCTGCGTGATGGCTTGCTGCTGGGCGCGCTCCTCGCATGCATCGCCGCGACAGTAGAACTCACCAAGCGCGAGGGGGAGAACGCTGGGCTGGCCGTTGATGTCTACGGGGTCTGGGAACTCCCCATCGCCATCCTGTTGACGCCGTTCTACGCCCTGACTGTCCCGGTGTTCCGCTGTGCACTCACCCAATGGCGTGGCAGGCGCTTGGTGGCGTACCGTCGTGTCTTCACAACGGCCATCCTGGGGTTGTCCTACGGTGGTGCTTCGATGGCCTTTCATGCCGTTACTGGGACGCCGTTGGGGGTGAGTGGTCTCGCTGCGGCTCACCCAACCGTATGGATCTTGGCGGCGGTATCGGCTGCAGTCACGCAGTGGGCAGTGAATACGATCATGCTTGTCCCTGCCCTTAAAGGTTCTGATCCTGCAGCGCGTATCCGCGATCTCATGTTCGACCGCCAGACCGTTACCACTGATGTCACTGAGCTGTGTGTGGCGGTCCTGGTGACCTTGGGTACCGCGATCAGCCTCCTTGCCATCGCGTTCGCCCTTCCTTTCGTGACCTTGCTGCAGCGCTCCGTCCGGCACGCTTCGCTGGTAAATGCCTCGCGGTTGGACTCGAAGACTGGGCTGCTCAACGCCGGGACGTGGGAGCGGGAGGCGACGGCCGAGGTCGCGCGCGCTATCCGCACTCGAAGTCCGATGGCTGTCGCGTTGCTCGACATCGACCACTTCAAGTCGGTCAACGACACCTATGGGCACCTCGCAGGGGACAAGGCGCTGCAAGCGATTGCACGTACGCTCCAAGCTTTCGTGCGTGAGTACGACCTGGTGGGACGGTTTGGCGGGGAGGAGTTCGTCATGCTGCTCCCGCAGGCCCGGCCGGTCGATGCCTACACCATTGCTGAGCGCATCAGGGCCCATATCGCCGACATGCCGATTGAGGCAGGCCCAGACATCGAGCCGATCCAGGTGACCATTTCCATCGGCGTCGCTGCCCTCGGTAGCAGTTGGGACACCACGGTTGGCGGCCAGCTCACGGACCTGATCGCTGCCGCTGACATGGCGCTGTACCAGGCCAAGCGGAACGGGCGGGACCAGGTCTGTGTGATCACCGAGAACGCCACCTTCGGGTCGCGCCTCCAGTCGGTGTCCACGTCGCCTGCGGCCTGACCACCCGGACCTCCCTGATCCCCCTCGCAATCCCCCTTGCACGCCAAAGCGTGAGTCGGGTCTTGCGTCTCGCAATTTCCGCCGGTACGAGGAGTGAGCCATAGGACCGCCCGGGGGGTTCGCAGGCCTCAGTGGGAGTTCGATGAGGCGGTGTTCGGTGGGGGCAGGACTGCCAGGATCTGCTGTTTACCCTTGTGGCACGCGGACGCGTGCCCGGTGGCCAGCACTACAGGGGTGTTGAACCCCTGACAGACCCACCCCTGAATGGTGACGGGGGCACCGCCCCCGTTGCCCGGCACCTTGCCGGCTGCTACGGCGCGCGCATAGTCGCTCTCGATGGTCATGGCGACCTGACATGTCGTCAGGCCACGCTCGACTTCCACTACGACCGGGACTCCCACGGCCGTGTGCGATGTCCCGCAGCGGGTGGTTGGGAGGGCGGGTGAGGTTGATCCCACGAGTCGTCCGTTGCTGGCGCCCGCAGCGCAACCCGCCAGGGTCCCGAGTGCCAGGACAGCAAGAACGGGCGTGGCCGCAGGCCGCGCACGACGACTCATAGGGCAACTCCTTTCCGCGCAACATGATGCCCTGTTTGCACCGTAGCCGTCACGGTGACCTAGCGTTGTCTTGCATAGATTCTCAAGTCGTTGCATAATCTTCCGTGTCAGCGGCACCCTGGTTGCAGCCGCGATGCACAGGCCGTATCTGAGGGGGAGCAGACGGCTACCAGGCGGGAGAGGCAATGGGAATCCAGGTGGCCGTCGCGGGTGCCAGCGGGTACGCGGGCGGTGAGCTCCTGCGTTTGGTCGCCGCCCATCCTGACCTGGAACTCGGCCCTGTCACCGCGGCGAGTAACACGGGGGCACCGGTCGCGGCGGTCCACCCGCACCTGCCCGTCATGGCGGAGCGATCGTTCGGCGCATTGGACCCAGCTCAGCTCGCCTCGGCTGACCTGGTTTTCCTGGCACTCCCTGCCGAGGAATCCGCGGCCGTAGCCGCCGATCTGCCCGCCGGGCTGCCCATCGTGGACCTGAGCGCGAGCTTCCGCCTTGCCGACCCGCAGCTCTGGGCCACCTACTACGGAACCCCACACGCCGGGCGCTGGGTATATGGCCTCCCTGAACTCCCCGGCGCCCGCGACCACATCCGCGCTGCGACCCGGGTCGCCGCACCGGGTTGTTATGCCACGGCCGCGATCATGGCGCTCGCACCGCTGCTGGCGGCCGGGCTCGCCGAGCCAGCGGACATCGTGGTCGTGGCCGCGTCCGGCACCTCGGGTGCGGGGCGCACGCCCGCACCGCACCTGCTGGCGACCGAGGTCATGGGGTCAGTGAGCGCCTACCAGGCCGGAGGAGTACACCGGCATACGCCGGAGATCGAGCAGGCTCTCGCCGAGGCAGCCGGAGGCCACCCCGTGGTCTCCTTCACACCGCTGCTGGCACCGATGCCGCGAGGGATCCTCGCCACGTGCACCGCCCGCCTCAGCAGCCCTGCGGCCACCACGGCAACCCTCCGCGAAGCCCTGGCCAGCGCATATAAGGCAGAACCCTTCGTCTACCTGCTGCCCGAAGGACGCTGGCCAGCCACCGCAGCCACCGCCGGCTCCAATGCCGTCCACCTGCAAGCCGCCGCAGACACCCACGCTGGACGCGCGGTCGTCGTCGCCGCCCTGGACAACCTGGGCAAGGGCGCGGCGGGCCAGGCGGTCCAAGTAGCCAACCTCATGCTCGGCCTCCCAGAGACGGCCGGCCTGACCGCTCAAGGAGTCGCCCCGTGACCGCCGTGACGCCATGCACACACCCGAGGAGCGCACCGGGAGCCACCCTGTGAG
Source organism: Streptosporangiaceae bacterium (assembly GCA_035946955.1). Taxonomy (GTDB): domain Bacteria; phylum Actinomycetota; class Actinomycetes; order Streptosporangiales; family Streptosporangiaceae; genus DASYYE01. The sequence goes on along the minus strand of DASYYE010000485.1, from coordinate 12,833 downwards.
CGTCACGGCACCGCTGGGGTTCCGCGCCGCGGGTGTGGCCGCTGGGCTCAAGCCCTCGGGAGCGCGTGACGTGGCCGTGGTCATCAATGACGGGCCGTCGCGGGCCGCGGCCGGAGTCTTCACTGCGAACCGGGTCAAGGCCGCGCCCGTGCAGTGGACCCAGCAGGTCGTTCGGGGCGGCCGCGTCCGCGCCGTGCTGCTCAACTCCGGCGGCGCCAATGCCTGCACCGGCCCAGAGGGTTTCGCCGACACCCACCACAGCGCCGAGCACCTTGCCGCTGCTCTGGCCGACTCCGCAGGCGAGGTCGCGGTCTGCTCCACCGGCCTGATCGGCGAGAGGCTGCCGATGGACCTCCTCCTCGCCGGGGCGGATGCCGCGCTGGCGGAGGCCTCCCGGTCCGGTGGCCTGACCGCCGCTGATGCGATCCGCACCACCGACACGGTTACCAAGATCGCCTTCCAGCGCCTGGCAGGGGAGCCCCGCACGGGTTACACCGTCGGGGGCATGGCCAAGGGCGCGGGCATGCTTGCCCCGGCTCTGGCCACGATGCTGTGCGTCCTGACCACCGACGCCGACCTCGACCCGCAGGCGCTCGACACCGCGCTGCGCACCGCCACAAGGGTCACGTTCGACCGGCTGGACACCGACGGCTGCCTGTCCACCAATGACACCGTGCTCCTGCTGGCCAGCGGTGCCGCCCAGACACGGCCGGACCTCGCCGAGTTCACCCGCGTGCTGACGGCGGTCTGCGCCGACCTCGCACGGCAGTTGCAGGCTGACGCCGAGGGGGCGAGCAAGGCGATCGCGATCGAAGTCGTCGGAGCCGCCTCCGAAGACGACGCGGTCACCGTGGGACGCGCTGTGGCACGCTGCAACCTCCTCAAATGCGCGATCGCGGGAGAGGACCCGAACTGGGGCCGCGTGCTCGCCGCCGTGGGCACCACGGCCGCCACCTTCGAGCCGGACCGGCTGAACGTCGCGATCAACGGCGTATGGGTCTGCCGTCACGGGTGCGCGGCCGATGACCGGTCCAAGGTGGACCTGCGGCCCCGCGACGTCACCATCACGGTGGACCTCTCCGCTGGTCCCCACGCCGCCACGGTCCGCACCACCGACCTGACCGCCGCCTACGTCCACGAGAACTCGGCGTACTCGACATGACAGCCTCTGCCGGACAGACAGCAGCCATGGATGGAAGGTTTTCGACAAAAGATTCTCGAAAACCTTCCATCCATACCTCGCTCGCCGACGGTCCGCCTGGAGCGGCGGCTGAGGGTGCACCAGGCACCGCGCTTGACGGCGACCACAGCGCACGACGTGACCGGGCCTCGGCCCTGGCCAAGGCGGCGACGCTGATCGAGGCGCTGCCGTGGCTGGACCGCTTCCACGGCCAGACCGTGGTCATCAAGTACGGCGGCAACGCCATGACCAACGATGCGCTGCGGCTGGCCTTCGCGCAGGACGTGGTGTTCCTGCGCTATGCCGGACTGAGACCCGTCGTGGTGCACGGCGGTGGGCCGCAGATCTCCGCCCACCTGGACCGCCTGGGTCTCGCGAGCACCTTCACGGCAGGGCTGCGCGTCACCACCCCGGAGACCATGGACGTGGTCCGCATGGTGCTCACCGGGCAGGTGAACCGCGACGTGGTCGGGCTGATCAACCGGCACGGGCCGTTCGCGGTCGGGATGTCGGGCGAGGACGCGAACCTGTTCACCGCCAGCCGCCGCGCGGCCATCGTGGACGGCGAGCCAGTGGACATCGGGCTGGTCGGCGACATCGACCATGTGGACCCGGGCGCGGTGCGGGCACTGCTGGCCGACGGGCGGGTGCCGGTCGTGTCCAGCGTCGCCCGCGGCAAGAACGGCGAGGTCTACAACGTCAACGCCGACACCGCTGCCGCCGCACTCGCCGTGGCGCTCAACGCGGCCAAACTCGTCGTGCTCACCGACGTCCCCGGCCTGTACACCGACTGGCCGGGGAGTGCTGATAACAGCAAGCGCCCCCCGGCTGGACCGGCTGGACCGGCTGGACCGGCTGGACCGGCCGCGTCAGCCGGAGCCCAGCCCCAGGACGTGGTCAGCAGGCTGAGCGTGTCCGAGCTCGCGGCCCTGCTGCCGTCGCTGAGCACGGGCATGGCCCCCAAGATGGAGGCGTGCCTGCGCGCCGTCCAGGGCGGCGTGCCCCAGGCCCATGTCCTCGACGGCCGCCTGCCCCACGCGGTCCTGCTCGAGGTCTTCACCGACTCAGGCATCGGCACCATGGTCGTCCCAGACGCGGCACCGCCGCCCACAGCGCAGGGAGCGCACCAATGACCACCCAGGCACCCGCAGCAACCGCCGCGGTCGCTCAGAGCGCCACAGAGAGCCTCCAGGAGCGGTTCGCTGCGGCGCTGATGCCCACCTATGGCACCCCTGCGGTCGCGCTCGTCCGGGGCGAGGGCTGCCAGGTCTGGGACGCGGACGGCCGGTGCTACACCGACCTCATCGCTGGCATCGCCGTCAGCGCGCTCGGCCATGCCCACCCGGCCATTGTCGAGGCGGTGACCCGCCAGGTCAGCGCCCTGGCCCACACGTCCAACCTGTTCATCCACGAAGGCGTGGTCGCCCTCGCGGAGCGGCTGCTGACACTGCTGGGCACCGACGGCCGGGTGTTCTTCACCAACTCCGGGACCGAGGCCAACGAGGCCGCGCTCAAGCTGGTCCGCCGCATCCAGGGCCCATCACGGCCGGTCATCGTCGTCACCGAGGGTGGGTTCCATGGCCGGACCATGGGAGCGCTCGCGCTGACCGGCAAGACCTCGATCCGTAAGCCGTTCGGTCCCTTCGGCGTGAGCACGCGCTTCGTGCCCTACGGGGACGCGGCAGCGCTGCGCCAGGCGGTACGCGAAGACTGCGCCGCGGTGTTCCTGGAACCCTGCCAGGGCGAAGCCGGGGTCGTGCCACCACCCCCCGGCTACCTGCGCGTGGCCAGGCAGGCATGCGACAACGCCGGTGCCCTGCTGGTCATGGATGAGATCCAGAGCGGTATCGGGCGCACCGGGACGTGGTTCGCACACCAGGCGCAGCACGTGCGGCCGGACGTCCTCACGCTCGCCAAGGGCCTCGGCGGAGGACTGCCGATCGGTGCCTGCATCGGGGTCGGCGGGGCCGGGACCGGGTTCTCCAAGGGAGACCATGGCAGCACGTTCGGCGGGAACCCGGTTGCCTGCGCGGCAGCGCTGGCGGTGCTCGACACCATCGCATCGCAGGGCCTGCTCGCACACGCCGCTGGCGTCGGGTCGTACCTGGCGGCCAGTCTCGCGAGGGTCCGCCACCTGTTGCTGAGCGGGGTCCGGGGTCAGGGACTGTGGCTCGCCCTCGTACTGGCAGAGCCGGCGGCCGCGGCCGTGGAGGCAGCCAGCCGACGTGCCGGGTTCCTCGTCAACGCGGTCCAGCCCGACGCCATCAGGCTCGCCCCACCGCTGATCATCGAAGACGGCGAGGTAGACCGGTTCGTCGCGGCACTGCCCGGCATACTCGACGCCGCCATGGAACGTGCCCAGTGAACGCCACCAGCCCGCTGACCAAGGCCGCCCGGCAGGCCCAGGTCGCAGCGGTCCTCTCCCGCGTCCGGGTGCGCTCTCAGGAAGAGCTCGCCGCGGCCCTGGCCCAGCGCGGGGTCAAGGTCACCCAGGCCACTCTCTCCCGTGACCTGGAAGACCTCGGCGCGGTGCGGCTGCGTGGCCCGGGCGGCGCCCTGGTCTACGCGCTGCCTGGCGAGCCCGGTGGCCCTGGATCCCGCCCCGGCGGCCTGGGACCACCCGCCCTGGCAGGCCACGTCAGGTCAGCTGCCCCCCAGCCAGGCCAAGGACAGCCCTTCCCCGCAGCCGGCCAACCGCCAGCCCCCACCCAGTCAGGCGGTAACGCGCCAGTCCCGGTCAGCGGCAGGACCGCGCTCGGCCGCCAGCGTGCCCACATGCCCGGCGCCCCCGCGACCAGGACCGGAACCGGCACCCAGCCGCCCGGCAGCGCCACACGGCACGGCCCGGCCGGTGGGCTGGGCCCGGGCGGCACCCTCGGCAATGCGCTGGTATCCGCTGGCGCGGCAGGCGCGGGCACAGGCGCTGGGACAGGCCCAGGTGGCAGCGCAGGCCAGGGAGGCAGCGCAGGCCAGCCAGGCGCGGCGGCCGGTCCAGGTGCCAGCACCAGGACAGGCCCGGAGGGCCAACTGGGCCTCCTCCCGAGGCTCGCGTCGGAACTCCTGGTCAGTGCCGAGGCCAGCGCCAACCTCGTAGTGCTCCGCACACCCGCCGGCGGGGCGCAGCTCCTCGCCGGAGCCATCGACCACGCCGAATGGCCGTCGGTCCTCGGCACGGTCGCCGGTGACGACACCGTCCTGGTCATCACCCGTGACCCGACCGGCGGTGACGCGGTAGCCCGCTCGCTGCTCCGCCTCGCCGAGCGGCGGATGCCATGACCCAGGCAATGCACGGCGCAGGCCGCCTGACCAAGACAATCGACAGCACCAAGGGGATATGACATGACTCAGCGCGTAGTTCTCGCCTACTCCGGCGGCCTGGACACCTCGGTCGCCATTGGCTGGCTCGCGGAACAGACCGGGGCCGATGTGATCGCCGTGGCCGTGGACGTCGGTCAGGGCGGGGAGGACATGACGGCCATCCGCGACCGGGCACTGGCATGCGGTGCCGCCGACGCGGAGGTCGTGGACGCACGGGAGGAGTTCGCCGCCGAGTACTGCCTGCCCGCGCTGCGGGCGAACGCGCTCTACATGGACCGCTACCCACTGGTCTCGGCGTTGTCGCGGCCGCTGATCGTGGCGCACCTGGCCCGGGTCGCCCGTGAGCGCGGCGCCGACACGGTCGCCCACGGCTGCACCGGCAAGGGCAACGACCAGGTGCGGTTCGAGGTCGGCCTGGCGGGCATCGCCCCCGGCGTGAAGGTGCTCGCACCCATCCGGGACTGCGGCATGACCAGGGACAAGGCCATCGCGTTCGCCGAGGAGAAGGGCCTGCCCATCGACGTGACATCACGCTCGCCCTACTCGATCGACCAGAACCTGTGGGGCCGGGCCTGTGAGACGGGGCACCTGGAGGACATCTGGGAGGCACCCCACGACGACGTCTGGGACTACACCTGCGACCCGGCGCTCCCCCGCGACCCCGACAACGTGGTCATCAGTTTCACCGACGGCGTCCCGGTGGCACTGGACGGCCAGCCCCGCACCCCGCTGGAACTGGTCACCGAACTGAACACCCGGGCCGGGGCACAGGGCGTCGGCCGTATCGACATGGTCGAGGACCGGCTCGTCGGGATCAAGAGCCGGGAGGTCTACGAGGCGCCCGCCGCGATCGCGCTGATCGCCGCGCACCAGGAGCTCGAGAACGTGTGCGTCGAACGTGACCTGGCCAGGTTCAAGCGGCAGGCTGAGCAGCGCTGGAGCGAGCTCGTCTACGACGGGCTGTGGTTCTCACCGCTCAAGTCAGCCCTGGACGCGTTCATGGCGCAGGCGTCCAAACACGTCAGCGGCGACATCCGGGTCAGGCTCCACGGCGGCCGCGCGGTCGTGACCGGCCGGCGCAGCGCCACCTCGCTCTATGACCACGACCTGGCCACCTACGACACCGGCGATACGTTCGACCAGGCGCTGGCCAGGGGTTTCGTGGAGCTCTGGGGCCTCCCCACCAAGATCGCCGCCCTCCGCGACGCTGGCCAGCCCTCATGATCATGTCGACTTCTCAGGCATGGTGACTGAAACTCTTTCAGGATCATGGAAACACGGGCACCACGCGAGGGTGCGTGACACGGTGGAGGTGCGGGCTACGGCATGGAGGGAAACCAGGTGGCTGAGCAGGAGCGCGGGCCGGCGCGGCTGTGGGGCGGGAGGTTCGGGTCCGGCCCGGCCGAGGCGCTGACCCGGCTGTCGGTCAGTGTCGCGTTCGACTGGCGGCTGGCACCCTACGACCTCCTCGCCTCCCGTGCCCACGCCCGCGTGCTGCACCGGGCCGGGCTGCTCACCGATGACGAGCTGGCCCGTATGACCAAGGCGCTCGAAAGCCTCGACCGCGACTGCCGCAACGGCAGCTTCCGCCCGGCCGCGACCGACGAGGACGTCCACACCGCACTGGAACGAGGGCTGCTCGAACGGGTCGGGGCCCTCGGCGGCAAGCTCCGCGCTGGCCGCAGCCGCAACGACCAGGTCGCCACGGACCTGCGCCTGTACCTGCGTGACCACGCACGCCTGGTCGTCCTGCGGCTGGTCGAACTGCTGACCGCACTGCTCGGACAGGCGGAGGAGCACCTGAACACCCCCGCGCCGGGTATGACGCACCTCCAGCACGCGCAGCCGGTGGTCTTCGGGCACCAGTTGCTGGCACACGCGCAGGGGTTCTGCCGGGACGTGGACCGGCTGCGGGACTGGGACAAGCGGGCCGCGGTGTGCCCGCTCGGCGCGGGCGCCCTGGCTGGCTCGTCGCTGCCGCTGGACCCCGCGGCCGTGGCCGCGGAACTCGGCTTCGACGCACCTTTCGCCAACTCGATGGACGCGGTCAGCGACCGCGACTTCGCGGCGGAGTTCTGCTTTGCCGCGGCCCTGCTGGGGGTGCACCTGTCACGGCTGGGCGAGGAGGTCGTGCTGTGGGCGTCCCAGGAGTTCGGCTGGGCCGATATCGACGATGCCTACGCCACCGGCTCGTCGATCATGCCGCAGAAGAAGAACCCCGACGTGGCCGAACTCGCGCGGGGCAAGGCCGGCCGGCTCATCGGCGGCCTGACCGGCCTGCTGACCACCCTCAAGGGCCTCCCGCTGACCTACAACCGTGACCTGCAGGAGGACAAGGAGCCGGTCTTCGACGCGGTCGACACGTTGCTGTTGGTCCTCCCCGCCATGGCCGGGCTCGTGGCCACCGCCCGTTTTGATACAAAACGCATGTCGCAGGGTGCGAGTACCGGGTTCGCGCTGGCAACCGACCTGGCCGAGCACCTTGTCCGTCGCGGAGTCCCGTTCCGCGAAGCCCACGCGGTAGTGGGGCACCTCGTGGTGTGGTGCCAGTCGCACGACTGCGACCTGCCCGACGTGAGCGACCAGGACCTGGCCAGGATCTCGCCCCACCTAACCCCCGACATCCGTGACGTGCTGACCGTCAAGGGCGTGCTCGCGGCCCGCTCGACCCCGGGCAGCACCGCTCCGGAGCGCGTCGCTGAACAACTCGCCGCACTGCAAACCGCGGTGGAGTCCCACGCCGCCTGGGCAGCCGCGTAGCCACCCTCGCCCCGCTCCTGGCCCGTCCGTCCCGCTCCTGGCCCGTCCGCCCCGCTCCCCGTCGGCTCCCGCACCGCTCGGCCACCCCGGAGCCTCCGCGCCCCTCCCCACGGTGTTGATCTTGAGTAAGACAGTTAGCCCCCGAGTTCGCGTGCCAGAACTGTCGTTGGAACAGCAGGTTTCGGCACACGAACTCGGGGGCGGAACTACTCGCCGGGTGTTAGGTGCGGAGGACTGCTGCGTAGAGGGTTTGGTGGTAGACGCGGTTCGGGTTGGCGGGCTTGGACGACACGCACCAAGCCAGCGTCAGGCGGCTTGCCGTGGCTGACGCGCCCGCGTAGTCACCTGGGAACTTGCCACCGGCCACGGCCGCGTAGGTCAGGTTCGACACGGGGCCTAGTGTGATCGGCGGCCCGAACGTGGCGCCGCCATCGGTGGACGTGGACAGCTGCTGCTGGACGTGGTTGCCCTGGTCAACTTTGGTGTTCAGCGTGCCGTAGGCGACATAGACCTTGCCGCCGTAGGCGGCGACCGCTCCGGTGATGTGCTGGATCGAGGGTCCGTCGCCGGAAGTCACCATGACCGGCGCTGACCAGTGCCTGCCGTCAGCGGACGACGACAACATCACCGGGTCTTGAGTGCCTGGGCCGGCAGCCTCCCAGACCGCATAGAGCTTGCCCGTCACCGGGTCCACGTTCGCGGCGGGCAGGCAGCAGCGGATGGCGGCGGGCCCACCGCCGACCGAGGGGGTGACCATTGACGCCTTGCTCCAGGTCATCCCGCCGTCGAAGGAGGTCCGTGCCATGAAGGCCACCCCGGACTGTTTGGCGCCGTGACCCGTGAGTGTGGTGCCAGGGTGCTCGCGGATGGGCTTGCCGCCGCCCGCAGAGCCGCCGCCGAAGTCCTGGTAGGTGTCGATGAGGGTGCCGTCTGGCTGGATCATCGGCTGGGAGTCCTGCGCATTGGTGGTCTTCGGGTTCACCATCTGGGTGGCGCTCCAGGTCTTCCCGCCGTTGTCAGAGAAGCGGAGGACCTGCGGCGACCCGGTCGGTATGAAGGCCGTCCAGAACACGTAGATACGGCCGTAGAACGGGCTCGTCGGCTGAGTGTCCACGACCAGCCAGTCCTTGTCGTCGGAGTACGCGCAGGTCTTGCTCTGCTGCACGAGCGATGGCGGGGCGAAGGTGGCGCCGCCGTCGGTGGACTTGGACACCGCGATGCCCGTCGGGCAGCCGTTGTCGAAGACGAGCGAGGAGATGTATACGCTGCCGTCCGGGCCGAACGCTACGGCCGGGTCGGATGCGCGCGCCCATACCCCGCCGGAATGCCTCGTCAGGCCCGGCAGCGGTGCGTGCTGCCAGTGGGCGCCACCGTCGTGGGTCCAGGCATAGGAGATGTCCACCGCGCCGCCGGTGGCGAAGCGGCAGTCGTGCGCGGCCGCGACCTGGATGTTCGGGTTGAAGGGCGAGACCGCCACCTCGGGCTCGACGAGTGTGCCGGGCTCACACCCGCCCTCGGAGGCGATGTCCTGCTGGTCGATCTGACCCACGTGCATGACTGACAGGGCCTTGGGTGAAGTCCCTGGGCGGAGAGTGGCCGCCAGGGCGGGCGAGGCGGTCGCCAGGCCGCCAAGGATGGTCAGGGCGGCCGTGCAGACCGCTAATGAGTACAACGGATGTTTCACGGTGCCTCCAGAGTGGGGCATGACGGGCCAGTGGGTGCCGCCCGCCTGCCGGATGTGCAACGGAAAACAGGCATGACGTTAGCCCTGGCTGCCGGGTGGTTCAAGGTGCTGCCGTGGCCGCCTGGCTACGCATCGCCGCCGCCTGGCCTATAGTGCGCAGAGCCCCGCGACCATGGAGGGAGGCCGCGCCCGTGGTACTGCCGCGGGAGTTCTTCGCCCGCAGTGCGCTTGAGGTGGCGCCCACCCTGCTCGGCTGCGTGATCGAGCACGAGACAGCGGACGGGCTGGTCGCGGTGGCGCTGACCGAGGTGGAGGCGTACGCGGGGGAGGCCGACCCCGCCTCACACGCCTACCGTGGCCGGACCGCGCGCAACGCCGTCATGTTCGGCCCCCCGGGTCATGCCTATGTGTACTTCACCTATGGCATGCACTACTGCGTGAACCTGGTCTGCCAGTCCGCCGGGACCGCTTGCGCGGTGCTGCTGCGGGCCGGGCGTGTCGTCGACGGCGCGGGCCTCGCCGCCGCGAGGCGGCGCGCCTCCACCCCCGGGAGCCGGGACCTCGCCCGCGGGCCGGCCCGGCTGTGCCAGGCCCTGGGGATCGCGCGGGCACAGGACGGGACCGACGTGTGCGACCCGGCCTCCCCGTTGCGGATCCTCCCGGGCGCGCTGCGGATCCGCCCGCCCGCGCTCACCGGTGAGATAACAGCAAGAGACGGCGCGACCGGGTCTGCTGACGGCGCTGGTTATGGCTTGGTCAGCCGGGGGCCGCGGGTCGGGGTCAATGCGGCGGGGGAGTGGCCCTGGAGGTTCTGGCTGACCGGGGATCCGACCGTATCCGTGTACCGCCCGCACACCCCGCGCAAGGCACGCCCTAAACCAGTTGCCGCCGCGGAGCGGGCCGATGGGACGATAACGCTGTGACCGATACCACTGCACCCGACATCCTGGACGAACTCTCCTGGCGCGGCCTCCTGGCGCTGTCCACCGACCCGGACGAACTGCGCCACGCACTGGCCAGTGGACCGGTCACGTTCTATGCCGGGTTCGACCCGACCGCCCCCGGCCTGCACATCGGCAACATGGTCCAGCTACTGACAATGCGGCGGCTGCAAGACGCCGGGCACCGGCCGATCGGGGTCGTGGGCGGGTCGACCGGCCTCATCGGCGACCCGAGCGGCAAGTCCGCGGAGCGGGTGCTCAACCCCCGCGAGGTCGTTGCCGAGTGGGTGGAGCGCATCCGCGGCGAGGTGGCGCGGTTCCTCGACTTCACTCCCGGGCCCACCGGCGCGCTGATCGTCAGCAACCTGGAATGGACCGGGCCCCTGTCCGCGCTCGACTACCTGCGCGACATCGGCAAGCACTTCCCGGTGAACCAGATGCTCGCGCGGGAGTCGGTGAAGGCCCGGCTGGAAGCGGGTGGCATCAGCTACACCGAGTTCAGCTACCAGATCCTGCAGGCATTCGACTACCTCGAGCTCTTCCGGCGCTACGACTGCGCCCTGCAGCTCGGCGGCAGCGACCAGTGGGGCAACCTGGTCTCGGGCGTGGACCTGATCCGGCGCGTGACCGGGGACAGCGTCCACGCGCTGGCCACGCCGCTGATCACCAAGCCCGATGGCACCAAGTACGGCAAGACCGAGGGCGGCGCGATCTGGATCAGCCCGGACCTGATGAGCCCGTACGCGTTCTACCAGTTCTGGATCAACCGCGGCGACGCGGAAGTGCCAGGGCTGCTGCGCGTGTTCACGTTCCGCTCACGCGAGGAGATCGAGGACCTGGAGCGGCGCACCCGTGAGGAGCCAGCCACCCGCGCAGGCCAGCGCGTGCTCGCCGAGGATGTGACCACGCTCGTGCACGGTGCGCAGGAATGCGCGAACGTGGTCGCGGCCAGCAAGGCCCTGTTCGGCCAGGGAGACCTGGCGGGCCTCGGCGAGGCCACCCTGGCTTCGGCGCTGGCTGAGGCTGGCCTCGCCACGGTCAAGCCAGCCGACGGCCGTCTCCCGTCAGTAGTGGATCTGCTGGCCGAGTCCGGGGTGGTCCCGAGCAGGTCGGCGGCGCGCCGTGCGATCACCGAGGGCGGCGCGTACCTGAACAACGCCCGGGTGCTGTCCGAAGACGCCGTGCCCGGCCGTGACGACCTGCTGCACGGCCGTTTCCTGGTGCTGCGGCGTGGCAAGCGCACTGTCGGGGGCGTGGAGGTCACCACCCCCGCAGGGGGTCAGGCGCCGGCGTAGCTGGTCCTGGCCAGGGTCAGGTCGAGCCCACCGCCGGCTCACTGGTCCCGGCAAACCTGAAACGCTCTGGCACGGCGCTGCCGGCGCCTTGGTCACCGTGATGTCTGTGCCGAGTCGGTACAGCGAGTACAGCACGGCGGAACCTGCGGCCCGTCTGAGAGAGCGGGAGTGCTACCTCTGAGCCGGGACTAGATCACAGTTGTGTACCGAAACCAGTGTGAAAGATCATCTTGGGTCAGCGATCTCGCTCTTGGGGGCCAAGCTGCGTTCCCAGAGGTGCGGGGCGCGGAGTTGGACTCGTTCGCTTCGGATGGTCTGGCATGGCGCTCGTGCCCGGCGTTGCCGTCTGGTTCGTGGTGGCCTGTTGTCGCTGGTCAGCTGGTCTGCCCCGGCCCATGGGCGACGCGTTGCCCCGCTCCTGGGCGCTGCAAGGGGCGCTGCTCCGGCGCCCCCGACGATGCAGCGGTAGGTCACGTTTGTATAACCGAAGCTGTCGCCCCAACCGGATTTCGCTTGCTCACCTCCGCGTGAGCAGGCAACTCACGCCGGTCCGACCGGCCTGGCCGACGCCGCCCGTTGAGGGTCCCCAGTGGGGTTTAGGGGGCTCTGCCTGGGGGTATAGATGTTTGCCTGCGGCCGGACGGACGGCTGCGTCCCCCGATTTGACGCATTGGGGTTCTCTGCCTAAAGTCTCTCTCACCCCCGGGAAACAAGCGGGCGGCCGGAAAGCCGCCAGCTTGAGTGCGCAGCCGAGAAGGTCGTGTACGATCCGGAGGGCCTGGAACTTCAATCTCTGGGCTCAGTGGTCCGCTGTTCCATAGCGGGCCTGTACAGGGCACGTTCGCAGGGTTGCAGCCAGCTGTCAGAGCCCGATGGGGCTTGATGAAGCCGGTTGACTCTCCTAGGACGAGCCGGTAAGGTAAGAGGGTTGCCCCCGAACTCAGGCGAAAGCCTTGTGACGGTGCGCGTCCGCTCCTTGAGAACTCAACAGCGTGCTAAAAGCCAGTGCACAAGCACAAACCTCGTCAATGGGGCCCTGGCCGGAAACGGCTTGGACCCAAACGAGTGCCAAGATCGCCTCGAATGGCCGGTTCGCCGGTTAAAGAGGCACTCTCTGGCCCGGCCGGTCTAACCGGTCGGTCACCCCGGCTCCGGTTGTGATCGGTGCCGGTTCTAATCTGGCTGAGCTTGCTCAGTCAGCTAAATTTGTCTGCGATCCGCCCGTGTCCCGCGCCTCTGGTGCCGGATATCCAGGCGGTCTGCAAATAGACATCAACGGAGAGTTTGATCCTGGCTCAGGACGAACGCTGGCGGCGTGCTTAACACATGCAAGTCGAGCGGAAAGGCCCTTCGGGGTACTCGAGCGGCGAACGGGTGAGTAACACGTGAGCAATCTGCCCTTAGCTCTGGGATAGCTCCGGGAAACCGGAATTAATACCGGATATGACCACTGACGGCATCAGAGGTGGTGGAAAGGATTTCCGGCTAAGGATGAGCTCGCGGCCTATCAGCTAGTTGGTGGGGTAACGGCCTACCAAGGCGACGACGGGTAGCCGGCCTGAGAGGGCGACCGGCCACACTGGGACTGAGACACGGCCCAGACTCCTACGGGAGGCAGCAGTGGGGAATATTGCGCAATGGGCGAAAGCCTGACG
>DASYYE010000484.1:0-3830 GCA_035946955.1 Streptosporangiaceae bacterium | reverse complement strand
AGCGACGATCGATCTCCGCTCAGTCATGCCTGCCAGCCACTAGAGGTCTGGACGGAACGGCTGCTGGCCCGATCGACGCAGACGAGCTTCACGAGGGTCGACCTCGATCCCCATGACGTGTTCACGCTCGTCGCCTCACTTGCGTGGGCCGCTGACACCCGAGGCGACAGCGAGCACGACGTTCGCCGCATGGTCCATCTCGTCCTAGAAGGCCTTTGCGTCAAGGTACCGCCGAGCCAAAGGCCGACCCAGGGATAACGGCGACTTGCATCCTGTGGGTTGTCGAGTGGGCCTGACCCGCTTTGACGGACATCCAACATCAGGGGTTCGCCCCAGGAAGGATGTCCGACCATGGAAACCATGGCGAGGAAGAAGTCCCGTCCGCGCCGCTCGTTCACGCCGGAGTTCAAGGCCGAGATCGTGGAGCTGTGCCAGCGGGGTGACCGGTCGGTGGGCCAGGTCGCCCGCGACTTCGACCTGACCGAGACCGCGGTGCGGGAGTGGGTCAGGCAGGCCGAGCGCGATGCGGGCACCCGGCACGACGGCGGGCTGACCAGTGATGAGCAGCGGGAGCTGACCGAACTGCGGCGCGAGAACCGCAGGCTGCGCGAGGACGTGGAGATCCTCAAGCGGGCGACGGCTTTCTTCGCCAAGGAGACCCGGTGAACTGCTACCCGTTCATCGAGGCGGAGAGGGCTGGCAGGCGTAACGTCGCGCGGGCGTGCGCGCTGCTGAAGGTCTCCCGCGCCGCCTTCTACTCCCACCTGTCTGGGCCGTGCCGGCGTGAGCAGCAGGACGCTGAGCTCACCGAGCAGATCAAGGCCGTGCATGCGCAGTCCAGGGGGCGCTACGGCGCGCCGCGGGTGCACGCCGAGCTGCGCCGCCGCGGCCGCCGCCACTCCCGCAAGCGGGTGGCCCGGCTGATGCGCCGGGCTGGTATCCGGGGCCGGGCGCCCAGGCGGTGGCGCAAGACCACCATCGCGGACCCGGCCGCCGCCGCCCGGGCCGACCAGGTCCGCCGCGACTTCACCGCCGACGCCAGCAAGCTCAACGCCCGCTGGTGCGGCGACATCACCTACCTCGGCACCTGGGAGGGATGGCTGTACGTGGCGACCGTGATCGACATCGCCTCCCGCCGCGTCGTCGGCTACGCCCTCGCCGATCACCTGCGCACCGAGCTGGTCGCCGACGCGCTGGCCAACGCCGTCGCCGCCCGCGACCCGGCCCCCGGGGTGATCTTCCACAGCGACAGGGGCTGCCAGTACACCTCGGCCGCCTTCGCTGACCTGGCCAGCGACTATGCCGTGACACTGTCCCATGGCCGTACCGGTCAGTGCTGGGACAACGCCCTTTCCGAATCGTTTTTCGCCTCGCTCAAAGGCGAGCTGACCGCTACCCGGCCCTGGCCGACCAGGGCAGCCGCCAGCCGGGCCATCGTGGAGTACATCGGCTGGTACAACGGCACCCGGCTGCACTCCACCCTCGGCTACCGCAGCCCCGCCGAATTCGAAGAAGACAACAAGATCAAGAAGGTAGCCTGACCGAGTCATCAGCCCTGTCCGTCAAAGCGGGGCATCTCCAGATCTCGATGATCGGCGCTTCTGCCGACGCTCGGTCATGCAGGGCGTGGCATCCACCTGCTGTATCGGTGCAGGTCACCGCCCCAGAGCGCGCGCCTGTCCGGACAGATCCGCACCGGTTGCTGTGCTTTCCGCTGTGCAAATTAGGACCGCTGAACGGCGTGCCAGCCGGTTTGTTCAGCCGGGGAAACGCGCCTGGGTGGAGAACACGTCCATGGCGGACGGCCCATTTCCGGTGTAAAGGACCTGTGCTTTTGCGTTGGTGGATTCTACAGCGATGTAGTCCCCGAGGAAGAAGGTGCCGCAGTTGGCGGGCTGGACAAATGCGAGGCACGCCTGGAAGGCGTCGCCGTCGAAGCCGGTGGTGGTGAGCGGGGTGGTGGTCCAGGTTGCGCCGCTGTCGACGGAGGAGGACAGAGTCACGCAGTTCAGGGTGTCCGCGGGATCGCAGCTGCGGTCGTAGTACACCAGATCGACGCGCCCGTTGGGGGCGGACGACAGCCAGGGGAAGAACTCCTCGTCCGGGCTGGCCTTCACCTGCCGCGGCGCTGCCCAGGACGAGATTGACCCACCTGCTGTGGCGTGGGTGACCCACACGTTGGACGGGCCGCTGCGCTGGTCGGTGTAGGCCACGACCAGTTGCCCCGTCGCCTGGTCTACCGCGGAGGTGACGTCGGCGAAGACCCGGTAGCTGGAGTTGGGCAGCAGCCCTGGCGTGGGGTCCAGGACCGGTGCGACCGTCGTGCTTGCGCTCCAGGTCTGCCCGCCGTCGGCCGAAGCCGCGGCCATGGCCTGGTTGCCGGTCAGGCTCTTCTGGTTCGGCGAGTTGATCCAGGTGTCGTACACCGTGCCGTCCGGGCCGACATTGATCCGGGCGTCCTGGTCGAACTGGTGGCCCTTGTCGCTCACCGTGATCGGACCGCTCCAGTGCTGGCCGTTGTCGTCGGAGAACGCGACCTGGATCGGCGAGCGGCCGGATCCGTTGAACTGCGCCCAGGTGATGTAGATGCGCCCGAAATGGTGCCCGGCCGCGTTGCTGGTGTCGACCATGATCGACTCATGGTCGGGGAACTGGCCGTTGCTCCCCTTCAGCGTGCCGGTGGAGGTACCGGTCGCGACCGCGACCGGGTGCGTCCAGGCGGCAGGCCCGTAGCTCTGGTTCTCGTTCGCATCCGGATTGGCCTTCGCCGGGTCGAACGTCGTCGCCAGGAGCTGGATCGGGAACGGCGGGCTCGTGTTGAAAGCCTGGCAGGCCACGTCGAACGTGCCGAACGCCGGGTTCCAGGCAACCGATGGGTCGCCGGCCACCTCGAACGAGCCAGTGCCCGGCACGTTCGGGTCGTTGGTGAACTGGGTGAACCCCGGCACGAACGTGCGCGGTGCCCAGGTCTTGCCACCATCGCTGGAGAACGCGAAGCCGCACCCATCGTTGAAGTCGAAGTCGTTCCAGGCCCCGGCGAGCAGCGTGCCGGTTCCGTCCATGCCCAGCGACTCCTCATTGTCGGCGAACAGATCATGGGTCACGTTGACCGGCTGGGTCACCGAGACCGTCCCGGCGGCCGCCGCCTGCGGCAAGCCGAGCAAGGCCAGCGCCGACACCACCGTCAGAACCGAAAACTTCACCCGGGGAGAGGTCCGCAGCCGCATCGGGGTCCTCCGAAAATGGTCAGACGGCGGAAGAAGCTCATGCTAGGCACGGTCCTCCCGTTGCGGCAATCCCCGTTCCGGCGCAGCACCTCAGCATCGGAAATGCCGCCGGCTCGTCGTCAGCGGCCTCCTGGCCGGCATCCGTTCGGGCGCATCTGGTTCTTCCCCTCTTGTAGGGCCCGGCGTAGCCTTCGGGAAGGGTCGAGGGAAGAAGGTCCGATGATGTACCGCTTCCGGTTCCCGATCATGGTTGCCGCGATGCTGGCAGGTGCGGTGCTAGCGGCCACGCCAGCCGCGCTGGCGGCAGCCCGGGCAGGGTCGCAGGCCCGGGCCGCGACCCCCGCCAATACTGACATCAGCCAGCGGCATCTGAACGAATCCGAAGAGGCCATCGCCGTCAACCCGGCCAACCCCGACAACATCGTGACGGTGACCAATGTGGGCCACGGCGAAGCCGGGCTGTCTGCGGGGATGTTCGAGGGCGTTAGCTTCGACGGCGGCAAGACGTGGCAGACGAAGCTGATCGCTCTTGGCGGCAATGACCCACTGGGTGACGGGTGCTGCGACCCGAGCCTGTCGTTTGACAAGTACGGGAACCTGTTC
>DASYYE010000483.1:0-37545 GCA_035946955.1 Streptosporangiaceae bacterium | reverse complement strand
ATATCCCCTCGCTGTGCGCCATCCGGACCCCGGCGAAGACCGCGATGACCGCTGCGACCACCCCGGCCACGAATGCGAGCAGGGCCAGCACGAGTGCCTTGGCCGCCAGCACCTGGCCACGCCGTGGACTTGCGGCCAGCGTCGTGCGGATCAGGCCACGCCGGTACTCGGCTGTCATGAACGCCGCCGCGATCACGACCACGGCGATCAGCCCGGCGAAGGTGCCCGCGAGGTGGTCCTCGATGGTGCCGGTGGGCCCCCCGGCCCCTGTCCCCTGTACGAGCGGGGCAATGTCACCTGACCCGGTCACCGTGAAACGGCCACCTGCCTGGTGGAACCCGATCGGTGGGCCCGTCAGGTCGGGACCGTTGGGTCCGATGTCGCTGCCTGCCCATCGGCCAGTTGCCTGGCCGTCCGAGAGGTGGACACTGTCGAACGCCCCGGTGGTCAGGCTGGGCCCCACCTGGCCACTGTCCCCGCCGAAGAACGGCGTGATTTTCGTGTACACCGGGGATGTGGCGAACAGCCCAGCCTGGACGGTGGCCGGGAGCCCTGGCAGGCTCGCGGCACCAACCTCGGTCCAGTGGCTGCCGTCCGCGGAGTCGTAGCCCGTGACCGTGTCGCCGGAGCGGGTCAGCCGCAGCCAGCGCGGGGACGCCCCGGATATCTTGCCGGGCAGGCCGGCGATGTCCTGGGTGTAGTCGTACTGGAACCGGACGCCGTGACTGCCGGTGACAAGCATGGCCGCGTACGCCGACCCCTGCGTGGTGCTGGCCTTGATGATGATGCCGGCCTTGGACCACGGCTGGACGCCCGGGGTCATCCCGGCCGGCCCCTGGCCGGCTGCCTGGACGCCCTTACCGCCGTACCGGCCGGTCAGCGAGGTGACCCGGGCAGTGACGCTGCCCTGGCTGGCCAGTGGCTGGTGCACGAAGTAGAAGCTGTCGGTCACCGCTTCGCCGCCCGGGCCGATCGGCGGGGAAACCATGCAGGCAGACCCCGTCCTGCCGTTACCACAGGCGATGTTGGCCTGACCCCCAGCAAACAGCCCGACCAGATCGATCAGCACGGCCGCGAGGACCATCCAGACCACCCAGCCGCGCACGGTCCGGAACTTGGTCCACTCGGCCCGGAGCACATGGACGAACCCGGCCCGTGGGCTCTGCACGGCTGGCCGTTCCGGGGTCATGACGTTCGCACTCATCGGGCGGCCCCCCGGTACTCGGCCTCGTCGCGGGTGAGTTCCAGGTAGGCCTCCTCTAGCGTGGCGCGGTGCGCCGACACCTCAGAGAACGGCACGGCGCCGCGGCCGAGCAGCGCAACGATCTGTTCGGCGGCCAGCCCGGACACAGTGAGCGTGTCTGCTGCACCGTTGACGGTCACGGTGGCCCCCGCGCCTTCGAGCACCGTGACCGCCTCTGGCCACGCCGTGGTGCGGAGCGTGACCCGGTCACCGGAGGTCGCTGCGATCAGCGCTCTGACGCTGGTGTCGGCGATCACGCGGCCACGGCCCACCACCACGAGGTGGTCGGCGGTGTCCTGGAGTTCGCTCATCAGGTGGCTGGACACCAGGACCGCCCTGCCCTCGCCAGCGAGCGACCGCAGGTAGCCGCGCATCCACACGATCCCCTCGGGGTCCATGCCATTGAACGGCTCGTCGAACATCAGCACCGGCGGGTCACCGAGCATCGCGGCGGCGATCCCCAGCCGCTGCCGCATGCCCAGCGAGAACCCGCCCGCCCGCCTGCGGGCCACCTCACGCAGCCCTACCTGCTCCAGCACTTCATCCACCCGGCTGGCGGTAAGTCCCTGCGAGTGGGCGAGCCAGAGCAGGTGGTTGCGGGCGGTCCGGTTGGGCTGCAGCGCCCCGGCTTCGAGCAGCGACCCAACGTGCCGCAGCGGGAACGGCAAGGACGGGTAGGGGTGGCTGCTGACCAGGGCGGTGCCCTCGTCAGGGGCGTCCAGGCCAAGGATCACCCGCATGGTGGTGGACTTTCCGGCCCCGTTGGGCCCGACAAAGCCAGTGACCTGGCCCGGCATGACCGTGAAGGTCATGCCGTCCAGGGCCAGTGCCGGACCGAAGTGTTTGCGCAGCCCGGCTACTTCGATGGTTGCGTCCATGAAGCTGGTTGTACGCAGGCGGCGCTAACACTGGCCGAACGCGGGCCGTTATGCCGCTGTTAGGCCGGGCGGAGCATGCTGGAGGGGGGCTCCATCTGACGTGGGGAGGCGCGGGATGAGGATGCTGCCGCGGCGCACCGTGCGGCTGCGGCTGACTGCCACGTACGGTGTCTTGTTCCTGGTATCCGGGGCAGTCCTGCTGGTCATCAGCGGGGGTGTCCTGTCCGCCCGGTCGTCGGTTTCCGCCGCCCAGACGGCTGCACCCCTGGCCCCGGCCTCGGCTCTGTCACAGGCGCGGGCACAGATCCGGGCACTCCAGCAACAACTGGCCGACCAGCACACGCTGGCGTCAGGGGGGTTGTCGCACAACTTGCTGATCGCGGGACTGATCGCGCTTGGCATCATGACCGTGGTGGCCGGGCTGCTCGGCTGGGTCACCGCGGGCCGGGCACTGAGCCCGTTGCGGGCAATCACCGCGGCAACCCAGCGGATCTCCGCAGACAGCCTGGACCAGCGGCTGGCCATGACCGGGCCGCGTGACGAGCTCACCGAACTCGCTGACACGATCGACGGGCTGCTGGGACGGTTGGAGGGCGCGTTCGCCGCGCAGCGCCGGTTCGTCGCCAATGCCTCACACGAGCTGCGCACCCCATTGACGACGATGCGGGCATCCGTGGACGTGGCGGTCGCCAAACCCGGGCCGGTACCGCCGCAGACAACTATCCTGGCTGTGCGGGTGCGGACCGAACTCGACCGGGTCGACCGCCTGCTCGACGGCTTCCTCGCGCTCGCGCGGGCCCAGCATGGCGACCTGCCCGGCCGCACGACGGTCTCGCTCGAATCCGTCGTCTCCGCCTCCCTGGCCGCGCGGGCGGATGCCATCGCCGCCAGGAAGCTGACCGTGCAGTACACCACCAGCCACGACGGTGCATGGGTGAACGGCAGTCCCACACTGCTGCGCCGGATGGTCGACAACGTGGTCGGCAACGCGATCAGCCACAACGCCCAGGGCGGCTGGGCCAATGCAACGGTCTCATCGGGCCAGCAGACCGTGCGGCTGGTCGTCGAGACCGGCGGCGAAGTCCTCGACCAGGCCAAGGTAGACCAGCTCACGCAGCCGTTCCGCAGACTGGGTGCGGACCGGACCGGCTCGGACAGCGGGTCCGGACTTGGGCTGTCGATCGTTGCGGCCATCGCGGAGGCACACGGTGGCACCCTGGACCTGACCGCCCGGCCTGAAGGGGGGCTGTGCGTGACGATCACCCTGCCGCTGGCCCACGCAACCACAGCGACCGCGCGGACGGAGGTTCCCGCGTGAGGGTCCTGGTGGTCGAGGATTCGCGCACCCTCGCTGACGTGCTGGTCGAAGGCCTGCGCGACCAGGGCATGGCGGTGGACGCCGCCCGTGACGGACTGGAAGCCGTGGCCAAACTGGACGCCAATGCCTACGACGTGGTCGTCCTCGACCGTGACCTGCCGAAAATCCACGGGGACACGGTCTGCCGGATCATCACCGAGCGCGGCGACCGGGTCATGGTGCTGATGCTGACCGCAGCGGGCTCGCCAGGCGACCGGGTCAGCGGCCTCACCCTGGGTGCCGACGACTACCTCGCCAAGCCGTTCCACTTCCCCGAGCTCGTCCTGCGCATCCGCGCCCTGGCCCGGCGCCAGCCCGCCGTGCGGGCACATGTCCTGCGCGCGGCGGGCATCGAGCTCGACCCCCTGCGGCACACGGTCACCCGGGACGGGCAGCCCATCGACCTCTCGGTCAAGGAGTTCGGGGTACTGGAGGCCCTGCTGCGTGCGCAGCCGGCGCTGCTGAGTGCCGAGCAACTGCTCGAGCAGGTCTGGGACGAGTTCGCCGACCCGTTCACCAACACCGTCACTGTCACCATCGGCCGGTTGCGCCGCAAACTAGGCGACCCACCGGTGATCACCACCACACCAGGCGTGGGCTACCGGATCACTGGGCAGGCCAGCGAAAGCCAATGACCGCTTGGGGCGATGGCAATGTGCGCAGTGACACGCGACGGGCCGAGATCCCGGTGGGATTAGGTAAACCCCGGCCCGTCGCGTTCTGCCACCCGCGGTCCGCCCCTGCGGGTGCTCCTGTGCCCGCCCCTACCTCTGTGAGCGGGTCGAATGGTGTGAGGCGGTCCTGCCCGAGGTGTGGGAGCCAGACTTGCCCCTCGGGTGCGAGGAAGACTGCCCCGCCCGGTGTGGTGAGTGGGACGAGGACGTCCCGGGGTGGGTCACGCCAGCACAGAACGCGGTGACGTTGGCCGCTCCATTCGCCGCTTTCACCAGGTTGCGGAAGGCCACCGAGTGCTGCGCGGCCTTGCCCTGCTTGGAGGCATGCGCATAGGCGGTGCACAGCCCGTAGGCCGTGTGGCCGTTGGCAAGCTTGGGGCCGACCGGAGTTCCGTCCCCGGCGTGGTTGGTGTGGTGCGTCCTTCCCGACGCCGGGGAAGCGCTCTGTGCCTGGTGGGCAGCATGGTGAGCATGCGTCGGAAGTGCAGCCGCAGTGGCGGTGGCCAGGCCACCGATGGCGACCGCGCCGATGGCGGCTGTCACCGCGGCCTTGGTTGTGAGCAGGGAGGTAAACAAGAGAGGAGCCTCCGACAGCGTGATGTGCGTGTTCTGGGCAGACACACCGAGCTGGGGGCGGAACCCGGTCAGCACGATAAGCGGGCGGCTAGGCATGTCGTGATGGGAGCGTCACCCCCCGCCACGCTGTTACACGGCCACCGTAGGTATCCCGGACACGAGGTCATCGGGATCGGCCGGGCACCGAGCCCGTGTGGCGTCCTGCAGTGGGGTCTTCGCCTGGGGAAACCCGCAACTGACGGTGAGCCCGCCGCCGGACCGCGCGTGCGCCTGCAGCCATGCGCCGTGCGCATCGGCGATCGCGGCGACGATCGACAGCCCGAGACCCAGCCCCTCGCGGGGCCCGGTGCGGTCGGTGCCGCCGCGATGGAACGGCTGGAAGAGCTGGGAAACCTGGCCAGGGGCGACCACCGGGCCGGTGTTGGACACGGATAGCACTGCGTGGCCTGCCCAGACGGCTGTGGCGACCTGGATGGTGCCGTCTGCCACGTTGTGGCGTATGGCATTGCTCACCAGGTTGGCAACCAGGCGCTCGGCGAGCCTGGCATCGCCGGGGGCAGGCGCCGGGCACAGGCTGGCGGTGACCTCGAGTCCCCGCAGGTAAACCTCAGCCTGGCGGGCCAGCATGACCTCGCCGGTGATCGCCGCGAGGTCGATCGGCTCGCGCCGGTCCAGGCCCCGCTGGCCGCGGGCAAGTGTGAGCAGCGCCTCGATCAGATCCTCCTGCTCCTCGCCAGCGGCGAGCACCCGCCTGCAGACATCCTGGAGCCTGGCGACCGACGGCTGAGGGTCGGCGAGCGCGACCTCGACCAGCGTCCGCTGCCGGGCCAGCGGGGTACGCAGCTCGTGTGAGGCATTGGCGACGAACTGGCGCTGTGCCCCGAACGACGCCTCCAGGCGGGCCAGCAGCCCATCAAAGGTGTCGCCGAGTTCCCTGAGCTCATCGTCCGGCCCGGCCAGTGCCAGCCGGGCATGCAGGCTGCTGGCTGAGATCGACCTGGCAGCGGCGGTGATAGTGCGCAGCTTGCCCAGCACGCGCCCCGCGACCAGCCAGCCGAGCCCCACCGACACCACAGTCATGATCGCCAGCGCGGTCCCTGACTCGGTGAGCAACTGGTTCAGTTCAATGGCGCGCAGGTGGTCCAGGCATTGCCGCGCCTGGGCCATTGCCTGGGCTGGTGAGGTGCCTGACCCGGTCGTGAGATGGCAGTCGGCCCCCTTCTGGATGAACACCCGCTCCTGCGGACCACTGGTTATGGCTGGCGCGGTCGTGATTCTGGCTGGCATGACGGCGGGCAATGACCGGGCCCGGGCCGCGAGCGGCGGCGCGGTGGGCAGGTTACGGGCCACCAGGACATAGGTGACAGCCAGCAGGGCCGCGCCCGACAGCAGGAACAGGGCGCCGTAGACCACAGTGAGGCGCAGCCGCACGGTACGGCGCGGCAGCCGCAGCCAGCGGCGCGGTATCCGGCGCGCCAGCGGCTGCGACGGCGCTGTCATGCGCTGACCCGGTACCCGGCCTGTGGGATCGTCTCGATCACCGGCGGGTCGCCGAGCTTGCGGCGCAGCCGGCTGACGGTGACCTTCACCGAGGTGGTGAACGGGTCGGCCATCTCATCCCACACCCGTTCCAGCAGTTCCTCCGCCGAGACCACCCGGCCCTGGGCGGCCATCAGCAACTCCAGGGCCCCGAACTCCTTCGGGCTCAGCTCCAGCGGCCGCCGGCCCCGGCTGGCAGACCGCTGCGCCGGGTCGAGCCGCAGGTCGCCGCATTCCAGCACCGGGAGCAAGGCAGGCTGTGCGCGCCGGAACAGCGCCCTGACCCGCGCCACGAGCTCGGCGAATGCAAACGGCTTGGGCAGGTAGTCGTCGGCTCCCAGGCCGAGGCCGTCTACCCGGTCCTCGATCGTGGCCGCAGCGGTCAGCATGAGGATCCGGCTGCGGCAACGCTGCTGGACGAGGTGGGTGCAGATGTCATCGCCATGCGTCCGCGGCAGGTCGCGGTCCAGGACGACCACGTCGTAGCCGTGGACCAGAGCCCGTTCCAGCCCCGCGTCACCATCAAAGGCAAGGTCCACCGCCATCTGCTCGCGGCGCAGGCCAACGCCAATGGCCTCCGCGAGCTCGCGGTCGTCCTCTACTACCAGCACCCGCACGCCGCCTCCAGATGCCGGACTGCCGGCTGGGATGCGGCTGATCTTCCTCCCGCTGGCTGCGGGCGGGCTGGATACCTCCTGAGTCCTGCCTGAACGGGCCGATGTCATGGTCCGAAACCCGCTGGCGGAGACTGTGCCGGATCCTGGATGGCGGCCGCAGTGGCGCCGGAGCCGATGCCGGGGAGTGCGCCGTTGCCACCGGGCTGGCCGCTGCCACCCGGCAGGCCATTGCCGCCCGGCTGCAGTGGTGTCAGGTAGGACGGCCTGCTGACCGGCGACGGCGGGGTGCCGGAACGGCCGGAAAGGCCGTCCACTCCAAGCACGACCCCGGCTCCGGCCGCAGCCGCGACGAGCGCGACCACGAGCAGAAGGGCCGGGCCGCGCCAGCGCGCCGGCGGTCCACCCGTGTGCGCACCGGCGTTCGTGTAGCCATCACGTCCACCAGGCAGACCATCCTCCTCGGGCCACAGGTCGTCCGGCCAGTCATCGCCGCCGGACCTGACCGGCTCTGAGGGTTCCTGCGACATCGCAGTCTCACCCCTCTCCCACTCGTGGGTCATTGGTCTGGGCACCGGCCCCCGCGGTGCCCAGCACGTCCCACGCTGCCGGCCCCCTGGTTGCACCGCGGTTACATGCGGTGGTCCCGCTCGGGAGCGCTCGGCGGGTGTAACCGCGACGCAACCCCCGGCCACGTAGACCTGGGCGCAACAGGCGGCCCGGTGGGCCGCGAGGGTGAACCAGACCGCTATCTGGAGCGCAGACCATGTTCTTCATCACCTACCTACGGCGGGAACTGCGCCGCAGGATGCGGCAGGCCGTTTTCGTCGCGCTGGGCCTGGCCATTGGGATCGGCCTCGTGGTCACCGTTACCGCCGCCTCGGCGGGGGTGAAAAAGGCGCAGTCCGACGTGCTGAAGTCCCTGTATGGGGTCGGAACGGACGTCACGGTGACCGGCAGCGCGCCCAAACTGCCGACGGTGGGCAGCGAATCGCCGGGCAAAAGTGGCGGGACGATCTTCCAGGTCGGCCCCGGCGGGGCGCAGGTGTGCACCAACGGCAAGTGCCACAACGCGGCCGGCCAGACCATCGACCACCTGGGCAGTGAGAGCTACGGCCCGATCAGCCAATCCGAGGTCGCGGCGGTCGGCAGGCTGCACGGCGTCAAGGCGGCGGCGGGCGGCCTTGCCCTCACCGACAACTCGGTCACGCTCCCGAAGCAGTTCGGCCAGGCCGGCGGCCCCCTCCCGGTGCCGAACTCGTTCAACGTCCAGGGAGTGGACACCAGCCACCTCTCACTTGGCCCGCTCAGCGCCGGGACGATCACCTCGGGCCGCTCGCTCACAGGTTCCGACGCCCACTCGAACGTGGCCGTGGTGGACTCCGATTACGCGAAGTCCCACAAGCTGACGGTCGGCTCGACCGTGAAGATCGTGGGGCACGCCTTCAAGATCGTCGGGATCGTCGCTCAGCCGCAGAGCGGCAGCCCGCCGCAGGTGTTCATCCCGCTGGCCCGTGCGCAGGATCTCGGCCAGTCCAGGGGCAAGAGCCTGAAGAACGATGTGAACACGATCTACGTGAATGCGGCCAGCGCGGCCGACATCACCGCCGTGCAGACCGAGGTCAAGCGCCTCCTCCCCGGCGACTCGGTCACCACCGCCGCGAGCCTGGCCAGCGAGGTGACCGGGTCGCTGTCAACCACCGCCAAGCTGGCCAACGACCTCGGCCGGTGGCTGTCCGTCCTGGTGCTGATCGCCGCATTCGCGGTGGCCAGCCTGCTGACGATGGCGGCGGTGGCCCGGCGGGTACGGGAGTTCGGCACGCTCAAGGCCCTCGGCTGGCGGTCTCAGCGGATCATCGCCCAGGTGATGGGCGAGTCGCTGGTCGTCGGCATCGTCGGCGGCGCGGCCGGGGTCGGGCTCGGCTTCGCGGGCGCGGCGGCCATCCGCGCAGCCGCAGGGAAGCTGACAGCGACGATCGCGAATGCCACCGGAGCGGGCCTCGTGACAGCGGCCGGACCTGGCGGGCGCGTCTTCTCACCAGCGGCCGACCACACGGTGGCCGTCCCGATGTCCGCCCCGGTGACTATCGGCGCCATCGCCGCGGCCGTGGTGCTCGCGGTCATCGGTGGGCTGCTGGCGGGTTCGTTCGGCAGCTGGCGGATCGCCCGGCTCCGCCCCGCAGACGCACTGGCCCGCGTCGCATGAGCGAGTGCGGCTAGCAGACGTGAATCGACAGGAGACCATCCCATGTACCAGCTGACCGACGTGACCAAGCTCTACACCAAGGGCCGCCGTACCGTCCCCGCGGTCCGCGACCTGACCCTGACAATCGGAGACGGCGAGTGGCTGGCCGTGCAGGGCCGTACCGGGCACGGCAAGTCCACCCTGCTCAACCTGCTCGGCGGGCTGGACCGGCCGACGTCAGGGACCATCGAACTCGACGGTAAGCACCTGTCACGGCTCGGCGAGAACCAGGTCACCAGGCTCCGGGCGGAGTCGGTCGGCTTCATTTTCCAGACCTTCAACCTGGTGCCCACGCTGTCCGCGGCTGAGAACGTCGAAGCGGCCCTGGTGCCGCTGCGGGTGGGATCCGCCGAACGCCACCGTCGGGTACGCGCCGCGCTGGACTCGGTCGGGCTCGGCGACCGGTCGCGTCACCTGCCAGGCGAGATGTCGGGCGGGCAGCAGCAGCGGGTGGCTATCGCCCGTGCCCTGGTGAAGGAGCCGACGGTCTTGCTGGCCGACGAACCCACCGGCAACCTCGACGAGGACACCCGCGACGAGATCATCGGCCTGCTCGAGGACCTCTGGGCGCAACGCGGCCTGACCCTGGTCCTGGTCACCCACGACAGCGCGATCGCGGGCCGCGCCCAGCGGGTCGGCGTGATGAGCAAGGGCCAGCTCACGGTCAACCCAACCTCCCATCAGCGTGGGGCCACCAGCGTCACGGTCAACACCACACCGACGTCTCCAACTGGCCCGCTGTGACCCGGGCGACGTGAGAGACCACCGGCCGGGCTCCCCAGGGTCTGGGGCACTTGATGGCCAAGCGCCCCGGACTCCCCGGCCGGTCCAGATGAACGCGGGAACAGCCCAGCGGGAAACTAGAGAAGTCACGGCCCATCCCTGGCAGGTGCGAATGGCTGAACCCCGCGACTGGGAGCAAGAGGCGGACCGGCTGGCGGCCCAGGCGCTGGCTGCCGGGAGCCCGACCAGCTGGTTCGACCAGCTCTACGCGGCCGGTGTCGCTGGCAGGGTGCACATCCCCTGGAGCCGGGATGAGCCGCAGCCGCTGCTGTCAGCCTGGGCGGAAGACCGCGGGCTGACCGGAGGTGGGCGGAGGGCTGTGGTGGTCGGGTGCGGTCTGGGTGCCGACGCCGAGTACGTTTCCAGCCTCGGGTTCGAAACCCTGGGTTTCGACATCTCCCCAACAGCCATCGGGCTCGCGCAGGAGCGTAACCCCCGCTCCAGCGTGAGCTATGTCAACGCCGACCTGCTTGATCTCCCGCGCGAATGGCGGCATGCCTACGACCTGGTGGTCGAGGTGTTCACCGTGCAGAACCTGCCCGACCCCCTGCGCCGAGATGCCATCGCCAACATCGGCCACATGGTCGCCGCCGGCGGGACGCTCCTGGTGATCCACGCCGCGCGTGACGACGATGCGCCACTGCACCCGGACCCGCCGTGGCCGCTGCGGCGCGACGAGGTCGAAGCGTTCGCGGCGGATGGGCTGAGCCCGGTCCGGATTGAGTTCCTGCCCGCCCGGGGAGGGTCGGGCAAAGACCGCTGGCGTGCGGAGTTCCATCGCGGCTGAGCCCACGCGACCAGCGACTCATGCGCCTGGACGCCGTAACGGGGCCCTGGTCAGGGCGCCATACGGCGGTGAGACTCGAGGCCAGCGCTTGCGAGCGTCAGCAGGTGCGACCGGTAGCCGGCACCGTAGGGCGTGGGATGGCCGCCGTATGTGGTGATGAGGGTGGGGCCGGTCGAGCAGGCGTCGCGCCACGTGTCCCACGTCCAGGCCAGGTAGCTGGCGGACTCGGTGTCTAGCCACAGCATCAAGGAGTTGATGTAGGAGTCGTTGCAACCGCTCTGGCCGAGCTCGCCCGTGATCACCGGCACCTTGGCTATCACCGGTGCGATCTGGGTCTGCCAGCAAGACTGGTTGTCGCACGGGTTGAAGTTGTAGGAGTGCCAGGAGGCTGCGAGGTCATGGAGTGGGTCGTGTGGCTCGTGCGCCAGCCAGCGGGTGAGGTCGTTCGCCCAGTTCAGGCCACCCAGCATGATCACATTGGTGGCGCCGGTAGACCGTACCGCAGCCACTAGGCTCTGCATGCCCGCCGCCCGGTAACCAAGACCGACGCAGGCTTGGCCGCCGTAACGCCAGCAATGCCAGCCTTCGGCCTCGTCACCCTGGTCCGCCAGCTCCGGGAACGGCTCATTGAAGAGGTCGAAGATGACGGCGTCGTTTCCGCTGAACGCCCGGGATACCGACGACCAGAAGCGGATCGCGCCTCGGTCGGGCATGGGCTTCTGGCAGGTGGCGTGGGCGGAGGAGCACCCCGCGTCCGGTCCGAGGTAGGCGCCGTCGCTCCAGTGGAGGTCCAGGATCACCACCAGGCCGTT
Organism: Streptosporangiaceae bacterium; assembly: GCA_035946955.1. Lineage (GTDB taxonomy): Bacteria > Actinomycetota > Actinomycetes > Streptosporangiales > Streptosporangiaceae > DASYYE01. Next base: position 26,037 of record DASYYE010000483.1, on the reverse strand, counting down.
CGCGTTGAGCAGCCTCACATACGCCTCGATGGCGTGCTGATAACGGCTGCCACGGTAGGCGCGCTCGACGTAGGACTCACCGTTCCAGCACGCCTCGTTCAGTGGTACCCGGACAGCGTTGATGTCCCAGGTCTTCATCGCGGCTATGGATGCCTGATCGCTGGGCCCATCGAAGATCCCATAGCCGTCCACGCACATGTACTCGGAGCCCGACCGGTCAACGCCATGCAGCACGACCGGCGCGCCAGAGGAGGTCACCAGCCCGTTCCCGGTCGCATGGACCTGCGGCGCGGCACCGCTCAGCCCAAGCGGACCGCCGCGCCCAGGCGAAAACGCTGTGACGAGCACCTCACTGGCAACCTTGTCGTGCGCGGCACGTGTAGTCAGGCCAGGGGGTGCAGCCCCGGTCACGAGCCCGGCTACCGCCAGCACCAAAACGATCTTGAACGGGCCACCTGGTTCCCGGCGGAGCCTGCAGAACCAGCGGTTGAGCACCAAGGTGACCCCTCGGATCATGACGGACTAACCACATCTTGATGGACAGTCAGCCCGCCCTGGAAGCCCCGCCTTTCTGAAACACGGCTTCCATCTGCTCAGACGCCTCTCACGGCACAAGAGGCCACGTGCTCTCAGCTGGCGCGGACGGGGACGCTCTCGAACCCGCGCAGGACGAGGAGCTGCCGCCGCGCAGGCGTCCCGGCCATCGCGAGTCCCGGGTACCTGCGCGTGAGCTCCTCGAAGGCGATGCGGCCTTCGAGGCGGGCGAGCGCGGCGCCAAGACAATGGTGGATCCCGAACGAGAACGCCAGGTGCCGGGAGGCGGTCACCGGCTAATTGCGGTTCCAGCCAGACTTCAATGCCTGGGTTCGCAAACGCACCCAGCCAGATGACCAGGGACAAGGTGGCCCGCTTGCGCGGATCGCTCGTCATCGATAGGACCGTCCTACTCCATCCCCCGTGAGTAGCTGCTGCTGCCGAAGATGAGTAGCCGTTGCTCAGGCTGGCGACGGGACGGGCGTCTTAAAAATGCTGCAGGGCGGACCAGTGGCGGCCCGCTGCATGCTGAAGGAGAGACATCATGTTCGCACGGCAGAACCAACGCCGGGCACCGGCCCGCAACCTGGCCACCAGACGCCTGCGGCACCGGGCCACTCGGCTGTGGCAGGTGGTCCCGTTCGCCATTGCCGCCCTGCTGGCCGGAGCGGTGGCGATGCCACAGTCGGCCCTCGCCGCAGCCGGGCCAAAGGTCACCTTTACCCAGCTCACGCTGCTCAATGGCTGGAGCACCTATCCCGGTTCCGCCAACCCGGCGGTCGCGGACATCTCCGGGATCGTCTACTTCAAGGGCGCCATCAGGACGAGTAGCACCAACACTCAGGATGTTGCCTTCGTTCTGCCGCAGGGCTTCCGTCCTGCCAAGTACGTCGACGTCCCGGTGGACATGTGCGATAGCACAAGCGGGGAACTGAACATCGCCCCTACCGGGGTGACCCAGGTGATCTCCCAGGGAGCGAACTCCAACGCCACGTGCTTCACCTCACTGGACGGGGTCTCGTTCGCGCTGTCGGCGACCTCGTTCACCGCACTCACCCTCCAGCCCGGCTGGACGGAATTCGACAACCTCTACAGGAAGGCCGCGGCCCGCGTTGTCGGCGGCATCGTCCACCTCGAGGGTGAGATCAAAACTGCCGGCACGAACCCGGCCGCGTTCACGTTGCCGCCTGCGTTCCGGCCCAGCAAGAACGTCTACGTCCTGATCAACCTCTGCACCGGCAGCATCGGGCGCCTGGACATCACGCCCAGCGGCGCGGTGGCGGTGACGCCCGAAGGCACCAACAACTTCTGGATGGTCCAATGCGGAACGTCGCTGGACGGGGCTTCGTTCGCGTTGTCGCCGAAGTCGTTCACGGCGCTGACACTCCAGAACGGCTGGATGAACGCGCCCTACGGGACTGCGAACGCCGCGGTACGCAACATCTCCGGGATCGTGTACTTCAGGGGCGCCATATGGACTAACGGGACGAATGCCGACCCGTTTACCCTGCCGACGGGATTCCGGCCCGCGAACGAAACCTACATCCCGGTGGATTTGTGCAACGGGAACAACGGGCGGCTCGACATTCAGCCAGACGGCGTGGTCACAGTGGAAGCCGAGAACAACGACTTCAGCCAGGCGCAGTGCTTCACCTCGCTAGACGGTCCGTCATTCGGACTCTGAGGTCGCACAGGCAGGCGATCTCTTGCCGATCCGGCAGCGGCTAGGGGGCTGGGGCCGACGAGAGACCAACTCTCCGGCCCCAGCCGCGCACTGTGGAATCGGCCGAGGATCGGCGCCCGGCAGTGGATCCCGGCCGAGCATATCGATGACCCGGTGAAGTCGCTGGTCATGGGCCTGCCTGAGGATCTGGGGCAGCGCTGGTATGCCTGTGCGTGGCAGAGGGTTCAGGCCGCTGGCACGCCGAAGGACGCAAGGACGGTCTCGATATAGCGCTCGTCCGGGCCGGGGGCCAGGTCGGGCGTGCCCTGGCGCAGCGCCGCGGCGCCCAGGTAGGCGCAGTAGCTGGCCAGCGCGTGGTGGCGGGCGCGCTGGGGATCCTGGCCCAGGGCGGTGAAGCAGTCGGTGAGGACCTCGAGGCGCCGGGCAGTGACCCGGTGGACGACCGCCCCTACCCGGGGGTCATCGGCGTCGGCCAGCAGCAGCAGGGCGACGGCCGCGCCCCGGGTGCCCAGCAAGGCGTGACGGACCAGTTCGCGGAGCCGCTGAACGGGGTCGGGGATCTGCTCCAGCAGCCGCACGACCTGCTCGGTATGGTCTTGCTCCCAGCGGGTGAGCGCGGCACGGATCAGAGCGTCGCGGTTGGCGAAGTACCAGTAGAAGCTGCCCTTGCTGGCTCCCAGCCGGGCCGCGATCGGCTCGATGGCCACCGCGGCCAGGCCGCCGTCGGCCAGGGCGTCCAGGGCGGCCCGTTCCCAGTCTTCGGCGGTGACCTTCGGGGGTCGCCCGCGTCGCGTGGTGGTCAGCGCTTGCATCTTTCTATACGGCAACGTACAGTAAACTGCATTCTGTACTTTAGCGTACGGAAAGCTGGTCGGATACGCAGCGCCGTGCCTCAGACCGCCGGGTCCGCCGGCGCTGCCAGAGGGGCGGTCAACGTGGCGCTGTCAGGATCCCGGCTGGATGCCCTGCTGCCGCAGTATGACTTCACCGAGCGGCACATGCGGGTCATCGGCAGGCAGCCCCACGCGGTCTACAACGCGTTCAAGGCGCTGACCCTGCAGGAGATGCCGGTCTCACGGCTGCTGTTTGCCGCCCGCTCCCTGCCGGCTCGCCTGGCAGGCCAGCGGGGGCTGCCGTCGCAACAGGGTGCGCCGCTCCTTGATCAGTTCCTCGGCCGGGGGTTCGTACTGCTGGCCGATGTCCCTGGAGATGAGCTGGCGGCGGGTGTGATCGGCCAGATGTGGCGCCGCCGCGGCCGGATGGTCATCCCAGGCGGTCGGGAGGAGTTCCTGGCCTTCGCCGAGCCCGGCTTTGTCAAGGCGGCGCTGATGTTCCGCTTCATCGATCAGGCAGACGGGACCACCTTGGTCGAGACCGAGACCCGGGTAGCGGCCACCGACCCAACCGCCCGGCGCGGCTTTGGCCGCTACTGGTTGCTGATCCGCGGCTTCAGCGGACTGATCCGCCGCGACTGGCTTCGGGCCATCGCCCGCCGCGCGCAGCGCGGCTAGACCTGGCGACGCCGCCACCAGGCCCGCGACGCAGCCATCTCGCACCCCTGGCCGGGAGGACCAAGAAGAGCAGGATGAACACGGTGATCCCTGCAACGTTGGCCCACTCATGCTGGTACCCAGCTTGAGCTTCCAGAACGATCAAGACGAGCGGGAACAAGCCGGAGACAAGTAACCAAGCCAAGCTCCGGCAGTCCTCCACCGTGGAGCTTCGCGTTATTCCCGGGCCGGTTCCAGCGGCCCCGTAGCGTCCGTAACGGGCAGTCTACGGCGACACCTTCTCCGTTCCAGGTCCAGTGGGACCCCCGCCGTTGGCGGAGGCTCCGTTCTCGGCTGGAACGCCCGCTAGCCGGGCGCGCACCCGTTCGGCGTCGGGGTGGTGCAGGTCGTCGAGGATGGCCAGCGCCTGCCGCCAAGCGTGGCGGGCGGCAGAGGTGTCCCCGCCCGCTTGGTGGGCGTCGCCGAGGTGGGTGAGCGACTCGGCACGCATATGCAGGTCGGCGACTCCGCCGAACGCCTCGATGGCCTTCTCGTAGCAGATGATGGCCTCGGCGTGATCACCGAGGTGGTGGTAGGCGTAGCCAAGACTGTCCAGGGTGGTGGCCTTGCCCAGCCGGTCCCCCAGTTCCCGGTGCAGCGCCAGGGCCTGCCCGCAGTGGCGGAGAGTCTCCCGGTAGCGGCCGAGCCGGGCGCAGTACCAGCCAACCAGGTTGAGGGCCATGGCCTCCCCCGGCTGGTCACCAGCGGCACAGTACAGCCGTACCGACTGCTCAGCGTGACCCAATGCCTCCCTGTCCCGGCCCTGCAAGCCACGTGCCCAGCTCAGGTCGGCGTGCACCCGCGCCCGAAACAGGTTGCTGCCACCTTGACAGCCCAGCTCAAGCGCCGCCCGCAGGTGGTGACTGCTTTTGGCAAAGGCGCCCAACCGCACCTGGGCCATACCCAGGAAACGATGGGCCTCGGCCTGTCCGGTCCGGTCACCCGCACCGGAGGCGGCCGCCAGCGCGGACTCCTGGGTCGCCGCCAGTTGCCGCCAGTACCCGCCCCAATTCAGGAACGTCGCCATGGCGCAGGGAAGCTGCCAGGCATGGGTGGCGAACCCACCCAGCGCGGCGGCCCGGCTGGTGACAGCCAGCAGCACCTGGTGCTCGGCCCGGAACCAGTCCATCGCCTGCGGCGGCCCGGCGAGCTTCTCTGGCAGCACACCCGGCTGCGGTGGCTCCAGGGTGAGCGGGTTGCAATGGGAATGCATCAGGGACGACGCAAGATTGGCCGTGTGCAGATAGTGGTCAAGCATCCGGTGGGTGGCCACCCGGCGCTGCCGTTCGGGCAGGGTAGCAGCTTGTTCGGCGGCGTAGGCGCGCAGCAAGTCGTGGAGGGTGTAGCGGCCGGGGGCGTGCTCGGTGGCGAGGGAGGCGCTGGCCAGGTCAGCCATCGCCTGCCTGGCCTGGCCGGGAGGCAGACCGGCGAGGCTGGCGGCGGCCGGGACACTGACGTCGGGCCCGGGGTGCAGGCCCAGCAGCGCGAACATCCGGGCGGCGGGCGTACCGAGGTGCTGGCAGGACCAGGAGAACACGGTGCGCACGTCGGTGGCGGCGTCCCCAGTGGCCAGAGCGTCCAGTGGCGGCTGGGTCTCGCGTAGCTCGGCGGCCAGCGCGGCGAGTGGCAGGCCGGAACGCGAGGCGGCGCGGGCGGCGGCGACGCCTAGCGCCAGCGGCAGCCCGGCACATAGCTGGGCCAGTCCCGCCATCGCCGCCGGTTCCTCCGCCGCCCGGGTTGTACCCAGGCGCTGGGCCAGAAGGTCGCGGGCCTCTGTCTCGGCCAGCACACCCAGCGTGATCAGGTGCGCGGCGTCGGAGGCGGCCAGGCCGGTGAGCTGGTTACGGCTGGTGACCAGCACCAGGCAGCCGGGGGTGCCCGGCAGAAGCGGCCGGACCTGGCCGGGGTCGCGGGCGTTGTCAAGCACCAGGAGCATCCGCTTGCCGGCCAGCAGGCTGCGATACAGCCCGGCCTGCGCCTGCGGGTCCGGGGGGATCCGCCCGGGCGCGACTCCGAGGCCGTCCAGGAACAGGCGCACCGCCTCTACCGACGTCATCGGCGTGCAGGACGGGCCGAAGCCCCGCAGGTTGACGTAGAGCTGCCCATCGGGGAACCGGCCGACGGCCTGGTGTGCCCAGTACACCGCCAAAGCGGTCTTTCCGACCCCGGCCGTCCCCCCTATCGCCGAGATCACCACCGTCCGGCCGGCCCCGGTGGCCTGCTCCAGCAGGCGGGTCAGTTCAGCCAGTTCGGTGGCCCGCCCGGCGAAGCCCGCTACGGCGGGTGGCAGCTGTCGCGGCACCACCCGGTCAGCGACGGCCCGCGAGTGGCCACCGTGGCTTCCCAAGGCCGGGCTTGGCGCCGCAGCGCCGGCGGGACATGGCGTGTTCCCGCCTGTCAGGCTTGGCGCGGCCCGGACGGCCGATGCGGCGGGCACCTGCTGTCGCAAGACCTGCATGTGTGCCGCAGCCAGCTCCGTGCCTGGCCTGACGCCGAGCTCGTTGTCCAGCCGCCTCACGAGTTCCTGGTACAGGCGCAGGGCGGCGGCCTGCTGGCCGCTGGCGGCCAGCGCATTCATGAGCTGGGCGTGCGCACGTTCATCCAGCGGCTGGCGGGCGGTCAGTGCCTCCAGGTGCGTGACCACCTGGCCGGGCGCGCCAGCACGGAACGCGGCGGCCGCATACTCAATCACCACATCATCGCGCCGCCGGGCAAGGGCGGTCACCGCAGGGTGGCTCCCCAGTATCTCGATGTCCACCAACGGCTGCCCGCGCCACTGCCCCAGCGCCCGCTCGAACAGCGCGCATCCCGCGCCTGCGTTCCCCTCGGCAACGGCCTGCTGCGCCCGCCCGGCCAGCTCGTTGAACTCGGCAAGATCCAGCCCGATGCCAGCCAGACTCAGCCGGTAGCGGAAACCGTCCCACGACAACTGGGTATCGGCTGTTCCCCGCCCAGGCCCCAGGACGCCGCGTATCTGGCTGACCTGCGCCTGGACCATCGTGGCTGCGGTCGGCGGCGGACGTTCGCCCCACAGCGCATCGACAAGCGCTGCTCTTGGCAGGCCCATCCCGGGATGCAGAGCTATTAAGCCAAGCACCGCGCGCCGGCGAGCCGGGCCCAGTGCCACCGGCCGCCCGTCACGCCGCACCTCCAGCGGACCCAGCACTTCCATCCGCAGCCTGCAGTCCGCGCTGGCGGCACTGGCCGGTGCGGGCCCGCCCTGCGGCGGCCGTCCGGGCAGCACCCGGGCGCGGTTCGCCGCGCCTAAGGGCGGGCTGGCCAGTTCGGCGAGCTGGCCAGGGTCCAGCCCTAGCGCCATGGCCAGGCGCGTCAGCGATCGCCGCCGAGGCCGCTGCGTCCTGCTCTGCTCGATGTCTTCCAGCGTGCCAATGCCGATGCCAGCCCGCCCGGCGAGCTGTCGCTGAGTCAGCCCGGCTTGTTCCCGGCGGGCTCGCACGAGCGCGCCCAGCCCATCAGCCACCCATTCCACATAACCATTTCTCACCACATCACCCCGGGCCGGCAACAGGCTTCTGCATATTAGTTGTGAACGACCTCCAGCGGCTTCCCCGTTACCCGTCCAGCACATGACCCCTCCCTGGCAGGCATCGGCTTCCTGCATGCGCAGGCGGTCACCTGCGCGGTCCTGGTTGGGCTCAAGGCGGCGATTCCGCGGAGATGGCGGGCGACATCAGGTAAGTGGGGGGTAGCCGAGCTGTGCGTGAAGGTCGTTGATGGTGGCCCTGAGCGCGGCTGGGATGCGTTCGGTGGGCATGTGCGCACCCGCAGGGGCGGGGCCGACCGTGGCCATGGCGGCCTCCGGCGGGGACGGGATTTGCCCCGCAGGCCGGTTTGGGGTGGCCGGACCGGGGTGGCCCAGACCGAGGAACGCGGCCACATCTTCGGCTATGGCGGCGATGCCGCCGGGCAGGTCTTCGTATTTGAGCCGACGGCAGGCGGCTGGATGCGCCTCCTGGAACCGCAGCAAGGCCTGGGTGGTGGTGGCCCAGTAAGCGGCGATGGCCGCGGTGGTGCTGCCGGGGTGGGTGGCCGCGTGGGGTTCGAAAGGGGTGCCAGACAGTCCCCATGGGTGCGCCCGTACCGCATCGGTGATCACGTCGGGGCAGGCACGGTGCAGGCAGACGAACCTGGTGGCCGGGTAGAGCTCCAGGAAGGCTTCGGCGCAGTGGGCGGGGGCGAAGGAGATTTCGCACCAGCGTGAGGTTCCGGCGCTAACGAGGATGGCAGTGATCAGGCTGTCGGTCAGCGCGCGGATGGAGGCGCTGGCCAGCGCGGATAGCGGACCGTCCCGGTTTTCGGCCTGGCGCCACGTGACGGCGGCCAGGTCACACAATGGCAGGATGCCGGTGCCGGTGGTGCAGGCCAGAGCGGTGTAGGCGGCCAGCACCCGCTGGAGCCGGGCGGCGCCGGACTGAGCGCAGCCCAGGATGACCACGGGCCCGGGTTGGTCCTTGCCGTCCGGTGACCGCTGCGTATGGGCAGTGCGGGAGAGCGCCGCAGTCCGCGGCCCAGCCGTCACCATGCCCTGCCGTTGTGGACCAGGCCCGGCCGCCGGGCCAGGGCCTGCCTGGGGTGGTGGCACGGCCGTTCGTGCGTGCCGTGGTGCCGTCGGCTCATGTGGAGGTCACCGCTTTCGCGCGCTCGGCTTCCGCCGGACGCCCGGCATCCCTTCCGGGCTGGTTTGCCTGCCCCCAGGACTTAAGGCCGAGGAAGTTGGCCAGCATCTCGATGCGGGTCTCCGCTGTGACGGGGCCGTTCTCGTTGGCGTCGCAGTATCGCAGCGCGCAGCGGCGCAGCGCCACGCCGAGGTTTTCGTGGCCGGTGAGCACCGCAGCCCAGGTTTCGGCGGAGCCGATGATGTCCCAGGCGGTGTCCTCGCCGTCGCTGGTGTCGGCCGTCACGGTCCGGCCCGCCAGGTCGACCCGCCACCGGCTCAGGCCAGTGGGCGTACCGGGCGGCGCGGTCGCCAGCACCCCGAAGGTTTCGCCGGAGAACGAGTCCCAGCGGCGCGCGAACTCATCGTCGACTCGGAGCATCTCCTGGGTGAGCCGCTCACGGATCAGCGCCGCCCCCGGGTGGGGCAGGAGTGCGTGCTCCGGCCCGGATGCGGTCCCGGCCGGCGCCACCCGCAGGTCAGCGGGCACGGTCCCGGTCCCCCAGGTGTCATCGGCCTGGCGGTAGCCCAGCTTGCCCGCCAGCTCGTTCACCTGGGCGAGGACCGGCGGAGGGATCATGGCTACGGGCAGCGACCAGCCCCTGCCCACCGACCCGGTGGTGACCTGGGAGGTGTGCCAGATCTTGTAGTCAGCCGGGCCGAACCGTTCCCGTTCTGGCGCGAAACACCGCGCGGAAATCCCCGGCTGCTGCGGCACGCCGAGGAACTCGAAGATTCCGGCGGCCACGGTCTCCGGGTCGCTGACCAGATCCTCATAACGGAGGCGGTGGCTGGCGTGGGCGAACCGCTCCTCGGTGGCCGCGATGGTTGTGACGTTTTCGGCCCAGAACCTGGCCAGAGCCAGCACCGCGTTCCCCGGTGTGGCACCAATGTATTGCTCGAACCCGTACCCGTTCAGCCCCCACGGGCAAGCCTCCAGCCCGGAAGCGATCACGTCCATCGGGTGCCGGTACAGGCACAGAAACTTCGTCTCCGGGTACACCCGCATTAGCAGTTCTGCGAACCGCGCCGTACCCAGGCTTTTGTCGCAGTAGCGCCCCTTCCCCCGCCGTGCCAGATATGAGGCTGTCATCTCATCCATCGTCCGGCGGACCCCTAGGATGGCCGCCTCCGGGACCACCGGCGGCTCGTCCCCCCGCTCGGCGGACAGCGGCGCGCCCTCGATGAGCGACCACACCGTGGCGAGCTGCACCGCCATCCCCGGCAGGTTGGTCTCTGGCGGGCACGCCAGCTCCGGGTGTGCGTCCAGCAGGAACCTCAGCAACGTCGACCCCGACCGTCCGTGGCACAACACGAATACCGGCGGGCGGGGTACGGCAGATGGTTGGGGGTCATATGGCTGGGATCCGTTCGCTGTCACTGGTGTCACCTCTTCCAGGGCCGACAGGCTCCTCAGGGGCTGGTCTCCAGCCCCATTTCCGTCGTTCACCGCAGCAAGACCCGGGACTTCCTGGCCGTCCGCCCTGCGGGTGAACGGCGAGGCAGGGTGAAGGCCTGGTGCCCGTCCTGCCCTGCCACTCGCGGGATGAGCGGCAGGGCAGGCTTTGCGGGTGGCGGTTGCTTAACGGCCCACTCGCGGGCTGTCAGTTAATATGGCAAGCACGGGTGGTTGCCGGTCCAGTTACTTCCGTAGACGCCCACCGTCGGAGTTCCGGTGGCCCTGGTAGCCCTTCCCTGAATTGATGTCTGAGACAGGCCGCTGCCAGGGAATGAGCAGGCCGGATACCAGGTGTGATAATTCCACCCGGACCAGTAGCCGCCGTATGTCGATTTCCAGAGACGCCAGAAACGGTTATGGGGGCTGGAAGCCCATAGCTGGAACGTGTCAGGGCGGTAGGTCGAATTGTATATCCACTCGACCACCTTGCTGATGTCGTTCCCGGCGCCATAGACCTTGATGCAGACGTGGTGGTCGCAGACCTTGTTGGAGGTGAATGGGATACGGACGGTCTTGTGACCGGTGCTGTGGCTGGCGGTGGCGGCCGCAGCGGGGGCTGTCATGGCGAGGCCGAGGGCGGCGGGAGCTAGCCCGGCGGCTCCGGCCAGGTATTTCACGCGTTTCACTTGTTCTCCCCTCACTTGCTCGTTCCGGTGCCTGAACGTGTGCCTCCTTTTGCCGGATCGCGGGCCTCGGGTGGCCTGCCCGGCGAGGCGCCAGGCACACCTGTCTGTGGCACAGGACCAGGGTGGCGGATCAGGCCATACGCGGCACAAACGGCGGGCGAACCAGGTATTCCCGTACCAACCAGCCCACCCCGGGCAGCACAAGGCCAGGTCACCGGGCCGGACTGCTGCCACCGTAGCCAGGCTGGGAAGGCTGCGTTTCCCGGAGTCCGGGCTCCGCGATGGCGGTGAGGCGATGAGCGAACGCGGTGTAGCGGCGGCCAGCGTCAGGGTGCGGGCGGCGGCGGTCGTGAGGAATGCCGTCATAGGCAGCCCAGGGATTAACCGGATAGCTTTATGCCGGTGATCATCTGGATCAATGGCGGGTTCGGCGCGGGCAAGACGACGCTCGCACAGGAACTGCACCAGCGGCTCCCAGGCGCCGTCGTATATGACCCGGAGACATCCGGTGCGGTTAAGTTGCCAAGCCGCGATGGCGTGTGCCGGGTCGGCTGGCGTGGCGAATGCGGTGGTCTCGTCGTAGTGCTGGCGGGTTGCCAGGCAGTGGTGGAGGCAGCCGAGTGAGGGCCTGTTCGGTGTCTTGGGCGGCCCCCGGTGAATGGGTCTGTGATTTGCGTCAAGGGCCTTGGGCAGCTTCTCGATTTTGTGATAATGACGCCTGGTGTGAAACGCAACTATTTCTGAGAGATGGCGGCCGTGTCTTGAACCGGCCATCTCATGTAATGGCGTGCCCGGCTTTTTCCTCTTAACCTGGGACTCTGACCCTGACAAGGGAGGCTGTCATGACCAGGGTTTTGTGGCCGGTGAGGCGGCGGTTGGCGGCGGTCGCGGTTGCGGCCGCAGCGGCGGCTGCCAGTTCAGGGCTGTTAACCGGTGCCACCACGGCGGCCCGGACCGTGCCCGCCGCCCGTACCGCGCAGGGTGGCACGTGGGGCACGGCGCGTGAGTTGCCGGTGTCCTCAGGCGTGGGCAACCAGCTCACTGCCGGCCCGGTGTCGTGTGCTGCGCCAGGCGACTGCAGCACAGGCGGCGAGTACAACTACGTGTCTGGATACCAGGTCTTCGTCGTCGGCGAGGTGAACGGGGTCTGGGGCGGTACCAAGGAACTGCCGGGCATGACGGCCCTCAACCAGCAGAGTGCCCGGCTCAGTGCGATGTCATGTGCCTCACCAGGCAACTGCGCCGCTGGCGGCATCTATGACGCTGACAACTCCTTCGACCCCAGCACGGCGGAAGCGTTCGTCGCGAACGAGACCAACGGCACCTGGGGCCAAGCACAGGAGGTGCCCGGGCTGGGCGCCCTCAACCGGGCGGGGCTCGCCGGACTCCTCGGCGTGTCATGCCCGTCGCCGGGCGACTGCGTCGCCGTCGGGTTCTTCAGTCAGCGTGCCAAGTTCGACCGCACACGGCGGCAGGCGTTCATCGCTGATGAGGTGGACGGCACCTGGCAGCCCGCGCACAAGGTTGGCGCTTCGCTCAACACCGGCGGTGATGCCGAGCTCAGCGGGGTGTCGTGCGCCTCAAAAGGCAACTGCACCGCTGTCGGGTCCTACAGCGCACGCCACGGCACCACAGCCGTGGAGCGGGTGATGGTGGATGCGGAGACCAACGGCGTGTGGGGTGCGCCCAGGGAACTGCCCGGCGTGACCCAGCTCCCAGGGACGGCCACGGGGATCGACACGGTGTCGTGCCCGGCGCCAGGCACCTGCGGCATCAGCGGAACCTTCGCCGACAGCGCGAACACGACACAACCCTTCCTGGATGACGAGGTCAAGGGAACCTGGGGCACACCGGCGGAGGTACCTGGTATCGCGGGCCTGGACCTTGGCAACTACGCCACCATCAGTTCGCTCTCGTGTGCCGCGCCGCGCGAGTGTGCCGCTGGCGGAACGTATTCGGTATCGAGGATCAGCGACGAGCCGTTCGTGGTGGACGAGACCAACGGCACCTGGGGCAGTGCGCAGGAGGTCCCCGGGATAGCTGCCCTCAGCAGCGGTCCCTTCGACATCGCCGGACTCAGTTCGCTGTCGTGTGGCGCGGCGGGTGAGTGCGCCGCCGTCGGGAACTACGACGATGCCAAAGGTGAGACGCAGCCGTTCGTGGTGGACGAGGTTCACGGCACGTGGGGCGATGCGGAAGCAGCCCCTGGTATCGCGGCCCTCAACCTTGGCTGCCAGGGCTTCGGCGTTTGCGCCTATTTTGTCTCGCTGTCGTGCCCGTCGGCAGGCAACTGCGGCGCCACTGGCTCATACCAGAACAACCTCAACTTCCAGGCGACGTTCGTCATCGACGGGACCAGCAAGACCCAGCGACAGGGGCCAGCGACACCAGGTGGCCCTGGCGGGCGCGCGGCCAGGAGGACAGCCGGGTAATACCAGGCCCGGCACGGTACCCCGCCGCCTGCCACCAGAAGTACAGGTGGCCGTCATCGCCGATCGCCGTGATGGGCACCGAACTGCCCGTCCAGGCGATCGCGGGAGTGTTGCTGAAGTTGCCCCGGCCACCGGCTCCTTACTGAACTGGCCCGTGCCCGGGTCTTGCCACCAATAGTCCAGGTTGTCGACGCCCCCAGCGGAATCAGTGGCCGCGAGCACCAGCGAGTTGCCCGTCCACGCCATCGCTGGCGTGGTCCCGAAGAAACCAAAGTAGGCAGCCTGTGCCGGTGGGGCACCAGCCACCACCCCCACCAAGCCCACTGCCACCACCGCGCTCACCAGCAGCGCCCCCCACCTGAGCGGCCGTCTCATCCCGCGCGCTAAACCAAGGGGCATAACACCCTCCTCCCAATCCCAAGACCTACCGGTCCTTCCTGGGGAGAACCCCTTCCGCTGGAGCAGGGCACTGCCGGTGCAGACAATAGCCACTGCCGCCCAGTACACCGCTGGGCCCGCTGAGACCCCCCGGGGATGCCCACGTGGCGCGGCCCGCAGAACCTTGGCTGCCGCCAGCCCTCCCCGCCCGCCCGGGCGTCAGCCTGGCCGTGTGGACGGTCACCACCGAGCCCAGCGGGACCGTGGCCGTGTCGATCCGCGACCTCCGCAACCCAGCGGGCCTGCAGCGCGCGCTGCGGGCACACGGCGTGCCCGCGACCGTGCGTTCCACCGCAGCGGGTCGCTGATGCCCGGCTGCGTGATCCCAGGCGGCTCCCCGCTCGCCCCCACCTACCAGCGAGTCTTCCGCCAGCCACCCACCGCCAGCCGCGAGAAGGTGCGTCCGCTGGTCCTGCTCCGGCCGCACCTTGTGGGAGCGGGCGTGATCAGGTGGCTCGCTGTTCAGTGGCGCCGAGGACGACACCCGGGTCAGTCTGGGTGTAGGTGAAGTTATTGCCGCTGGGGGCGATGTAGAGGTCGTAGTGGGCGGCGCTGCCGTTGACCATGACGGTGAGCGCGCCGGTGCAGTCCGCGGCGACGGTGTAGGTGCCGGTGAAGGTGGTGCCCCGGGCGATGGTGCCATCGTTGCTGGAGGTCAGTACTCCCTGCACGCCGCCGGCGCCGTTGTAGGTCTCGTGGCCGGAGAAGGCGAACGGTGTGGCGGTGCCGGTGGATGACACCAGCGAGCCGGTGGCGGCGAACAGGTAGGTGCCCTGGAGTGTGCCCAGGCCGCAGGAGACGGGGCCCGCCTGGCGCACGGTGGGAACGGCTCCTGCGGAGCCGACCAGACTGATGGCACCAGCGGTTGCGGCGATGAAGATGACAGCAGCCGTGATGGCGATGCGGGGGGATAGGTGGACAGGCATGCGCATGTGGTCCTCCGTGGTGGCTGAGAGTCATGAGAGCCGGCTGCCGGGCAGCAGCCGGAACCTGGATGACGGCCCGAAAGGACGCAGGCGGTCCCTCAGGTCAGATAACGCGACCCTGGCCAGCAGGACACGGCACGGCGCACGGCTGGCCGTGACAGGCCCACATCCCGCCGTGAGACCACCGGTAACACGCAGGGTCACCATCCCGAGGCTAGTAGGGGACCGTGACGGGCTCCAGCCCTGCGATGGCCAGAACGTCCATACCTGCCAACGCGTCCTCTGGGCGCTGGCCGGGGGTCTGCTGGGCGGCCGGGCCTGCCCTTCGCGCACGCGTGCTGACGGGAGCGTGCACGAAGGGCAGGCCATTGGGTTCGAAGACCGAGGTCAACTGGCGTACTGGCGGAAACTGCGGCAGGCAGGACCTCCATCTCGCGGCCAGCACGGCCAGGCAGGCCTGTCAGCATGCGGCGGTCAGGGCTGCCGCCACCCCGCCGTGCGGCCTCGTGAGCGACCTCGCCGACGAGCCTCAGACCAATGTCCTATCAGGGCAGTACATGAGTGTGTGGAGGACTTTCCCGCAGGTCAGCCATGCCCATCTCCGCCTGGCCGGGTGCCCTGACGGCCTACTGTCACCTGCGCCGTCTCGCCCGGCATCCCTGCGGGCATCGGCACGCCCAACCCTCTGCCCAGTGAGGCCATCGTCATTACCGAGGTTGTCGTGGCGCTCACCGTGGCCGCAGCCGCTCTGTCCGGCACCCGACCTGCAGGACTGGGCCAAAGGCCAGCTCGCCCGCGCGAGGAAGAGATCACCCAGCTGCGGGAGCTGACCCGCCGCATCGAATCCGACGTCGATGACCTCACCTAGCAAGACCAGGCCCTGATCCACGATGCGGTCACCGTGATCCGCAAGACCCACCAGCTCGTCAGCCTCGGCATGCCAGGCGTCCGCCCCGCCCCCAGCACCGGATGACCCGCCCATGACCACCGCTGACACGCCGCTGGCCAGGGCCCGGCGCCGCGACGTCGGCCGAAGACGGCAACGCGTCCGCCAGGCACTGGCGGACATGGACGCCGATGGGTCAGAGATCACCATCTCCTCGGTCGCCGGCGGCGCGCAGGTGCACCGCTCGTTCATCCACCGGCACGCCGGCCTGCACGCCGCCGTGCTCCAAGCCACCGCCGACACTACGACCGCCCCGCCCCCAGCATCGACCGCGATCAGCCACCGGTCCGTGCTCGCCGAAAACGCCAACCTGCTGGCATTTCGCCTGGCCCGTCGCCTTCAACCGCCTGGCCAGCGTCAGCGCATAACAGTGGTCGCACCCAGGCGAGATCCGGTCGCACCCGGTCGTCGGGTTCCAGGTGACCTCGGTCCACTCGATCTTCGAGACGGTGCTCATCGGGCGGCCCCGGGCAGCCGGTGTATCTGGCGGCTGTTCCTGATTCGCCGGAGCGCTCTGCGACCATTACTTTCGCCGGCACCACGAGACGGAGGACGCCGCAGATGACTAGCATCACGGAGCAGCGCATGACCACCGGGCGCCGGGCTGAGGCGGCGGTAACCAGGGAACTCGAAGCCGTCGGGTTCGCCGTCACGAACCTCAACGATCTGGTGGGCAACTGCCCGTTTGCGGACCTTCTTGCGCGCAAGGCCGCCATCCGTTTGCTGATCCAGGTCAAGGGCACCGTGACCGATGAGGGAAAGTTCGGGACTCCGCCCGGAAGGGTGCGGGCACTCGAAGCGATCAGCACCGAACTGGGCTGTCACTCTATTTACGCATTCGCTCACCTGGCCGCCGACAACCCCACGATCCGTTACGCCCGCGCCGCCGAGGTGGCGGAACTCGCCGAGGAGCGGGAGGCGGAATACCTGCTGACCCACCAGAAACCACCCCGCTACCACTGGAACATCGACGAGTTCGACGTCGCGATCGAACAGATTTCCGATCTCCTGACCGCACAGGGGTGATCTGCTCACCCCCAGTCCACCGCAGCGACTGGCCAACCCGCTCCGGCCTCAGCGTCACGTCGAACCAGTGCTCGAAGTGATGGCCGGGGATGCCCCGTCACCGCTCGGCGAATATCTCCGCATAGCAGTGATCGCACCCCGCCGACACCTTCGTGTACCCGGTCACCGGGTTCCAGGTCGCACCGGCCGTCCCGTTGCCGGCCCGCGTCCGCTCGATCTTCGCCGTGCTCACGCAAAGCCCCCCTTCGACAGCACCGATCTCCATCACCGAGCTGGAATGGGTGCGGGGAGGATCCGAACAGGATTGGACGCTGGGTGTCGCGTCTCGGGACGTTGGTTACGTGATGTGGCTGTAGATGGCACCCCGCTGGGGCACCCGCCGGTCAGTGTATGGCGGGGAGGGTGACCGTGGCTGCCCAGATTTCTGAGCCGGAGCTGCCCGGGGCCGCGCTGCCCCAGCTCAGGGCCAGCTTGGTGGCGTGCCCGCCCGGCAACAGAGCGAGGCCGAAGGTGTCACCCGGCCAGTCCGTGCGGTTGCCGAAGAAGCTCGACACGGTGATGCGCGGGCCCAGCCAGCCCTTGCCGGGCGTGTAGGGGCGCAGGTAGGTGGCGTAGCCGGCGGCCGGGGCGTCGGTCTGCCAGGCCACATAGGCCACGCCGGTCACGCCGCCGAGGACTTGGACGATGTGCACGGCCTTGTCGGTGTCGGGGGTGACCCGGAACGGGGCCGACCACGACACTCCGTCGTTGGTGGAGTAGGACAGCCAGCCGATGTCCCCAGCCTTGGTCTGGGTGTCCCAGGTCGCGTACAGGGTGCCGCCTGCGTCCCGGCTCAGGTCCCCGTCGATCCACCACGTCGGTATGGCGATGGAGCCGGCCGGAGCCCCGACCTCGGTCTGGTGCGCGGGCCACGTCGTTCCGTCGCCGGAGGAGGCGAAGAACTCGTGCCCCGGGTGCAGGGCGTAGGACGGCTGCTTGCTGACGTGGTGTCCCCAGGAGAGCAGGTCGACGCGGCCGGACGGCTCCACGAGCACGGGCGCGCTGACCCCGCCGCCGCGCGGGAAGTGCGGGCTCACCGCGATGATGGGCCCCCAGGTTTTGCCGCCGTCGGTGGACTGCTGGATCACCGTGTTCACGTCGCCGGCTTTGTACGCGCAACTGCCCATGGGGCTGCACACGGACCTGATCAGCGTGGCCGATGGGCCGTAGTCCCAGGTGACGTAGACCGTGCCGGTCTTGCCGACGGCGATGAAGTCGCGGTCTCCCCAGTTGTCGTTGCGGGCGGGCATCAGCGGGGAGACCTGGGGGAAGGTCGCCCCGTGGTTGAACGAGGCGTCCACGACCGGGAACATGTGCTGCAGGTTCTCGGTCATGAAGGCCAGGTAGACGGTGCCGTCCGGGCCGACGGCGACCGCCGGGTCCCAGCTGAAAAAGTCCCTCGATCCCGGTACCGGCACCGCCTTGCTGAAAGTCCGGCCGCCGTCGGTGGAGCGGGCGAACCCGATCCCGCCGCAGCCGATCCACACGTCGTATACGTAACGCGGGGCACCGGTGGCGGTCTCCACCTCGTCGTTCGGGGCCAGGCAGGCCTTGCTGACCTCGACGGCCCGGCTGACGCTGCCGCGCGCGGGGATGTGCGCGCCCGCCGCCGTGGCGGCGGGGGCTGCCAGGGACGTGAGGACCGCCGCTGTCAATGCGGCAGATCGAATTGTTGCAGGTGGCACGGGCAGCCTCATTTCTCGTCTTGACGTCATCTGGCAGGCGTATGTCATGTGTGGCTTGTCCCGATGCTGGTGGCTTTGCTGGGTGGCAGGCACCGGCCGTGCCTGGTCAGCAGGGCGAGGCTGATGCCGGCCCCCGGGGCGGCGTCGATTGCGATCTCTGCGGGGCGTGGGACCGCCGCCGGGTTGATGCGGAGCATCGGCCCGCCTCGGCTGGCGGTGGGCGGCTGGCGGAACACCCGCTGGCAGGTGGGAGGCGAGCGGGGAGCCGCCCGGGACCACGCAGCCGGGCATCAGCAGCGGATGCCGCCGCAGCGCGCGCCACTGGTCCTTGGCGAGGTTGACCAGTACCCGCCGGGCATACGGTTCGGGTGTGCGGCGGGCTGCCCGCCAGTGCCGGGCCACCCGCAGCAGGGTTTCCTGCAGCAGGTCCTCGGCATGGCCCCGGTCGCCAGTCAGCAGGTACCCGGTGCGCAACAGCGGCCCCGAGCTGACGCGCACGAATTCGTCGAAGCCCGCGCCGAGTCTCACCGCAACGCCTCGCAGGTGACCACGCCAGTAATGACGTCACTGGCCGGCACCCGGTTGCCATGGCTAGGACGGTTTCGCAGAACCGTGATAGCCGGTTGCACACCCGCAACACCAAACCCGGACGGAGAGGGCTGGGGTTGCGTCCGTGGATGCGGTGGCCGGTTTGCACTGGTGAGCGTGGCGCCGTGAGGTGAGACGGCCACCGCGTGATTCTCATTGGGTTCCGGTCAAAGACCTCGATGAGAAGAAGCCACGCGACAGCGTCTCTGGGCAAGCAGCCCGGCCGGCATGTGGTCTGGGCCAGCCGGGCCGTCCCGGAGCGGGCGCTGCCCGCCGTCTGGCGCCTGTGACCGAGCGGCGGGCAGTCTCACACTGGCAGCAGAAAGGCTGCGGTGGCTGGCAACCTGCCCGGGGCAGCGGCCGTCTTAATGGGCGTGCGCAGGGTTGCGCGGTGTCACAGGGGCCCCGCCTCCCGGCACTGACCGGAGGTATCCGATGAACGTCACGGCTGCTGCGGTGCCCGGCACCGGCGTCTTACAGCTGTCCTCCATGGACGTGGCAGTGCCGGCAGGCCGGCTGGTCTTCGCCTGGTCCCCGGCCGGAGACCCCATCGCTGAGTGCCAGCTCGATGCCACCGAGACCAGCATGGCCGGCGTGCTCGCGGAGGCGGCCTCCCGCGGCGGCGCGCGGCTGCTGTGGGTGCATTGCACAGCCGACCTGAGCGGTGCCGGGTTCAGCCGCCGGCCGGGCTACCGCAAGCTCACCGTTGACGCTGTGCCGCCGGGAGACCCGCTGCCGGTCCTGGACACCGCGACGGTGCTGGACCTATGGCCCCGGGCCTTCATTCGGCAGTGGGGCCACCACCGCATCGGCCCCGACGTCGAGATACCGCCCGGGGGGAGCTTCCTCGGGCTGCGCGCCGGCGCGTCCTGGGCCGGCCTGTGCCGGGCCGAGCCGGACCAGCGGCATATCGACGGGCCCGGGTTCGTCCCCGGCAGCGGCTCACCCGATGCGGCGCGCAGGCTGGTGCTGGGGGCGTGTGCCTACCTGGGCCCGGGCCCCGCCACGCTCGAGACCTGGGGCGACCCAGCCGAGTACGAGGCCATAGGGTTCCAGACCATCGAAGAGTGCGGCGGCTGGGAGCTGGCACTCACCCGCTGAGCAAGCGCCACCCCCGCAGCGCCGACCAGCGTGCAGGCCGACGCTGTCCCAGCAGGACACGCACACCGAGACCAGCCACACCACCACGGCTGGGCCCAGCCTAGGTGCCGGCAACCGAAGCGCAGGCACCGGCCGAGCCCGCCCGCCACTGTGCCCGCTCACAGCCCGACCACCGAGCACGATGGCATCACCCTCGCCAGCCAGGAAAACGCGGCCAGCGCCGCCAGGTGCGCTCCGGGGCAGCTAGGACTGCTTTCAGATAGTTCATACCTGTTGCACGCGGCACAGGCCATTTCCGTTGCCCGGCCCCGCGGGCCGCCCACACAAGCCCGACCAGTTGGCCCCGGCCAACGGCAGTATGCCCGAGGCTCAAGGCCCACCCTCCCGGCTTGACACCAACTGCGCAGCTCATCCACCAAGGCACGCCCCAGACCGCGGCACACAACCATGTTGTTGATCTTCTACAACAACCTCCCGAGCACCACTACCGATCGTTCACGGACACTGCTGCACTCGCGGGTGTTTCCGCAGAGGCACCTGATCAGCCTGTCCAGGGGTCTTCAGGAGCGTGGTGGACTTGGTGGTGCTCGACCAGGGGATCGACACCCCCACTGCGGTGTGCCGGATGTTCGTCCAGATCCTCGGCGCGATCGCCGAGTTCGAGCACGCCCTGATGTCCGAACGGACCATGGACGGGCTGGCCGCCGCGCGGGCGCGGGGCCGCGCTGACGGGCAGAAGCCCAAGCTCACCCCGCGGCAGGCCCGTATCGCCCAGGCGATGTATGACGAGACTGGGCTGGACGGCAAGCGGCGCTACACGGTGGCGCAGATCGCTGAGGAGTTCGGTGTCACCCGCCCCACTGTCTACCGCCATCTGGCGTCTGTGACGCTGCCGTGAGCTGGCAGCAGGATCATGGTGGTGGTCCCTGAGGTGGAGAAACCCCAGGCCAGCGAGGCTGGGTTAACGGCAAGCTAGGCCGGCCCGACCTGGTAGGCATAGAAGTTGGGGAGGTTGACACCAGCACGGTCTGGGTGGGCGGGTTCCTGGAACTGGGCGCGGTGATCGCCACCGCCTGCGGCCACGACAGGTATGATCCGATCCCGCTGCCCCCCGGCATCGGTCCACGACGTGCCGCCGTTGGGCAGGCTGAGCAGCTGGGCGGAGAAGCCGGCCCCGTTCAACGCCACCGCGTACAAGGTGCCGCTGGTGGTGAATACCAGTCCGCCCGCGCCGTTCGGGAACGTGGAGGTGCTCTGCGTGGACACCTTGATCTGGCCGTTGGCCACGGTCGCCCCCGGCACGTTCGCCCCGGTCAGTTTGAACAGGCCGTTGCTCGCCGCCACCCACAGCTCGCCGGGGCTGTTTGGGTTCGCCGAGATCCAGCCGGAGCGGGTGTCGACCACGGTGGCTGTGGGGCCGGTGAGGTTCCAAATGAGATGCCAAGATGTCGAGCCGTTGCTGTGGTTGTAGCCGTAGTTGTTGCTGCGCCATACCCCGCCGAACCGGTCGAAGCAGTAGATCACCCCGGCGGCGGCGTCCGCCGCGAACGGCAGCGGCTGCACCGGGACGGTGCCCTGGCTGGGGTTGTAGTCATTGCCGATGGTGCCGTTCACCAGCGTCCAATCGGGTGGGCTCCAGCCATTGCTGGGGTTGGTGGTCGCCTGCCACAATCCGCCGCCCATGGTCGCGACCAGAAGGAATCTGGCCTGCTTTGCGTTGCGGCCGGCGTAGAGGCCGACCGGCGCGAACGACTGGTTGGTCCCTGCCTCGTAGCCCGTCGCGGTCCAGTTGCTGACGGTGAGGCCAGTAGCGGGACGGAAGTAGACCGAGCCGATCGTGTTGCCCTGGTAGGCCTGATTGAACGCGGCGTAGACGGTGGAGTCCAGGGGGTCTATCGCGACCGCGTGGCTCTCCGCACCGGTCAGTTCCGACGGCAGCGGAACCCACGGTGCGTTCGTGGTGGGCGTGTAGCCCGTGAACCCGGTGGGGTCGGTGAGGTCGATGTGGGCGAAGTCCGACCCGGCCAGTACCAGGTGATTGGGCGTCAGTGGGTCGGTGGCGATCGCGAAGGTGGCGCCCATGGCCGCGCCGTTGACCGCCACGTCCCAGCTGATGTCCGAGGCGTTCGTGTTCTGGGTCCGGAAGAGGCCGCCCGCGCCTGTGATGAACACCTCGGTGGTGGGGTTCACTGGGCTGACCAGCACGTGGGGCTGGACGAAATCGGCGCCGCCCAGCCAGAAGGACCAGCTCGTCTGGGGGTTGCTGGAGGTCTTCCACCAGCCCTCACCGAGCGGCGGTGTGGTTCCGTCACCAAGGAAGTTCAGGGTCGCCTGGCCGGTCAGGTCCACGTAGCTGAAGTTCTTCGACCCAGCGGGCGAGACCGTGACCTGCACCACGTTGGTGTAGTTGGGGTTGGAGCCGTCCATGATCCCGTCTCCGCACGCGGCGATGACCACGTGATTGGAGCCGCTGACGTAGCCGTCCAGGCCCGTCCACAGCTGCGGCCCGTTGCTGAGGCTGCCCACCGACAGCGGGGGGGTGTGGTTCATCGAGACCCAGGTGCCGGTGTTGCCATTGCTGATCCGGTAGTAGAACACCCCCAGCTTCGGGAACGCCGCGTACAGGTAGGCGCCGGAGCCGGAGCCGGAGCCGAGCACCTTGAGGTCCGCGCAGGTGCTGGTCTTGTTGCCGGTCGGCACGGCGGGGAGCTGGGTCCAGGTGACCTTGGTCGGGTCGGTGGCGTTGGCGTTGGTGGTGTGCCAGACGCCCCCTGTCGCTCCCGCACGGTAGTTCCACATCCCGACCCACAGTTCGGCCGGGTAGCTTGGGTTGATCGCGATGGCCCGCGGATAGTAGTTGCCCAGGCCACCGGGGAACGAGTTGGTGCCAATCTGGAGCCAGGTCTTCCCGTTGTCGCCCGAGCGAGCCACGCCACCGTTGTAGGTGGCCGCGTACAGGTAACTGCTGCCGGGGGTGGGGTCCTGGGCGATCAGGTGGCCTACCGAACGGTCCATGTCCTGGAGTTCGCCGCGGGGCAGCGGCGCGCCTGCCTTGTTGGCCTGGAACGACAAGAACGGGTAGGTCTGCGCGCTGGCCCGCATGGTCCAGGTCAGCCCGCCGTCGGTGCTGGCGAGGAAGCCACCGCCGGCCGGGATCGTCGTAACGTCCCTGCCGACGCAGGCGTAGAAGGTGGTGGGCTCCAGTTGGCTCCAGGCAACCGACGCGGTGCAGCGCCACTGCTCGCCATAGACGCCATCCTGGGACGGCTGCCAATTGTCCCCCCCGTCAACGCTGCGCCACATGCCTTCTACGTCCCCGCCCAGTAGCATCACCTGGCCAGTCGGGTCGCAGGCCACGCAGTTCGTCATCTCCGCGCCACCCAGGAACACACTCTGGAATGCCACCGCGCGGAAAGCGGCGAAAGCGAAAGCCCAGCCGTTGCCGCCGGAGGCGCTGAGGCTGGCGGACAGTGGGCCGGTGACCCCGGTCGAGGGCCCGGGCGAAGGCTGGAGGTCGGCCTGATACCAGGACGCCCACAGGTCACCCAGGCCACTGGTGGCCGATTGCAGGGATGACCAGCCCGTCGTCCCGCTCCATATGCCGGTGGTACTGGTGCTGAAGTAGCTGGCGGCCACCGCGATACCGAGGTCGCCCCAGTAGTTCCCGGACGCGGCAGTGACGCTGAACGAACCGCTCGCGGCGCCCCCTGCCCGGCGGCGTCGAAGACGGGCAGGGTGCCTGGCGGCAGCTTGAACTCCGCCATGGCACCCTGCAGATTCGCGGTCTGGTCCGTGACCAGGAAGTCGGCGAAGGTGACGCCACCAGGGTTGCCCGGCTGCGGCGACCCGTTGGTGGGGAAGTACAGCGGGTAATACCAGACCTCCACCCGCCCGGCCGGGCCCGCCGCGGTGGCGGCCTGCTGCCAGCCGTCCTCCACCGCGCTGAACGGTGTCTTTGGGTTGGTGCATGACAGGGTGGCCACGAGCAGCGTGCCCGGGCTGGACGCGGGCACGGTGACGTGGAGGGTTCCGCCCGAGCCCTGACTCGCCGGGCCGGTCTGCGACAAGCTGAAGTTGCCGCCGCTGGTCAGCGCCTTGTGGGTGGACAGCCGCGCGGTGCCGTTCGGCATCCGCCCCATGAGCATCGCGCCGGCCGTTACGGCGGAGGTTCCCGATACGAATGTCCGCCGTGACAGCCCTGCCTCCCGCCCCCCGTGCGGAGTCTCGTTGCTGCCCACCTTGTCTCCTTGACTTAAGGATGTGCAAACTATTAACACCTTATTAAACACATTGGTGTGGATTTGGGGGCTGGGTCGACCCGTGTGCCTGGCGCAGTTAGACAGCCCGTAGGAGTCATGCAGGCGAATGGGGTACGGGACATCTCGCAACTGGTTGTGCCGAGGGTCGGCCGGGTCGTCCGCGGGCGGGAGAGGTTCCAGGCTGGGAGTTGCAGAACGCGGCGGGGGAACCGGTGGTCCCGGTGGTCCAGTACCTGGCCGAGTT
Organism: Streptosporangiaceae bacterium; assembly: GCA_035946955.1. GTDB lineage: Bacteria > Actinomycetota > Actinomycetes > Streptosporangiales > Streptosporangiaceae > DASYYE01. The sequence goes on along the minus strand of DASYYE010000483.1, from coordinate 1,825 downwards.
CGCTTGCTGGCCGGCGCGCAAACCGACCCGCGGCTCGGCCCAGCCACCGCCGCCGGGCTTGACCTGTGGGTCGCCGAGATCGAGACCGTGTTCGGCCGGATCCTTGGAAACGGTCCACTCGCCAACCTCGCCGATCCCGGGGGGCTTGCCCGTGCCGTCGCCGCAGCCTTCATCGGCCTGGAACTCTACGACGGTGTTGACACCGGCGGCGCGGGCCGCGCAATGAGCGCCCTAGAGCAACTCGCCACACTAACGGCAACGCTCGAGGACCTCGGCCCCGCCGCTCGCAGGGCGATCAACCGCCGCGTACAAAAGGTCACCCCCTGCTAGCCGCAGCGCGTAGCAATGGTCGCACCCAGCCGAGATCCGGTCGCAACCAGTCGTCGGATTCCAGGTGGCGCTTGTCCACTCAATGGCGCTGTGGTCTGCCATCGAGCCTTATCCCCCTTCGCGCAGCGCACGTGCCCGGCCCCCGATCCCGGCCTACGCCTATAAAGAAACCCCAGGCCAGCGGGGCTGTCCTGGGACCTTGAGCGGTGGAGCCGCCTTGGGGAATCGAACCCCAGACCTACGCATTACGAGTCAAACGAGACTCGTCCACGTCCGTCCAAGTAGAGGCTGCGTGGCTGCTCCCAGCTCGCTTGGTCGCCGTAGCGTCCCATGGCGATCCAAGATCGTCCAGACTCGTCGTTAGCATCCGCGTTAGCAAGATCACCGGATCACGACCATACGCAATCTCAGGTGTAGCGGTCGGCCAGGTCAACTCGCATCATCCTCGCCCTAGCCGCGCGCGTCGGTGAGTCCCGAGGGTCTGCTATGCGTCGGCGTTGCTGTCATGGCTGCTGTCAGTACAGCACCATCTGATCCGTAGACCAGTGCGGGGCATCCAGTCAGTACGCCAGGATCCGTATCCGCAGGTCAGGGTCCGCAGATCGTCCAGCCCAAGGCCCCTAATCCGACTAAGTCCGCGCAGGCTGTGAGAGAGGTGTGAGAGGCCACGAGCTGGTGGACAGCACCGAGGCCGAGATCTGCGGGGGACTGAGCGCCCGGTCAGCTACGGCAACTGCCCAGGCATCGCATACGTCCGGGGATGTAGAGCGTCCGGCCGGAGTGGTCGGGGCAGTCAACTCGCTGCACCTCGATCGGGCCACCGCAGTTAGGGCAGTCAGGTCGCCATTGGGCGTCGAACTCTTCAGCGGTGTATCCGCCGGGCTGTGGCCGCGCGTTGCCCTCAGAGAACTTGCCGTCCGAGTCGAAGTGCCATCCTTGCTCGCTCATACCGTCCCATTCTTCCTTGTAGCCGAGCTCCCCAGCGAACAGAGCAGTGAGATCCGGAGCATGGCCGATCAGGACATCACGCGCGGCGACCGCCGCCCGGCCACCAGCCCGGCCTGCCAAGAATCCTGAACACTTGCTTGCAAAGATCGTTGGTCTCGTCGGTCGACATGGTCTGTCCCCTGGTACGCGCCCATGTGACGTACCCGTGAGTAACCGTGATTCTCCTTCGCTCCCCGCCCGATCGGGCACGCAACGGGCACGAGCCTCTTGGTCCCGAACTACCGGCAGTGCTGGCAGGACTGGGCGGCGATGCTGCTGTAACGGATGGCGACGCTCAGGTCGACCAGTGGTTGTGTGAGTGTGTTGCTGTACTCCGCTGCTGTACGCGACACGGACTGACCCGCTGCTTAGAGCCTGTTGATAAAGGACCTCACGTAGCCGGCTGCCGGTCGGCGCCCCAGCGTGGTTCGGGTGCCTGGCCGGTCTCGTAGCGGGTGAGCCGTCTGGTCATGATGATGACGGTGGCCCAGTAGACCATCGCTTCTGC
>DASYYE010000482.1:0-32191 GCA_035946955.1 Streptosporangiaceae bacterium | reverse complement strand
GGACAGCGTGGTGAGCAGCCCCGTGCACTCAGGCTCCCACGCGCTGGCCGGGGCAGCGAACAGTTCCGACGACGCGCAGTGCACCCAGACGGTGTCTGTGCAGCCCAATACCGCCTACACCCTGACCGGCTGGGTCGAGGGCAACTACGTGTACATCGGTGCGGGCTCGGCCAGTAACTGGACGCCGTCGGCGGCGAGCTGGCAGCAGTTGTCCACGTCGTTCACGACAGGGTCTTCGGCCACGTCGGTGACGGTGTTCGTGCACGGCTGGTACGGGCAGGGCACCTATTTCGCCGACGACCTGTCGCTGACCGGGCCGAGCGGTGGCGGAGGCGGCGGGAGCGCGCCAGGCGCACCGAGTGGGCTGACAGTCACCGGCACGACCTCGTCGTCGGTGTCGCTGTCGTGGACCGCACCCTCGTCGGGTGGTGCACCCAGCGGCTACAACGTGTACGAGAACGGGACGAACGTCCAGTCGGTCACCGGCACGTCAGACACGGTCACCGGGCTGGCGGCCTCGACCTCCTACACCTTCACGGTGACGGCCTTCAACTCTGTCGGTGAGTCACCCCATTCCAGCTCCGTCCAGGCCACCACCCAGTCCTCCGGCGGAGGCGGCGGGGGCGGCGGCAGCTTGCCCGCCCATGTGATGGCGCCGTATGTGGACACCGGGTTCAGCAGCGTGAACGGTGCGCTGTCCGGGTCGACGCTGAGCACCATCGCCAGCAACTACGGCGACAAGTACTTCTCGCTGGCGTTCGTGGACGGCTCAGGCTGCCAGTGGAGCATGTTCAACTCGTCCATGTACCAGAGCGAGGTGAGCAGCCTCCAGGCGGCAGGCGGGAACGTGATCATCTCGTTTGGCGGCTTCAACTCCGACACCAACGGCACGGACCTGGGCAACGCGTGCTCATCAGCGAGCGCGATGGCGACCCAGGTGGAGAACGTCGTCAACTTCTTCAACCCGGCCGGGCTGGACTTCGACATCGAGTCGAGCGAGGTGACCAACTCCGCCGACGTGAACCGGACGAATGCGGCGCTGGCAATGGTGCGGTCGTGGGCAAACGCCAACGGGCACTCCTCGCTGATGATCGACTACACCCTGCCCGTGCTGACGAGCGGGCTGACCTCCGACGGCCTGAACGTGCTGACAAACGGCAAGTCGAACGGGTTCACGCCGAACATCGTGAACGTCATGGCCTTCGACTTCGGGTCGTCCGGCACGGAGATGGGCCAGGGGGCCAAGCAAGGACTCGACTCCAGCGCGAGCCAGGTGGCGTCCACCTATGGCATTTCCAACGGCTATGCCATGACCGGGCTGACCGTCATGCCCGGGCAGAACGACACCCCCGGTGAGGTCTTCACCCTGTCCGACGCGTCATCGGTGGAGTCCTACGCGGCTTCCAAGGGCATCCCGCTGCTGACGTTCTGGTCCGAGGGCCGGGACAATGGCGGCTGCCCAGGGCAGACCAGTGCCTCGTCCACCTGCAGCGGGCTCAGCCAGAGCACCGGCCAGTTCACCACCACCTTCAACCCCTTCACGCACTGACCCACTCACGCACTGAGGTGAGCCGGTCCCCCCGGGCAACCGTCCGGGGGGGCTCCGCCTGGTCTGCACGAAGCGGTGGATGACACAGTCAGCGCCAGCGGGTTGATGGAGATCGTCGTGCCAGCAACAACGAGGCCGGGCAGCCCAGCGTGCAGGGGACCAGGCTGCCCGGCCCCGGGCTCAGAAGAGGACGAACGGGTTGACCTTGAGGGACGCCATGATGTACCAGGACGTGGCGCCGGTGTGGAGCGAGGCGAAGTACTGGCCGCCGTCGCAGTCGCTGAGGCCGTTGATGGACGCGGCGATGATGCCGAGACCGTCATTGTTGAGCCCGTTCGTCTGCGCGTGCTGGATGTCGGTCAGGTACTGCGCGGCCAGGGCCGCGTCGCCGGACGCGTTGCGGAACTGCAGGGCATCGGCCATGTGCCCGGTGCCTTCGAACCAGACCCCACCCTTGGCGCCCTTGCAGAAGCTCTCGCCGCTGAAGCCGCCCACGGAGACCGACAGGTTGTTGATGTTCCAGGTCAGTGACGCGGCCCAGGCCGAGTTCTGGAATGCCAGGTAGGTCCAGCTGTTGATGTCCTCCGACTTCTCGGAGTTGTTGGGCGTGACGCCGTCAGTGCCGGTGCCGACGTAGAAGCGTCCCAGGCTGGGGATCCACATGGACGCGACGAACTGCTTCGCCCAGTTCGCGTCCGCGGTCCAGGCCGAGTTGCCGGTCTCGGAGGCGAGCATGGAGAACATCGCGTACGCGTCGGTGTTGTGCTCGGTGGACTTCCACGTGATCTTCGACCCGTTCGGGTTGTCGCCGCCGGTGTAGCCGCCCGCGCCGCGGGTGTCGTGGGTGTTCTTCACGACCCAGTTGGCGATACCCTCCGCGCCGGTGAGGTAGGCGGTGTTCCCGGTCTTGTTGTACAGCTCGCACAGGGCCATGGCCATCCAGGTCATGTTGCCGACGTCGCTGGTCTTGTCGGTGATCGAGATCTGCGACGGTGAGGTCAGCGGGTGGGGCGCATATGCCGCCCGGATCCGGCCGTCAGCGGCCGGGTCGTGGGCCTGGAGGTACAGGAAAGCGTTCCCGATCGTCTCCGCCCTGGTGAGACCGTCCGGGGTGCCCTCGTTCAGATAGGCGTCCACGATCAGGGCATCGTCATAGGTAAAGGAGTCGGTGAGGTTCCCAACCCCGCCGCCGTTGTAGCTCTGCACGAGCCGGGTCGTGGTACCGGTCGCGTACTTGTCCATCATCATGTTGAGGAACGTGTAGGCGTTCGCCACGCCCGAACTCGTACCACTGTTGGCGGCGGAGGCTGCCTGGACGGCGCTGGCGGAACTGGAGCCGGGACTGGCGAAGGCCAGCAGCCCGGCCAGGGCGGCTGGTACACCCGCCACCACGATCAGAGAACGGCTGCGCACCGCGCGGAAGGGGGGAACCCCGCGAACCCGGGTGTTGGCCCAGCGAAAGAAAGAACCCATGGAGCACCTCTGACTCTAGACATGTTGAGACAGGAGGGCCCTGAGCATGGGTTGGGTTGCTCACCGGATCCGAGGCCGATGCTAACCCGGTCCAGTTGGTCTAGTCCAGATTTGACATGAAATCCCGGCACAGATGCCGCACCGAGTCCGGCACGCTGGTGAGCTGATTGCCCTGCAGGTTCAGCGAGGTGAGGCGGGAGAGGCTGCCCAGCCAGTCCGGGATCTCCGTGAGCCGGTTGCTGCCCAGGTACAGCTCCGTGAGGGATGTCAGCTGCCGCAGCACGCCCGGGGCCTCGGTGAGCTGGTTGCCGTTGAGGTGCAGCCTGGTGAGGGAGGTCAGGTTCCCCAGGACATCCGGGATCTCCGTGAGCCGGTTGTCGCTGAGGTACAGATGGGTGAGCGAGGTCAGGCCGGCCAGCCAGTCCGGGATCTCGGTGAGCCGGTTGCCGCTGGCGTTCAGCGACTCCAGGCGCGAAAGGTGCTGGGTCCCGGGCGGCAACTCGGGGAGATTGTTGCCGCGCAGGTCCAGGCTGGTGAGAGCGGCCAGATTCGCCAGCGTGCCTGGCATCGCGGTGAGCTGGTTCCCCGAGGCATTGAGCTGGCTGAGGCCGGTGAGGTCACCGAGCCAGCCGGGAATCTCGGCCAGTTCGTTGCCGCTGAGATCCAGGCTGGTCAGGCCGGTCAGGTACCGCAGGAAAGCGGGCACAGCAGTGAGCCGGCTACCGCGCAGGTACAGGTTGGTGAGTGCGGTGAGCTGCTTCATCTCGGCGGGCAGGGCCGTGAGCTGGTTGCCACCCAGCGCCAGCCAGGTGAGCGCCGTCAGGCCACCCAGCCAGTCCGGGATCTCGGTGAGCTGATTGTCGCTGAGATTCAGCGAGGTCAGGCCGCTCAGGTGCCGCAGCGAGCCGGGTACCGCTGTGAGCTGGTTGCCGTTCAGGTGCAACCTGGTGAGGGCGGTCAGGCCACCCAGCGCGGCTGGGACCTCGGTGAGCTGGTTGTCGCTGAGGTCCAGCTCGGTCAGCGTGGCCAGGTTCCCGAGGGAGTCCGGCAGGGCGGTGAGCCGGTTGCGGCCCAGGTGCAGCTCAGTGAGGGCGGTGCAGCCGCCCAGGGAATCCGGCAGCTCCGTCAACTGGTTGCTGCCCAGGTGAAGCTCGGTGAGGGCGGTCAGGTTGCCCAGGGAGCCGGGCAGGGCGGTGAGCTGGTTGCCGTGCAGGTGCAGGTGGGTCAGGGCGGTCAGGTTGCCCAGGGAGCCGGGCAGGGCGGTGAGCCGGTTGCCGCGCAGGTACAGGTGGGTCAGGGCAGCCAGGTTCCCCAGCCAGTCAGGCGCCGTCCCGAGCCGGTTACCGTTGAGGCTCAGCTCGGTGAGGGCGGTCAGGCTGGCCAGGGAGTCCGGCAGGGCGGTGAGCTGGTTGCCGCCCAGGTACAGGTGGGTCAGGGCGGTCAGCTCTCCCAGCCAGCCTGCCACCTCGGCTAGCTGGTTCCCGTTCAGGTTCAGCCTGGTGAGGGCGGTCAGGCTGCCCAGGGAGCTGGGCAGGGCGGTGAGCTGGTTGTCGGACAGGTTCAGCGACACCATGGCGGTGAGGTCCCCCAGCCAGCCCGGGACCGTGGCGATGCGGTTCCGGCCGAGGTTCACCGAGGTCAGCGCGGCCAGCGAGCGCAGGCAGTCAGGTACCTCCGCCAGGCGGTTGCCGCTGGCGTTCAGTGAGGTGAGGACGGTCAGGCTGCCCAGCCAGCCCGGCAGCGTGGTGAGGTGATTGCCGCGCAGGTCAAGGACTGTGAGGCCGGGCAGGAGCCGCAGCCACTCCGGTACCTCGCCGAGTCCTTCGCCGCCCAGCGACAGCTTCTTGCCATCAGCGGACAGCCTCAGGGGGAATTGACCGTACGTAGCCCCACCTCCCAGAAACAACCCACTGACCCGGCCTCCTGTGCGGTCATTGTGTTGGGTTATAGGCAACCCTGCAAAGAGTCTCTACCAACTCTGTACCGCAGCCGCTGATCAGGCCGCTGCCAGCGGTCCTGCGTCGGCTCGCGTCTCGGCCAGCAACTCGACGGGGTTCATTGCGGCGCCCGCGTCCATCAGCCGGTCCGGCGCACTCCACCAGCCGGCCGTTCACCGGCTGGCAGCGCGGACGCACTATCAGTGGCTTTGGGTGAATAAAAACGTCCTTGACGGTTAACGGGCGGACGCTCACACTGTGCAGTGAACAGATGCCAAATGAGCTTCGGTGCGCTCTGCGCATCGTCCCGGAAGCCACGAGCGGCGGCCAGGTTGGTTAACGCACCCCATCGCATGGCATTTCGACGCAGGGGGGTGAGGAACTTGCGGCGAATCCGATTCTTTACCACTTATGCCGCGCTAGCGGTCTCAGCGGCACTGGTGCTCACCGGATGCCCAGGGCCCTCTCCAGTAGGCCCATCAATCGGAAGCATCCTGCAAAGCCTGGCCGGGAGCGTCGACAGCATCATTGCTACCGCGACGACCGGCGCGGAGTCCGACATCCTAACCGCCTCGGGTAGCGTACAGAGCGCGATCGACACGGCAGCTTCGGCATACGCACAGGACCTCAACCTGACCATCAATCAGGTCAACGCCACTGTCAGCAGCTCAATAGCGCAACTGCAGAACCTGGTCGCAGAACTACAGACTTCGGTAGCGACTACACTGCAGACCGCAACCAATGACGCGCAGCAGCTGATCAACTCGATTCCATTCACCAACAAGAACCCGCAGGTGACTTCGTACTCTCCGCACTTCGTCCAGCAAGGGACACAAGCATCCATAGAAGTCATTGTGAACGGCAACTTTGTGTATGCCGCCCAGCAGCACCTCACCCCGACCCTGTCGGTGGGCGGGAGAACCATCCGGCCCAACGAGAACACCACTCCCCAACTCGGCTTCTCCGTCCCGATGTCGCTGCTGCCGAGCGCGGGGGCAGCACTCCAGAGCATCAGCCTCCGCCTCTCCGCCCCCTATGAACAAGGCCTGGTCTTCCACTCCACGCAACTCGACTCGTTCGCTTTGCTCGTGACGGTGCTCCCAGCAAACCCATTCACTAGCCTCGTCCTGTATACGAACCAGCAGGGTGGCGAGGTACAGAAGACCATTGTCCAGCCTCCCGGGTCATCGGCTAGCTCAGGCGGCTGGTACCTCGAATCGTACAGCACATGCCAGGACGCGTCTTTCACCGATGCGTTTGGCGCTGACCCCAACTGGACGATCATTCCGAGCACAGTGACTGCCGTGGTGACGAGTAACAAGAACCCAGGGAATGCTCAGGTCACGGCCGTTGGCAGCATCGCGCAAGCACAAATCAACGCAATGACAGAGCCCAACTGCACATGTTTTATCGTGTGCGGGAGCCATGGGTCTGGAGACGTAACGTTCTACCTGACCTACACAGAGGAGCAGGCCGGGCCCTCGACCGTTCAGGCGACCCCAATTTCACTCGGCTGGGGAGACACTGTCAGTGAATCCGTCAGCTCGGGCTGGACACTCAAGGCAACCCTCTTCGATGGGCACCTCATTGACTTCAACAACTCAGACAGCTCGAACCCCTATATCCATGTGACGAATTACGGCGCGAACATAACCATCTCAACTCAATACACTGATTTGGTCTATTGAGCGCGGCTGGGCAGGGAGGGTCGGCTACCCGGAGGGGCGCTGGCGTTGGCAGCCGCTGAGGCATAGGGGCACCGGTCGAGCAGTACGCATGTGTCGCAGCGTGGGCGCTGCGCATGGCAGACCGTGCGTCCGTGGGTGATCATCGCCGCGTGCAGGTCATACCGGATGTCAGGCGGCACGCGCGGTCCCAGCGTCCGGTAAGCCTTGTCCGCGGTCGTGTTCGCCGGAACCCAGCCCAGCCGGGTGACTATGCGATGGACGTGGGTGTCGATGGGGAACGCGGCCCGCCCCATCGAGAAGACGAGTACGCACGCGGCCGTTTTGGGGCCCACCCCGGGCAGTGACGTCAGGTAGCTCTCGGCAGCCTGATCGTCGAGGTCATGCAGACGGCTGAGGTCGATACGGCCCTCTCGTTGCGCGATGGCGTCGAGGATCTCCTTGATGCGGCGGGTCTTCTGGCTGGCGATGCCCCCGCAGCGGATCGCGTCCTCGACCTCGTCGGCAGGTGCGTGCGCCACCTGGTCCCAGCTAGGGAACCTCTTCTTGAGCTGGGCGAACGCCCTGTCGGAGTTGATGTCGGAGGTGTGCTGGGACAAGACCGTACCTACGACCTGGTCGATAATCGGCAGCACTGGTTTAGGAATGAACGTCCCCTGCTGCTCACGGAGCCGCTGTTGCACTGCCCGGATGACCTGGGGACCGGGCGTGGTCAACAAGCCACCTTCCAGACGCGCCACAGTGCGGACGGGTCGCTCAGCGGGTCACCGTGCACCAGGGAGAAATCGGCCGGGCCGCCCTCCCTCAGCACGCCCGCGTCGGGTTCGCCGAGCAACTCACCAGCCCGCCAGGTGACGCTCGCCAGCGCGTCCCAGGGTTCGAGGCCCGCCTCGACCAGGCACTCGACCTCCCATGGGAGTTGGTTCGCGCGGGCTGAACCGCCTCCGAAATCGGTGCCGCCGACGATAGCGACCCCCGCGACGTGGGCGAGCCAGGCGCTGTCCTTCGCCTGCTCCAGCCGTTCCATGATCTTGGCACGGTTCTCGGCCTCGGCGAACCGCGGGATGGCGGTGGTGGCACCAAAGGTGAGCCAGGACTTGAGCACCGTCATGGTCGTTACCAGCGCACACCCATGCTCGGCCATGGCCTCGGCGGTGTCGGCGTCCAGGTCGAAGCCGTGCTCGATGGAATCGACGCCAGCCTCGGCGCATACCCGGGAGCCGGAGACCCGGGTGGAATGCGCGGTCACTTTGGCACCACGCGCGTGCACAGCCCCCACGACTCTGCCCACTTCGTCGGCAGACCAGGGCGAGGTATTCGGGTCGGGCCCGTCCAGGTAGAGCTTCACCAGGTCAGCGCCATCGTCAAGCTGGCCGGCCGCAGCGGCGAGGAGTCCGTCGGCGTCGTGCGCTTCCACTGACAGGCCAGCAGGCAGCAGGCCAGGGACCGTGATCCAGGTCCCAGCGGCCCGCACGTACGGCCGGTCCCGCCGCCCCCGCCACCGCTGCCTGACACCGATGCTGAGCGCGCGTTCGGTGTCTCCGTCGGCCCGCCGCGGTGATCCGACGTCACGGGCCCACCGGACACCCGAGCGGTACATGAGCTCGCCGTTCGCCTCGGCCACCGACAGCAGGACGTCGGTCGGGTCAGCGCCACGGTCGATCCAGTGGGAGCCGCCTGGCAGGGTCAGGTGAGAGTGACCGTCGACCATTCCCGGGACAATGGTCGCGCCACCGGCATCGATGACCTCACAGCCCGCCGGGAGTTCGTCTTCACCCTCGGACGGCCGGATCCAGCTGATCCGCCCGTCCTCGACCAGGACGCTGACACCGACCCGCAATTGCGGCGAGCGCCCATCAGCCATTGCAGCGTCACGGTAGACAACGCTTCCCACAAGCCCCACCCTACGGCCGGCGCCCCAGCCCGACCAGCGCCCGCATGTTCGCATCCTGCAAGCTCGCCTATCGTAGCTCATATGAGCTACATTGCGTTTCTATGCGGTACACTAGCTGGCAAGTGGCGACCGAGGGAGGACTGCTGTGGCTGTGAGCACGTCGTTCCGTATCAGCGACAGGCACCGGGCGCGACTGGCAGCGCGTGCCGCGCATGAGGGCATGACCATCACGTCTCTGCTCGAGCAGCTCATTGCCGAGGGCATCGACCAACTCGACCACCCGGGGATCACCTTCCGCGGCCCTGCGCACGACCGCAGGGCCGCGCTTGCCGACGGCCCGGATGTCTGGGAGGTCGTCGCCCGCCTCCAAGAGCTCCATGGCAGCGAGGAACAGCGGGTCAGCCTGCTGAGTACCGAGTCAGACCTGCATCCTCGCATCATCCGCATTGCCTTGGACTACGCCGCTGAGCACACAGAGGAGGTCCGGGCGCGGATCGACCACAACCACGCAATGGCCGAGCGAAGCCGGCGGATGGCAGAGCAGCGTGAGGCGCTGCTGGCGTGACGGCCTTCTTGGTCGATGAGATGTTCCCGACCGCCGCGGCTGCCCTCTTGCGTGACGCCTACGGGCACGATGCTGTCCACGTCACCGAAGTCGGCCTGCGTGCGACTGAAGACTCACAAGTGGCGGCAGTCGCCCGCGCGGAGAACCGGGCCCTTGTAACCGAGAATGCCGCGGACTTCGCCGCCGAACACGACGTCGTGCTCGTGTTCGTGCTGAAGAAGGACCTGCCCGCAGGCGGTGGCCAGGCCGCCGCACTAGCGAAGATTCTTGACCGCTGGGCGCATGACCACCCCGACCCCTACCTGGGCCCCCACTGGCCAGTAACCTAAACCGCCGCCGGGTGCCGGGCTGTGAGACCCCGGAGAGCGCCCGGGTTGGCACGGATATGGTGGCGCGGTGGTGTATGGATCATTCGGTCAGCTGTTCATCGCGGTTGCTGGCGCTTCGGCTGCGCTGACGGGGCTGCTCTTCGTGGCGTTGTCGGTGTCGCCGCGGCGGGTGCTGGTCTCGGGCCCGCGGGTCATCCAGCAGGTCCGGGCCGCTGCTGCGCTGCAGGCGTTCAGCAATGCCCTGGTGGTGTGCCTGTTCGGCCTCGTACCTGGGACGAATGTCGGGTACCCGGCTACCGTCGTGGGGGCATTCGGGGTCGTGTTCACGGCGGCTGCGGTCCGCTCGATCGTGTCCAGTTCGGCCACACGGCGCGAGCAACTGGGGCAACTCGGCCTTGTCGTCGTGCTTCTGGTCATCTTCGGCACCGAACTCGCCGGCGGCATCACCCTCCTCGCCAAGCACACCAGCTACGGCGCAGTGCAGAGCATCAGCTACGCCCTGGTCGCCTCGCTCCTCGTCGGCGTCGCACGGGCCTGGGAGCTCGTCGGCGAACGGGGCACCGGGATCCTGGCCTCACTGGCATTGCTGACCGGCCTCGCCGCACAGGCCGACGTGACCGACCCCGGCCAGGCCACCGGCTCCACAGCCGATGATGCCCAAGACAACGCAGCCGACGGTCAGTCCTGCTCGTAGACGACCGACAGCTTGGCCTCCACGCCGGACAGGCCAGCGTGCACCTCGTCGGCACAGTGCCCGCCGATGACACAGTGGCCGGGACGGTCACGGCTGAGCCGCCAGTCCGACAGCGTGTCGCCGGGGCCCACGCGGATCTCGAGCTCGACAACCCCGGGCAGCTCGGCGGCCACGTCCACACCGTCGATCCGCCGCACGCGGCCGTCAGCCCAGCGGAAGTAACGGACACCGGCGAAGGCGAAGCGTGGCTGCTGGCGCTCAGTGGCGATCCTGCTGGGCAGGCCGAGGAGGGACTGGACAGCGAGGCGGTACTGGTCCTGGCCGCTGACCAGGCGGTGCAGCAGCGGGATGCGGTCTCCCCCCGGGCGGGTGTGTGTCTCGATCAGGAAGACATGCGAGCCAGTGACCATCACCTCCGTATGTGCACCTCCCCGGTCGATCCCGAGCCCGTCCAGGACCTTTGGTACCGTCCGCCTGACCTCCGCTTCCTGGTCCGGGGGGAGCTGGGCCGGTACGAGGTGTCCCAGCTCGACGAATGAGCGCTCACCCACGGTGAACTTCTCGGTGATCCCCACGATGTGGTGCTCACCCTCGAAGCTGACCGTCTCGACGCTGAACTCCGTCCCCGTCAGGTACTGCTCCCACAGGAACCCCTGGAGGTCAGGTTCGCGCCGGAGGTAGGTGCCGAGGTCCTCGATGTACTCGACACCACGGCTCCCTGACCCGTCCGCGGGCTTGACGATGATGGGCAACTGCTCCGGTGCTGGTGTGGTCCGTCCCACCACCCCGAACGCGGGCTGGTCCAGCACGCCGTGTAGTGCCTGCCGCATGAGCAGCTTGTTACGCGTCCTCGCCACGGTGGCGGCCGGCACCGTCGGGAGGCCGAGCGACTCGGCGAGGATGGCCGCGGGAAACAGCCCGTACTCGGTGAACGACAGGACGCCGCTGACGGGTGCCAGCGCGGCGGCATCGAGGACGCTCAGCGGGTCCCGTTTGTAGGGGAGCGTCATGACGTCGGCCACGCCAGGGATACGCCCCGGGGCGGTGTCCTCGGGGTCGAGCACGAGGTGGAACGGTATCCCCAGGTCGTACAAGGTCTGGGGGCCCTCTGCCGGGACGGCCCCTACGAGGATGACTGGGCCTAGGCTGCGGTCTCGCATAGCGACTCATCACTCCTCTCCGGCCGCATGGACCGTGACGCCCAGGTGGCGGTCAGGGGTGCGATCAGCCCGGTGACGGCGACCAGCGCCGCGAGCCCCACCCAGCCCACCGTGCCGACCTGCACCACGGTGGCCACCAGCACAGGTGCCGCGATCTGCTGGACCGCCGCCCCGAGCGAGAACATCGACAGGTAGGCCCCCTCCTGCCCAGGTCTGGCCAGCGCGTAGGACAGTCCCCAGCCACCCGCGGACTGCCAGAGCTCGCCGCCTGTCAGCGCGACCATGGCCGCGACCAGCAGCGCGATGGCGGGCACCATGCCAAGCCGCGGCAGGAGCGCGAGCAGCAGGCAGCACACCGCCAGCGCCAGCCCCGCCTGCCTGAGCCGCCGCGCCGCGCCCGGCGGGGAGTCCGAGCCACGGCTGGCCCGGACCTGCAACGTGATGCAGAGGATCGTGTTGACCACGAGCAACGGGCCGACTATCGCCCGGGGAGCATGCGAGTGCTCCGCGATCCACAAAGGGATGCCAACGCTGAGCAATGGCATGTGCAACGTCAGTATCGCGTTGATGCCGGTGAGCACCAGGAAAGGCCGGTCGGCAAGAACCTTGAGCGATATTTCGCGCCGCGCCCGTGCCGAGCCAGTGGCCGCGGCAAGGGGGAGGGTGACGGCTATGACGGCCAAAATGACAAAGGAGGCGGCGTTGGCGAAAAGGACGATGGCGTACGCCGTCCAGTTGTCCGCCACGAGCGCCACGCCACCCAGGAGCACACCGACGGTAAACCCAACATTGCGCAGCGACCGCATGACCGCCATGGTGTGGACCCGGTCATCCGGGGGCACCGCCCGGCTGACCATGGCCTGCTCCATGGGAGCGGCGACCTCGTTGACCAGGCCGAGCACGCAGACGAGGGCGGCGAAGGTGGCGAAACTGGTCACGAACGGGTAGACGACGTAGCATGCCGCGCGCCACAGACTGACGCCCACCAGCACCCGCCGGGGCCCGTACCTGTCTGCTAAACCCCCGACCGGCACGGTGGTGAAGAGCCCGACCGCGGCCCCGCACCCGAGGCCGAGACCGACCTGTGCGACGGACAGGCCCACCGAACGCGTCAGGAAGATGGCGGATACGGAGAGGAAGGCGCCTGTGCCCGCGGAGTCGATGGCGGCCATGATGCCCATCCGCCGGACGATGGCATCGCGAGGTACCAGCCCGGCCAGTCGGGAGCGCGCCTGCGTACCACCCGCCGCCTGCGGGGACGCCGGGAAGGCGCTTCGGGCACCCTTCGCGTGACGGCCATGCGGGACGAACTGGACACCTCTGGCATGACCACCCAGGCTCGCCTGAGGTGGCCGGGCGTGGCGGGGTGCCGCCCCCGGGTCCCGCCGCCCAGGCGCACTGCCCACCGGCGCACGCCGGTGCCCGCCCCCGGCACGCCGACCGCCACGGACCGCCCGGCCCGGCTGGTCCGGGCTGCTTATGGAAATCCGTTCAGAAACCCCGTTGACACTCAACGCCGCTACTCCCGTCAAGACCCCGCGCTTTCACCATATACTCTGGCTGGCATAACGGGTTCAACGGTTGTGATCTACCAGGGGGATAGGTGATGCTACAACGGGTTTTTACCGTCACCATACCGGGGGGGAAGAGCAATGGTACCCTCCGCTGGCGTTGGCCGTAATGGACAGTCCGAAACCGGACAGTCCACTTTCGGCCACCACTGCGGAGACGGCGCCGGGAAACGTGGCGGAGCGGGCGGCACGCGTCTGGGCTGAGGTGATCGGCGTTGACCGGGTTGGCCCAGCTGACAACCTCTTCGACTTCGGCGTGACCTCGGTCACCGCGGCCACGATCGTCGCAAGGCTACGGGAGGAGTTCGGCACCGCCCTCCCATTGCGGACGATCTTCGAGCACCCGACCATCGATGGGCTCGTGCCCTTCCTAGGCGCGGCCATTGGCCCCGTCGGCACTCCCGCCGAGGTGCCGCTGCGTGCGCAGGCGGCCACCACCTCGTTCCCGCTGTCCCTCGACCAGGAACGGCTGTGGTTCCTCGACCAGCTCCAGCCGGGCAGTGCGGCGTACAACATCCCGGTCGCCGCGACGGTCACCGGGGCACTCGATGCCGGTGTGCTGGGGCACTGCCTCAGCGAGGTGGTACGCAGGCACGAGGCGCTGCGGACGGTCTTCCCGGTGTCCGACGGCAGGCCGCTCGCCACGGTGACGCCACCACACCCCCTCACCTTTCCCGTCACGGATGCCCGCGCGCCGACCCTGGCTCAGGCGAGGGACAGGGCACGGGCCTGCGCGGACGAGGAGGCCGCCACTCCCTTCGACCTGGCGCGGGGCCCACTGCTGCGGGCCCGCCTGGTGCGGGTCGACGAGGCGGAGTGGCGGCTGCTGCTCACCGTGCACCACATCGTCGCTGACGGGTGGTCCATCGACCTGGTCTTCAATGAACTGGAGGTGCTGTACCCGGCCTTCGCGGCCGGGCACCCGTCGCCACTGCCCGAACTCACCCTGCGTTATGCCGACTGGGCCACGTGGCAGCGCGACCGGCTGCGTGGCGAGCGCCTGGACAGCCTGGTCTCGTGGTGGCGGCAGCGGCTTGCGGGTGCGCCGCCCCTGCTCGAACTGCCGTCCGACCGGCCCCGTCCAGCGATCCGGTCCGGCCGTGGCGCGGAGCACGGCTTCGCCCTGCCCGCGTCCTTGTCGGCGGCGCTGCGCGGTTTCGCACAGAGCGAGTCCGCCACGCTGTTCATGGTCACTCTCGCCGGGTTCGCCGCACTGCTCCACCGCTACACCGGCTACCCGGACATGGTGGTGGGGACACCGGTGGCGAACCGCACCCAGCGTGATGTCGAACCCCTCGTCGGCCTGTTCGTCCAGACCGTGCCACTGCGGTGCGACCTGTCCGGGCGGCCAACGTTCCGGGAGCTCACACGCAGGGTCCGCGAGACGGCCCTGGACGCGTTCGGCCACCAGGACCTGCCGTTCGGGAAGCTGGTCGAGGCGCTGCGCCCGGAGCGGAGCCTGGCCTACAACCCGCTGGTCCAGGCGGTGTTCGCATTCCAGAACACCCACGGCGGTGGCGCCGGGGGCGGGCGGTTCCGCCGTGACGGCGGGGGGGCGACCGCCAGCGGCACGGCCAAGTTCGACCTGACTCTGTACCTGCGCGAGCACGGCGATGAGATCGGGGGCGTGTGGGAGTACGACACCGACCTCTTCGACCCTGACCGGCTCGAACGGATGAGCCGGCACCTGGTGAACCTGCTGGGCGCCGCCATGGCTGACCCGGACCGCGCGGTCGGCGCCCTGGAACTCACCGGTGCTGCGGAGCGGGCGCGGCTCACCCCCGCACCGCAACGACCGCGGGTGGAAGAGGCTCTGCCTGCCCTGCCGGAACTGTTCGCCGACGCCGTGCGCAGGTTCGGCACCCGGACGGCAGTCGCTGACCCGGCCCGCAGCCTCAGCTACGACGAGCTCGACAGGACCGCCAACCGGCTGGCCCACCGGCTACGGAAGCTGGGGGCGGGCCCCGAGACGCTGGTGGGTGTGTGCGTCGGCCGCGATGTGAACGTGGCGGTGGCGATACTGGCCGTGCTCAAGGCAGGCGGCGCCTATCTGCCCCTCGACCCCACCTACCCACCGGAGCGGCTCCAGTTCACCCTCGCCGACGCCGGCTGCCGGCTCGTCGTGGGCGCTGCGGAGTTCCGTGACCTCCTCACCGGGTACGGGGGGGCGTACCTGGCCCTGGACACCGATGCCAGTCTCGGCGACGAGCCCGATGACGCCCCCGCGGCCGGCATCCACCCGGACAACGCGGCCTACGTGATCTACACCTCGGGATCGACGGGCCGTCCCAAGGGCGTCGTGGTCAGCCACGCGAACGTGACCCGGTTGTTCCGCGTCACCACACCGGGCTATGGCTTCTGCCCGGACGACACGTGGGCGCTCTTTCATTCCTTCGGGTTCGACTTCTCGGTCTGGGAGCTGTGGGGCGCCCTGTTGCACGGCGGGCGGCTCGTGGTGGTCCCCTGGGGGGTCAGCCGCGACCCCGAGGCCTTCCTGCGCCTGCTCACCGCCGAGCGCGTCACTGTCCTCAGCCAGACACCGTCGGCGTTCCGGCAGCTCGCCACCGCGGCGGAGAGCGCCGGTTTCCCCGCGACGTCACTGCGCCTCGTCGTGTTTGGCGGCGAGGCACTTGACCCCCGGGCGCTGCGGGCCTGGTTCGCCCACTACGGCGACGCACGTCCCCGGCTCGTGAACATGTACGGCATCACCGAGACAACGGTGCATGTGACCGAGCGGGCACTGGCCACCGACGACACGGAACTCGCCGACAGCCCGGTCGGGCGGCCACTGGACGACCTGTGGGTGTACCTGCTGGACCCGGACATGGAGCCGGTCGGCACGGGCGTCATCGGCGAGATGTACGTCGGCGGTGCCGGTGTGTCCCGTGGTTACCTGCGCCGCCCTGGCCTGACCGCACAGCGCTTCTGCCCCGACCCGTTCGGGCCCCCGGGCAGCCGGCTGTACCGCACCGGGGACCTCGCGTTCCGGCGGGCCGGCTCGGAGCTGGTCTTCTGCGGCCGGGCGGACAGCCAGGTGCAGCTCCGCGGCTTCCGGATCGAGCTCGGGGAGATCGAGCACACCCTCCTCGACCAGCCTCGGGTCCGTGAGGCGGCGGTGGTGCTCAGGGACGGCGTGGCCGGGGAGCAACGTCTCGTCGGGTACGTGGTGCCTGCTCCCGGGGCGGCCCCCGGTCACGACGAGCTACGGTCGGGCCTGGCCAGGCGGCTCCCGTCGCACATGGTCCCGTCGTCATTCGTCGTGCTCGACCGCTTCCCGCTGACCACGAACGGCAAGCTCGACCGGGCGGAGTTGCCTGCGCCCGAAGGGGCGAACACCGCCACGGCCGGTGACTACACGCCACCCCGCACACCCGCGGAGCAGCGTGTCGCCGACGCCTGGGCGCAGGTCCTCGGCGTGGGCCCCGTGGGGGCGTACCACAATTTCTTTGAGCTGGGCGGGCACTCCCTGCTGGTCCCCCCGCTCGCGGCGCGGCTGAGCGAGGAGTTCGGCCGCGCCCTTGCGGCGCGGCTGGTGTTCGAGCACCCCACCGTGGCCGGACTGGCAGCGGCGATCGTGGGGCAGGACCGTCCCGGTGTGGCGTCCGTCAGTTCAGTCGATGACTGGCTGCTCGGTCACCGCCCGTCCGGCCGTGCCACCACCCGGCTGTTGTGCTTCCCGTTCGCTGGCGGTGGCGCATCGCTGTACCGGGGCTGGCGCGCGCGGCTGCCCGCCGAAGTGGACCTCTGCGCCGTCCAGCTCCCCGGGCGGCAGACCCGGCTGAGCGAGCCGCCGTCCGCGGAACTGCCAGCACTGGTGGAGGCCGTGAGCACGGCCCTGTGGCCGCTGGCGGACCTCCCGTGGGTGCTCTTCGGCCACAGCTTCGGCGGCCTCGTCGCCTTCGAACTCGCCCAGCTACTCGCCGAGCGGGGGCACCCGCCCGCGCATCTGTTCGTCAGCGCGCTCCGCCCCCCGCACCTGCTCGGCGCACGCGACGGCGACCGGGAGCGCTCCGACACCGAACTCGTCGCGAAGCTGCGGCAGCCGGGCGGTCTCGTGGCGGATGAGGTGTCCCACCAGGATGTGTTGGACTTCGCCCTTCCCGCTTTCCGTGCCGACGTGTCCATGCTCGACCGGTACATCTTCCAGCCGCGCCCGCCGCTCGAAGTCCCACTGTCGGTCTTCGGGGGCGCAGAGGACACCCACCCGGCCCCGGACGAGCTCGCGGCCTGGCAGCGGCACACCCGCGGGCCCTTCCGTGCCCGGGTAGTGCCAGGCGGGCACTTCTTCCTGGCCGGCCAGGAAGCGTCACTGTGCGGCGCGCTTGTCAGCGACCTGCGGGAAGGCGGCCTCGTCACTACTGAACGGCACGAGCCAGAGGAGGCCCAGTGATCGTCCCGGACCTGCTGTACCCGTACCAAGCCGTGGCCGACGCCACGGAACGCCCCGCCTGGTGGCCGGACCGGGCCGCTGACCCGCGGCAGAGTCTCGGCTGGGCACGCGGCACGCGCCGGGACGGCGACAGTCTCTGGTTCGCCGGTGCCCCCGACGGCCCCGCGCTGTGGACGCGCTGGATCACCGGAGACGGGGTCCTGCCCCGGATGAATGCCGTCGATGTGTGTGCGGGCCTGGTGGCCGGTGTCGAGGCTGACCCGGTGGGCGTGGCTGAGGCCCGCGCGGCCAGTCACCACCAGGTGGTGCTGGCCGCGAACGGGTACGTCTCTCCGCTCATCACCGCGGGCCCCGCCAGCGACGGCGAGGTGCAGAAGCTGCTCGCCGAGGTCGTGCGGGCCGCCACGGACGCTGGCGCGGTGCCGTCGGTGCTGCACTGCTCACCCGGTGACCCACTGCTCGGGCTACTGCCCGACCTGGGGTTCGTCACCGGCATCACCGACCTGTACGCGGTCATCGACCTACCCGGCGACAGCGTCGAGGACTACCTGGCCGCCCTGCCCGGACACCGCAGGCAGAACGTGCGCCGCGAAATGCGTGCCCTCGAGCAGGGCGGCCGTGGCCGGATCGTCTTCGGTGCCGACGCGCAGCCCCACCTGGCTGACGCGTGTGAGCTGGCAGCCCAGGCCTATCTCCAGCGGGGCGACGACGACGTGCCGCTGGCGGAGATCGTGGAGGTCTACCGCCGCCTGCTGGCGGGCGTCGGCGACGACTTCGCGCTGTGCCTGGTGGAGGTCGATGGTGTCCCTGTCGCCTCCTGCTGCCTCGTCACAGGTGAGTCCGACATCCTGGCCTACAGCGCAGGTATGCGGAACCCACAGGCACGTGAGGTAGCCGGGTATTTCAATGCGTGCTACTACCTGCCGATCGAACTCGCCTACCGCCGGGGGGCGAAACGGCTCCTGATCGGGCCCATGGCGCTGGAGGCCAAACGGCTCCGGGGTGCCGAGGTGGTCCCGGTGCTCTCCGCCGTGCCCCGTACGTGTGCGCCGCTGGCCCGGCTCCTCGCCGCCACCGACGAGTACATGCGCAAGGAATGGGAGAGCCTGCCGGCCTAGACCTCGTGACGGATGCCTCACCCGGCACTGGGTGCCGCGTGGCGTGGCAGGGCCGCGGTCACCGCGTCGGTGACCGCTTTGGTGCCTCCCGCCGGGCAGCCGGAGGGCAGCAGGGTGACCGTCCCCTGGGTGAAGACCTCCGTCACCGCGTGACGGACCGCCTCGGCGGCGTCGTGCTCGCTCAGGTAGTCCAGCATCATCGCCGCGGCCAGGATCTGCGCGGTCGGGTTCGCCGTGCCGCTCCCCGCGAGTCCGGGCGCGCTGCCATGGACCGGCTCGAAGTAGGCATGGGTGTCGCCGATGTTCCCGCCGGGGCACATGCCAAGCCCGCCCACTGTGGCGGCTCCGACATCGCTGAGGATGTCACCGAGGAAGTTCTCCATGACGAGGACGTCGAAGCGGCCCGGCGCGGCGACCAGATCGTGGCCTGCGGCATCCGCGTAGCAGTAGTCGGCCTCGATGTCCGGGAACTCCCGTGCCACCTCGGTGAAGACAGCACGGAAGAACGCGTGGCTGCGCAGCACATTGCTCTTGTCAACGCAGGTCACCCGCGACACCCCGTCGGCCGTGGCGCCGCGGCGGCTGCCGGCGAGGCGGAACGCATACCTGACCACCCGCTCCACGCCCTCACGGGTGACCAGCAACTGGTCCACCCGGACCCGGTCGTTGCCCACCCCGAGCCCCCTCGACGCGTACAGGCCCTCGGTGTTCTCCCGCACGATGACGTAGTCGATCCGGCCAGGGCCGCCCCCCATGGTGGCGACGGGCCGCACATTGGCGTAGGTGTCCAGCGCGCCGCGGAGGATGCCGCTCAGGACACCCGCCTCGGTGCCGTCCGGGTTGCGGACGTCGGGCCGTCCCACGGGGCCCTTGAGGACCGCGTCATAGCGGTCCTTGATCCGTTCGAGCGCCGCCGCGGACAGCACCTCGCCCGTAGCGAGGTAATGGTCCGCGCCCGCCTCCTCGACCACGATGTCCAGTGAGCCCCCGGCGACCACGCGGAGCACGTCAAGGGCACTCGCCACGATCTCGGGGCCTATCCCGTCGCCGGGTATGACTGCGACGGTGTGGTGGCCCATGGCTCTGCACTCCTCAGTTCCCAGTACGCCGGAAGGGGCAGGCCATCAGTATCTTCGCGGCGCACCCACGTCATCGAGTCCGCTAGCGGCCGTGTCCGGTTTCGGACAGGTGGTTGTGCCGGATTTGGCCGGAACCGGAACGTCGCCTGGTCTGGTGTGTCCCCCGGGCTCGGGTGACCATGATGACATTCCGGTTACTTCACGGTGAATGCCAGTGGAGAGGACGTATGGCAGACGGCAACGAACAGGGGGGAAGCCCCACGTTGTTCAAGTCCCGGCATTCACTGAATTTCTCTGGCGAACCACTCGACGTGTTTCGTATCAACGTCATCCCGGGCGCCGGCACCCTTCCCTACAGCCTGCGTATCCTGCTGGAGAACCTGCTGCGGCACGAGGACGGCGTGCAGGTGACGCCCGAGGACATCAGGTCGCTCGCGTCGTGGGACCCGGCCGGCCCGCCCCGGGAGGTCCTCTTCCATCCGGCCAGAGTGGTGATGCAGGATTCCAGCGGGATCCCCTGCCTGGTGGACCTCGCCGCCCTGCGGGAGGCATGCGCGCGGCTCGGCGGCGACCCGGGTGTGGTCACCCCGAGGGTTCCGGCGGACCTGGTGGTGGACCACTCGGTCATGGCCGATGTGTCCGGCGTGCCAGATGCGTTCGCCCGCAACGCCGCGCTCGACCACGAGCGCAACCGGGAACGTTACGAACTGCTGCGCTGGGCCGAGCTCGCCTTCGACGGCCTGCGTGTCGTGCCGCCCAACACCGGCATCATCCATCAGGTGAACCTGGAACTCCTCGCCCAGGTGGTCATCAACCGAGACGGGGTCATCTACCCCGACACGGTGGTCGGCACCGACTCACACACCCCCATGGTCAACGGGCTCGGCGTCCTCGGCTGGGGCATCGGTGGCCTCGAAGCGACCGCCGCCCTGCTCGGCCAGCCGCTGTCCCTGCTCACCCCACGGGTCATCGGCTGCGAGCTGACCGGCCGCCCAGGAGACGGCGTGACCGCGACGGACATCGTCTTGTCCCTCACCCAGCAGTTGCGCGAGCACGGTGTCGTCGGCGCCTTCCTGGAGTTCTCCGGCCCAGGCGTCGCCGCCCTGTCCGCCGCGGACCGGGCGACCATCGCCAACATGTGCCCGGAGTTCGGCGCCACATCCGCACTGTTCCCGATCGACGACGAGGTCGTGCGGTACCTGCACGCCACCGGGCGCCCGGAGCGGCAGCTCCGGCTGGTCCGGTCCTACGCCCAGGAGCTTGGACTGTGGCACGATCCCGCCGAGGTGGCGCGCTTCCGCTACAGCGAACGACTCTCGTTCGACCTGTCGTCGGTCGTGACCTCCATCGCGGGCCCCCGGCGGCCACAGGACAGGATCCCGCTCACCTCCGCACGCCCCGCGTTCCGCCAGGCTGTCCGGGAATTCAGTGGCGGCCAGCGACGGGCCGCACGCTGGGCGGCACCGGACGGAACCTGCCACGAGCTCGCCGACGGCGTGGTCGTGATCGCGGCCATCACCTCCTGCACCAATACGGCCAACCCGTTACTGATGATCACCGCAGGCCTGCTGGCCAAGCAGGCGGTCGAGCTTGGCCTGCAGCCGCGGCCATGGGTGAAGAGCACACTGGCGCCAGGGTCGGCCGTAGTCATGGAATACCTCGCACGCGCGGGTCTCGACGGGTACCTGGCGAAGCTGGGCTTCGCGCTGGTGGCCTACGGCTGCACCACCTGCATCGGGAACTCCGGGCCACTGCCGGCGTCGGTCAGCGGTGTGGTCCGTGACGCGGGCCTGGCCTGCGTCGCTGTGCTGTCGGGCAACCGCAACTTCGAGGGCCGGGTCCATCCAGACGTCCGGATGAACTACCTCGCCTCCCCGCCGCTCGTCGTCGCCTACGCCCTGGCGGGCACGATGGACATCGATCTCACCACCGAACCGCTGGGCACCGGGGCAGGGGGACGGCCCATCTACCTGGCCGACGTCTGGCCAGACTCCCAGCAGGTCGCACAGGCAGTTGCGGCAGCCGCGGGACCAGACTCCCACGGTACGGTCTACGCCCAGCTCATGCGGGGCGACGAGCGCTGGCGAGCACTCCCCGTGGCCCGGGGCGCGCGCTACTCCTGGTCCCCGGCCTCCAGCTACATCAAGCCGCCCCCGTACGTGGCCGCCATCACCGCGGACCCGCCACCCTTGCACGACATCCTGGGCGCGCGGGTACTGGTCAGTCTCGGCGACTCGGTCACGACCGACCATATTTCGCCAGCCGGGCGCATCGACCCGCGCTCGCCCGCTGGCGAGTACCTGTCGGGCCTGGGCATCCCCCGCGAGCAGTTCAACTCCTACGCGGCACGGCGGTGCAACCACGAAGTACTGGTCCGCGGCCTGTTCGCCAACCCGAACCTGCGCAACCTGCTCGTGCCCGGCACCCGCGGCGGTCACACGGTCAACCAGCTGACGGGCGAGGTGACGACGGTCTACGACGCGGCCGTCGCGTACCAGCGGGCAGACATTCCCCTGGTCATCCTCGGCGGAAGAGAGTACGGGATGGGGTCGTCGCGTGACTGGGCCGCCAAGGGGCCCGCCCTCCTTGGGGTCCGCGCCGTGGTCGCGGAGTCGTTCGAGCGTATCCACCGGTCGAACCTGGTCGCCATGGGCATCCTGCCGCTGCAGTTCCCACCCGGTGAGAACGCACGGGCGCTAGGGCTCACCGGCACCGAGACAGTCGACATCACCGGGGTCGGTGACCTCGCCGGCTCCCTCCCGAGGTCGCTCCGCGTGCGCGCCGGGGACACGTGCTTCGACGCGGTCGTGCGGATCGACACGCCACGCGAAGCGGACTACTTCCGCCACGGCGGCACCATGCCCTACGCCCTCCGGGCCCTGCTGAGCGAGTAACGGGGGCGCCGATGACCATGACGGGGCGGGCGAGGGCGGCGGGGGCCGGCGACCCCCTGGTGGTCCTCGGCCCTGGGACGGTCCGTGAGGTCACCAGCCTCACCAACCGGTTCGGCGGGCGGCAGGCACGTGTCGTCCAGGTCGTGGGACCGACGTTCCAGACAAGGACATGGGCGCCTGACGTCATGGAGGTACTCGCCTGGCTCCGCCCCACGCTGGTGGTCCATGACGGACCCGTCACACCCGGCAGCGTCGCGACACTCGCTGGCCAGTTGCGGTCAGCCCGAGCTGACGTCGTGGTGGCGATCGGCGGCGGCACCGTGCTGGACGCCGCAAAGGCCGCCGCCGCGCTCGCACCGGCCGGGCCGGTGGACGCCGGCCTGGTCAGGGCCGCCTGCGCGACACCACAGCACGGCAGCGGCCCCGCCTCCCAGGTCACGGTCATCGCCGTGCCCACCACCCCGGGTACGGGGGCGGAAGTCACACCGTTCGCCACGTTGTGGGATCTGGCGTCCTCGCGCAAGCTGTCATTGCGCGGCCCGCGGCTGCGCCCGGACGCGGTCGTGCTCGACCCCGGGCTCCTGGTCGGCCTGGGGCGGGCCAGCCTGGCGGCGGGGCTCCTCGACACCCTGTGCCAGGGCGCGGAGGCAGCATGGTCGGTCAACTCGACCGAGGCATCGCTGCGGTGGGGGACGGAAGCGGTCACCCTGGCCGCCCAGGTCCTCCACCGGGTCCGTGACGACGATCTGGACACCACGGTCCTCGCGACATTGCAACGCGCCGGCCACAACTCCGGCCGGGCGATCGCGGTGGCGCAGACCTCCTCCTGCCATGCCATCTCCTACTCGCTGACGCTGCGCCTGGGCCTCGCGCATGGCCACGCGTGCGGGACGAGCCTGGGCAGGATGCTGCGGTTCAACTCCGAGGCCGGCCCCGGCGACTGCGCCGACCCGCGCGGCCACCGGTACGTCCGCAGCGTCCTCGGCGGCCTCGCGCAGGCACTCGGCGGCACCCCCGAGCGGGCCGCCGCGCGCGTGGAGTCATTCCTGCACGCCTGCGGGCTCGCCCGCCTGGACGACCTGGACCTGGACCACCGCACCGTCGCCGCGGACGCCCTGTCCTACCCCCGCTGTCACGACAACCCACGCCGGCTGGACAGAGAGTCGCTCGGCCGCCTCCTGGGTGAGAGAGCTGAGACGGAGGAGACATGAGACTGGACTCGTTCAAGCTCGCACACTGGCTGAACGCCCGTAAGTACACGGTGGCGCAGGCAGCGGACCTGGCCGGCCTGAGCGTCGACGTCTTGCAGGCGATCCTGGGCGGGCAAGGTGGCGAGCTTGGCGAGAAGGACGCCGCCGCCGTCGCGTGTGCCCTGAGTGTGGCACCGTCACAACTCGAGGCTGCCGCAGACCTGGAGCTCACTGTCGTGCACCACAGCGCCGAGCGCATGCGCGCGTCCCGGCGGCCGATCCAGCGGGACGGCATCCACTTCTACAACTACTACACACTGGCCGCACCTGACGGGCGGGTCGCCCCCGTCATCCTGGACATCCTCTGCCCCGCAGACCGCCTGCCCGCCCTGAACAACGGCCACCTGGAGCCGGCCATCACCGTGAACCTCGGCCCGGGGGACATCCACGGCCGCTGGGGTGAGGAGCTCACCCCCGAGACCTGGCAGGTACTGGCGGCCAACACCGGGCACGACCGCTGGATCACCGGCGACTCCTACATCGAGCCCTCGTACTGCCCCCACAGTTACTCCCTGGCGAGCGGCCGGCCCGCGCGGATCGTGTCCTACACCGCGCACTCCAACCTCGCCGCGCTCGTCACCGACGCCAACACGTGGTCAGGGCCTGCCTTCGACGAGGCGGTCGGTGCGCTGTCCAGCCACGTGAGCGCCGGAGTGCTGCTCGACACGGTGCTGGCCCGCCGTGTCCACACGCGCGCCTCAGCCGCTGCGGTGGCGGGGATCCCACTGGCCCACCTGGAGGAGGCGCTCACGGCCCCGCTGTCCGCGGACGGGATGGCCGTGCTGCGTTGCCTGGGCCGGGCCATCGGGTTCGACTACCGGTTCCTCCTCCCCCCCGATGGCCAGCGCGACGCGGTGGGCAAGACCTGGGCCACGGTCGAGGACGCGCGCGCCGGGCAGCGCCAGTGGGGTGGTTACCAGGCCGCGTCGATGGCGGCCGCGGCGCACCTGCCCGACCTCGCGGGCACGTTCCTGCGGGTGCGCGAGGCGGCGGAGGCCGGGGACTTCGTCGACCACACGGAGACCCACTACGTCGTCATCGACGGCCACCTCACGCTGGAGTGGGAGGACCGGGAGTCGGTGAGGTCAGTGGGGCTCACCGCGGACGGCTCCGCCTGGGTCGGCCCCTTCGTCCGTCACCGCTGGCGGGGTGATGGGGCGGTCCTGAAGTTCGGGTCCGGCGCACATGTCAGCTACCTCGACTGGCTCGAACTCTCGAGCACCTTCGAACCCGCGCGCACCCTGCGCAGGGGACGGCGCGACCTGTCCGGCTGGGGCTACGAGTGAGGAGCGCCCACATGCGCGTGGTGTACACGGACCCCGCCTGGGCCCTGGACGCCCAGGGGCAACTGGACCCCTCACTGGCCGACCTCGAGCGGTCCGTCCTCGGGCCTGATGTCGTCCTCGACATCGGCCCCCGCGACGGCGGCGGCTACGTCACTGCGGGAGAGGAGTTCCTGGACTACGTGCGGGGTGCGGACGCACTGGTCGTCTACAGAGCCGAGGTCACCGAGGAACTCGTCGCGGCCGTCAGCCCCCGGTGCAAGGTCATTGCGCGATCCGGCGTGGGAGTGGACAACCTCAACCTGCCGCTGCTGGCCCGTAGCGGCATCGCCGGCTTCAACATCCCCGACTACTGCGGCGCCGAGGTGAGCACGCACACCGTGGCCCTGCTGCTCGCGCTCGAACGCGGCGTGTGTGTGCAGGACCGTCTGGTGCGCGCCGACCAGTGGGGCATCCACCGCGGCGGGATCCCGCGCCGCACGTCCGCGTGCGACGTCGGCATCGTCGGGTTCGGCCGCATCGGCCGGGTGACCGCACGCAAGCTCCAGCCTTTCTACCGGCAGGTACTCGCGGTGGACCCGTACGTCCCCGATGACGTGATGGCGGGCTACGGCGTGTTCCGCGTGGGGTCACTCGGCGACCTGCTCTCCCGCTGTGACGCCATCGTGCTGCATTGCGCCCTCACCGGCCAGACGCGCCACCTCATCGGCGGCACGGCACTCGACCACGTCAAGCCAAGGGCCCTGCTCGTCAACACCGCACGGGGCGCGCTCGTTGACCCCGGCTGTGTGCTCAGTGCCCTGGAGGATGGGCGGCTTGGCGGCTTCGCCTCTGACGTCTTCTCCCCCGAGGACCCGAACCGCTG
Organism: Streptosporangiaceae bacterium; assembly: GCA_035946955.1. Taxonomy (GTDB): domain Bacteria; phylum Actinomycetota; class Actinomycetes; order Streptosporangiales; family Streptosporangiaceae; genus DASYYE01. The sequence continues at coordinate 6,455 of DASYYE010000482.1, read as the reverse complement.
CCCGGTGGCGCGCAAGCTCCTCGGCCGCGACGACGTCGTCGTGAGTTCACACCGGGCATTCCTGTCGGCGGAGTCGGAGGAGAGCCTGCGGCGCCGGGTCGCCGCTGGCGTCCGTTCGGTGCTGCGCGAGGGCCTGCACCCGCCCGAATCCCGAGTCGCCTGAGCGACCGTGTCCCCCCGTCCGAGCCGCTTCCCGCATCTGGAGGTATCCGTGCACGTCACCGGCGCCGTGAGTGGTGATCCCAGCTCTTTGGCTACGCCTGGCAGGCGGCTGAGGGAATGTTTGCACGGCACGACGCCGTGCCAGCTCATGGGAGTCCACGACGGCTTGAGTGCGCGCATCGCCGTGGCGGAGGGCTTCGAAGCACTGTGGGCGTCCGGGCTGTGCATGTCCACGGCGATGGGTGTCCGCGACAGCGACGAGGCATCGTGGACGGAACTGCTCACCCTGGTCGCCACCATGACCGAGGCGGTGCCTGTCCCCATCCTCGTGGACGGCGACGCCGGCTACGGCAACTTCAACACCGCCCGGCGCTTCTCCGCCCGCGCCGAGCGGGTCGGTGCGGCCGGAGTCTGCATCGAAGACAAGAAGTTCCCCAAGATGAACTCCTTTGTCGGTGGCGACAGCGGGCACCAGCTGGTGCCAGCCGGTGAGTTCGCCGGAAAGATCCGGGCCTGCAAGGACGCACAGCGTCACCCGGACTTCGTCGTCGTCGCCCGGACCGAGGCGCTGATCGCGGGGCTCCCCGTGGCGGAGGCACTGAGCCGGGCCGACGCCTATGTCACCGCTGGCGCCGACGCGCTGTTCATCCATTCCAAGGTGTCCACGCCGGTGCAGATCGCCGAGTTCATGGCGCAGTGGGACAGGCGGGTGCCGGTCGTCGTAGCCCCTACGACCTACTGCACACCGACCGTTGACGACTTCCGCGAGCTCGGCATCGCGGGGTGTATCTGGGCAAACCACAGCATGCGGGCGGCATTCACCGCGATGCGAGACGTGTGCCAGCAGATCCGCGCCGACGGCGGCCTGGCCGGGGTCGAACAGCACGTGGCGCCACTCAAGGAGGTTTTCAGCCTGTTCCAGTACCAGAAGCTGGAGGAGGACGAGGTCCTCTACGCCAGCGGGAACACAGGCTCCGAGCAGGCCAGCCGATGATCAGTGCCGACACCCTGCTAGCCGGGCTCACCGACCTCGGTGTGAGCGCCGTCGCCGGTGTCCCATGCTCTTATCTCACGCCGTTCATCAACCGGGTGATCAGCGACCCCGGCGTGAGCTACCTGAGCGTGACCCAGGAGGGCGAGGCCGTGGCGGTCGCCGCGGGTGCCTGGCTGGCCGGCGGCCTCGGCTGCGCCATCACGCAGAACTCCGGCCTCGGCAACATGACCAACCCGCTGACGTCGCTGATGTACCCGGCCCGGATACCCGCGGTGGTGATCGCGACGTGGCGTGGCCGGCCTGGTGAGCCGGACGAGCCGCAGCACGAACTGATGGGCCGCATCACACCGGACCTGTTCCGGCTGTGTGACCTCGAGTGGGCACTGGTGCCCGGCAGCGCCGAGCAGGTGCGGGCCGCCCTGGAGACCTGCCGGGACTCGCTCGAACGGCGGTCCCTGCCCTATGGCTTCATCCTGGCCAAGGGCACGGTCGCCGACGAGCCGCTGGACGAAGCGCCACCGGCGCCGGGGACGCCGACGCTGACCCGGTACGAGCCCAGCGGGGGGCCGCCGACCCGCGTCGAGGCGCTGGAGCGGCTGCTCAAAGACCTGCCCCCCACTGCCGCGGTGGTGTCCACCACCGGCAAGTGCAGCCGGGAGCTGTACACGCTCGACGACCGGGAGCAGCACTTCTACATGGTCGGCGCGATGGGGTCGGCAGCCACCGTCGGCCTTGGTGCCGCATTGCACACCCAGCGGCCCGTGGTCGTGGTGGACGGCGACGGCGCGGCACTGATGCGGCTCGGCAGCCTGGCGACACTCGGCGTGCACGGTCCCCCGAACCTCGTCCACATCGTGCTCGACAACGGAGTCCACGACTCCACCGGCGGCCAGCGCACCCTCTCGGCAGCCGTGGACCTCCCCGCCGTGGCCGCCGCCTGCGGGTACGCACAGGTCCACGCGTGCCGGTCAGTGGACGACCTGTCCGTGGCAGTGCTGGACAGCCTGCCGGGCCGCGGGCCAGCATTCGTGCACCTGCCGATCCGGCCGGGGTCGGCCGCCGGGCTGGGCCGCCCCAAGGTGTCACCAGCTGAGGTGGCGCGCAGGTTCCGGTCGTTCGTCATGGCGGACCTGGGAGGCGGGTGAGCGCCGTGGGGACGAACGAGGCACCACACCCGCTGGCGGTCATCCACGGCCGGTTCCAGCCGCTGCACCTCGGGCACCTGGAGTACCTGCTGGCAGGCGTGGCCCGGTGCCACACCCTGGTGGTCGGCATCACCAACCCCGATCCATGGACCACCACCGAGGAGGCCACGGACCCGGACCGGGGACGGCCGGAGTCGAACCCAGCCACGTTCTACGAGCGTTACCTCATGGTCGAGGCGGCACTCGCTGAGGAGAGGGTTGCCGGGGACCGGCTGCGCATAGTGCCTTTCCCCCACAGCTTCCCCGAGCGCCTCGCGCACTACGCACCCCCCGGCGCCGTGTACCTCCTCACCGTCTACGACGCGTGGGGGGACGCCAAACTCGGCCGCTTCCAGGCGCTGGGCCTGCGGACCGAGGTGATGTGGCGCCGCACGGACAAACCCATCAGCGGCAGCCGGGTACGCCGCGCGATCGCCGCCGGTGAGCAGTGGGAGCACCTCGTGCCCGGCGCCGTGGCCAGGGTCATCAAGGAGTGTGGGATCGATGAGCGCATCCGCGGCTGACGGCCGCCGCGCGGGGCGCGTGGTCATCACGGCCCTGTGCGGCGGTGCCGACCGCCCGGTGCCCGCCCTGGCGGGCCGGACGCCGTTCGAGGCGGCTGCCACCCCTCACCTCGACGCGCTCGCACAGCGCGGCAGCTCTGCAGCCCTGGAAGTGATCGCGCCTGACGTGCCCCCCGAGTCTGACTCGGGTGCGATGGCCCTGCTCGGCTACGACCCGGTGACCTACTACACCGGGCGCGGGCCGCTCGAGGGCCTGGGAATGGGTTTCTGGCAGCCCGACGGGTACTCGGTGGCGTTCCGCGTGAACTTCGCGAGCTGGCACCCGGACACCGGGCGCCTGGACCGGCGCACATCCCGTGACCTGGACGAGGATGACCAGTCGGCACTGGTCAGCGAGATCACCGAACAGGTCAGGCTGAGCGACGGCGTGACGTTCCGGCTGACCGGGTTCGGCCGCCACCGGGGCATCCTGGCACTCACCAGCCGCACCACGCCCCTGTCGGGCAAGGTGGGCAACACCGACCCGGGCTTTGTCAGCCGCGGGCCCTTCGGCGTGCCGGTCGACACCCCTGCTGCTTCCCCGCTGTCGTGCGCACCACAGGTGCCGGACCCCGCGGCCGCCACCACCGCCCGGCTGGTCAACGAGTTCGTCGCCGCCAGCGCCAAGGTCATGCAGAGCAGCGAGGTCAATGCCCGGCGCCGCGTGGCCGGCCGCCTGCCCGCCAACCTCCTGCTGGTGCGCGACGCCGGAGACACGCTCCCGGTCCTGCCACAGTTCACCGGACGCACCGGGCTGACGCTGTCCATGTACGGCCAGGTACCCGCCGAACGGGGCGTCGCCCAGCTGATCGGCGCCCGCTTCACCCACTCCCGGCAAGCACCCGGGCGCAGCGAGGCGGACTACTACCGGCTGCTGGTCCCGCAGTTGCTCGACGATGCCGCCGACGTGGTCTTCGTCCATCTCAAGGGGCCGGACGAACCTGGCCACGACCACCGGCCAGCCGACAAGGTGAGCGCGATCGAGCAGATCGACGAGCACTTCGTGGGCCCCCTGGCCGCCGCACTCGGGCCCGCCGACACACTGGTCGTGACCTGCGACCACGCAACACCATGCGAACTCGGCCTGCACAGCGCCGACCTGGTCCCGGCAACGGTAGTGGGGCCGTTGGCCGGCACCGATGACGTCAGCACGTTCGGTGAGTCCGCCGCCCGCAGCGGCGGCCTCGGCGTGCGTCGCGCCAGCGACCTGCTGGCGGCCGTGCTGGGCCCGCGCGACGAGGCCCGGACATGAAGGTCTCGGGGCTGCGGCTGCGCGGCATCCTGGACTCCCGGGCGCGGGTCACCGTCGAGGTGGACCTGACGCTCGGCTCCGGGCACCAGGGGACCGGCTCGGCGCCCCGGGCGATCGCGCCGGGACGGCTGGAGCGCAGCCGCGGGCCCGAGCCGGTACTGGGCACGTTCAGCGCGCCAGCACTGCAGGCCGCTCTCACCGGGTCAGCTGTGGCGGACCAGGCGGACTACGACGGGCGCCTCGCCGGGCTGTACCAGGCGGGCGAGGCCGGAGCCGATGTGACCCTGGCGGCCTCGCTGGCGTTCGCGCGGGCCGCTGCGGCGGCTTGCGGCGTCCCGCTCTACGCCTACTTCGCAGGGCTGGCGGGGAGCATCCCAGCCGTCCCCGCCCTGATGGTCAACGTCTTTTCGGGCGGCATCCACCTCCCCCCGCCTGCCCGGGGGTTCCAGCAGGTGATGGTGCTGCCCGCGACCGGTGGGCTCCGCAGCGACATCGAGGTGGCGGGAGCGGTGTTCAGTGCCGCGGAGCGCCTCGCCGCGCAGCGGTTCCCCGCGGTTGGGCTGTCGGCGTCCAGCGGCCTGGTGGTGCCCGCCGGCAGCGAGGAGCAGCTTGGGCTCGCCAATGACGCCGCTGCTGCAGCCGGACACGCGAGCGTGTGCACGTTCGGGGTGGACGTGGCGGCCGAGCACCTGGCACAGACACCGGGACGGTACCGGTTCGGCACCGGCGAACTCAGCTGCCAGGACTTCGCGGGGGTGCTGGCGCGGCTGGCGGCCAGCTACGGGCTCAGTTACCTGGAGGACCCGTTCGACCCCGCGGAGGCCAGTGCGTGGCGAGGGCTGCGCGCAGTGCTCCCCCGGTCCACCCGGATCGTCGGTGACGACCTGTTCGCGACCGACGAGTCGCGGATCGACCAGAGCCTTGCCGACGGGGTGCTGCTCAAACTCAGCCAGGCGGGCACCGTCACCGCCACCCTCGCCGCAGCGGCCGCAGCCCGCGCGGCCGGGATGGTGCTGGCCGTGTCACACCGTTCGGGCGAGACCGAGGACACCGCCATGTGCGACCTGGCGGTCGCCGTGGGCGCGGAACTGATCAAGGTAGGAGGGCCGCGCCGCGGCGACCGGCTGGCCAAGTACAACCAACTGCTCAGGCTGGACGAGTCGCTGCACAGCGCCCCCAGCCGACCAACCTGATGGCATCGCTCCGGGACCGGCCGACCACGACGAAAGCAGAGGACGCCACATGGCTACCACCAAGGCCCGCACCTTCCGCGAACTCATGAACGCACCGGAGATCCTGGTCGTCCCCAGCGCCTACGACGCGCTGAGCGCCAGGGTGATCCAGCAGACCGGCTTCGCTGCGGTGCACATGACCGGCTCCGGCACCTCCGCCAGCATGCTCGGCCTGCCCGACCTCGGCTTCACCAGCGTGTCCGAGCAGGCGACCAACGCCAAGAACATCGTGCTCGCCGTGGACGTCCCGGTGATCATGGATGCCGACGCTGGCTACGGCAATGCCATGGCCGTCTGGCGGGCGACCCGGGAGTTCGAGCGTGTCGGCATCGTCGGTTACCACCTGGAGGATCAGGCGAACCCCAAGCGCTGTGGGCACCTGGAAGGCAAGCGGCTGATCAGCACGGAAGAGATGACCGGCAAGATCGAGGCGGCCGTCGAGGCCCGCGTCGACGAGGACTTCACCATCATCGCCAGGACCGACGCACGCGAGGCACTCGGCCTGGACGAGGCCATCCGCCGCTCCCGGGAGTACCTCGCGGCCGGTGCCGACTGCATCTTCCTCGAGGCCATGCTCACCGTCGACGAGATGAAGCGGGTCCGTGACGAGATCGACGCTCCGCTGCTCGCCAACATGGTCGAGGGCGGGAAGACGCCGTGGCTGACCACCAAGGAGCTGGAGGCCATCGGCTACAACCTGGCGATCTACCCGCTGTCCGGCTGGATGGCCGCGGCCGCCGTGCTGCGCAAGCTCTTCGCCGCGCTGCGGGACACCGGCACCACCCAGGGCTTCTGGGATGAGCAGGGACTGAAGATGACCTTCGCCGAGCTCTTCGAGGTGTTCGGCTACTCCACGATCTCCGAACTCGAGGCCCGCTTCGTCCGCGAAGGGGACGGCCAGGGCTGACCGGCACCGCGACCACCGAAGGCAGCAAGCGCCATGTTCGTTGACGGAACACTGCAGCCGGCCCGCCAGCACACCACCGTGCACGACCGCTGGACGGGCGAGCCCGTTGGCACGGTCCCGGCCGACACTGCCGCGGACGTGGACCGCGTGGTCTGTGCCCT
>DASYYE010000481.1:0-14015 GCA_035946955.1 Streptosporangiaceae bacterium | reverse complement strand
GGCGACACCACGGTCGCCGACGCCTACCTGTCCCCGATCCTCGCCCGCTACGTCGAGGCGGTCGCCCGGGAACTGCCGCGCGAGCGGGTCCAGTTCATGCAGTCCAACGGCGGCCTCACCAGCGCCGGGCTGTTCCGTGGCAAGGACTCCATCCTGTCTGGGCCGGCCGGCGGGATCGTCGGCATGGCGCGCACCGCAGAGGCCGCCGGGTTCAGCAAGGTCATCGGGTTCGACATGGGCGGGACATCCACCGACGTGTCCCACTACGCCGGTGAGTTCGAGCGGCGTTACGAGACTGAGTTCGCGGGCGTGAAGATGCGGGCCCCGATGCTCGCCATCCACACGATCGCGGCTGGCGGCGGCTCTGTGCTCCGCTTCGACGGCAGCCGCTACCGGGTGGGACCGGACTCGGCTGGCGCCGACCCGGGCCCCGCCGCCTACCGCCGCGGCGGCCCGCTCACCGTCACCGACGCGAACATCGCGCTCGGCCGCATCCAGGCCGCGCACTTCCCGGCCGTGTTCGGGCCCGGCGGGGACGAGCCACTGGACACGCAGGTGGTGGCCGAACGGTTCGCCCGGCTGGCGCGACGCGTCGCGGCATCGACCCGGCACGTGCTGGCACCGGAACAGGTCGCGGCCGGTTTCCTGGAGGTCGCGGTGGCGGACATGGCCAACGCGATCAAGAAAGTCTCCATCCAGCGCGGCCATGACGTGAGCGAGTACGTGCTCGCGGCGTTTGGCGGGGCCGGCGGCCAGCACGCCTGTGCGGTGGCTGACGCCCTCGGCATCACCCGGGTGCTGATCCACCCACTGGCGGGAGTGCTCTCCGCCTACGGACTGGGCCTGGCCGAGGTCACCGCCATGCGGGAGCAGGCGGTGGAGGCCCCGCTGGCCGCCGCGCTGCTGCCACGGCTGGAAGCCCTCGCGGGGGAACTGGAGTCGGCCGCACTGGCCGAACTCGCCACCCAGGGAGCCGAGCCCGGCCAGTGCCGGGCCGTCCGGCGGGCACACCTGCGGTACGAGGGGACCGACACCGCCCTGCTGGTCCCGCTCGGCGGGGTGGATGAGATGACCGCCGAGTTCGAGCGGGCATACCGGCAGTACTTCTCCTTCCTGATGCGGGACAAGACGGTCACGGTGGAAGCCGTGTCCGTGGAGGCCACTGCCGCGTCCCAGGTAGCTGGCGCTGGCGCCGCCCAGGCTGGTGCCGTGGGTAAGCCCGCCCCGGCCGGGGCGGTGCCGCTGGGCACCGGGAATGGGCACGGGCCGGCCGGAGCTGTCAGGCCGGCGGTTCGCGCAAGCCCCAGGGCTGGGTCACGGAAGGGCCTCGCCCAGGCTGAGCTGCACAGCACCGACGGCGATGTTTCGATGTATGCGAATGGGCGGTGGGTGGATGCCGAACTGGTGCGGCGCGCGGACCTGGCTCCCGGCGACCGCGTCGAGGGACCGGCGCTGGTCGCGGAGGACTTCGCGACCACAGTGGTGGAGCCCGGCTGGCGGGCCGGGGTAACTGGGCGTGGCGACCTGCTGCTGCGGCGGGTGGCGGTGCCGCTGCGGCGGCGGCGCGGCGGCACAGAGGTCGACCCGGTGCGGCTGGAGGTGTTCAACAGCCTGTTCATGTCCGTGGCCGAGCAGATGGGGGAGCGGCTGCGTGGCAGCGCGCACTCGGTCAACATCAAGGAGCGGCTCGACTTCTCCTGCGCCGTGTTCGACGCCGACGGCGGGCTGATCGCCAATGCCCCGCACATCCCGGTCCACCTGGGTTCCATGGGCGAGAGCATCAAGGCCGTGGCGCAGCGCAATGCGGGGCAGATGCGCCCTGGCGACGTGTACGCCCTCAACGACCCCTACCACGGAGGGACGCACCTCCCCGACGTCACCGTGGTCACCCCGGTGTTCAGCGAATCCGGGGACACCATCTTGTTCTACGTCGCCTCCCGAGGGCACCACGCCGAGATCGGCGGGATCACGCCAGGGTCTATGCCTGCGGCCAGCACCCGGGTGGAAGAGGAAGGGGTCCTGCTCGACAACTGGCTGCTCGTCCGGGACGGGGTGCTGCGCGAGGCCGAGACGCTGCACGCACTGACCTCGGCGCCATACCCCTCACGCAGCCCTCAGGTGAACCTGGCCGACCTGCGGGCACAGGTAGCCGCCAACGAACGGGGAGTGGCGGAACTGCACCGGATGACCAGCCACTTCGGGCTGGACGTGGTGCACGCCTACATGGGCCACGTACAGGACAACGCCGAGGAGTCGGTGCGGCGTGTGATCGCGGTCCTGCGCGACGGCCAGTGCACCTATGAGATGGACAACGGCGCGGTGATTCGGGTGGCGATACGGGCCGACCGGGCCGCCCGGCAGGCCGAGATCGACTTCACCGGCACCACCGCGCAGCTGCCAGGCAACTTCAATGCCCCGTCGTCGGTGGTAATGGCCGCCGTCCTGTATGTGCTGCGGACGCTGGTGGACGACGAGATCCCGCTGAACTCCGGCTGCCTCAAACCGGTCCGGGTGGTCATCCCCGCGGGCTCCATGCTGGCGCCGTCCTACCCGGCGCCGGTGGCCGCCGGGAACGTGGAGACCTCCCAGGCCATCACCGGCGCGCTGTACGCGGCCATGCGGGTGATGGCCGAGGGGTCGGGGACGATGAACAACGTCACGCTCGGCAATGAGACCTGCCAGTACTACGAGACGGTGGCGAGCGGTTCGGGGGCGGGTGACGGTTTCGCGGGCACCGATGTGGTGCAGACGCACATGACCAACTCCCGGCTCACCGACCCCGAGGTGCTGGAGTGGCGCTACCCGCTCCGGGTCGAACGGCACCGCGTGCGCTCTGGCAGCGGCGGGGTGGGCCGCTGGCGGGGAGGTGACGGGGCACGCCGGGAGATCCGGTTCCTGGCGCCGATGACCGTGACCACCCTGGCCGGGCACAGGCGGGTGGCGCCCTACGGGATGGCCAGCGGGTCACCCGGGGCCCTGGGCCGGCACTGGGTGCAGCGGGCGGACGGCACGGTCACTGCGATGTCAGGCTGCGACTCCACCGAAGTGTCCCCCGGCGACCTCTTCATCATCGAGACCCCCGGTGGCGGCGGCTACGGCCCCCCACCCCCCTGAGGTTCCATGATCCTGAAGACTTCTCAGTCGCAGCCACTGAGAAGTCTTCAGGATCATGGAGTTTGAGGTGCGGCACCCGGTGTGGCCCGGGCCACCGGAGGGGCCAGACTGGGGGGATGACGAATTCGCATGCGGGTGGCGGGCCGGCGGCTGTCGTGGTCGGGGGACAGCGGGTCGAACTGCTGGACAAGGCCCGGGTCTACGCCTGCGGCATCACCCCCTATGACGTGACCCATCTGGGACACGCCGCCACGTTCGTCTGGCTCGACGCACTGCGGCGGGTGCTGCGCTTCGTGGGTGTCGAGCCTGAGGTCTGCCGCAATGTCACCGACGTGGACGACGTCCTGCATGTGGCGGCCGGGCGGGCCGGGGCGCCCTATGACACGTTCGCCGCGGTCCAGCAGTTCCAGTTCGACCAGGACATGGCCGCCCTCCAGGTGCACGCGCCCGAACACGAGCCCCGCGCACACCGCTATGTGGAGCAGGTCATCAGGCTCGCCGCCGGACTGGTCGACGCGGGTGTGGCCTACCCGCGTGAGGGCAGCGTGTACTTCCGGGGACAGGAGGTCGCTGCCCGGGCGGGGCTGGGCCGCGCCGAGGCGCTGGCGCTGTCAGCGGAGTACGGCGGGCGGCCGGACGACCCGGCCAAGGACGACCCCCTTGACGTGGCTGTCTGGCAGGTGGGTGAGCCGGGCCACCCGGCCTGGCAGTCGCCCTGGGGAGCGGGCCGTCCGGGCTGGCATGCCGAGTGCGCCGCCATGTCGATGTCGGTGTTCGGCCCGGCCGTCGACATCCACGGCGGCGGCGCCGACCTCAGGTTCCCGCACCACGCCTACCACGCCGCCATGGCCGAGGCGTTCACCGGCGTCCGCCCGTACGCGCGGGCGTGGTTCCACGCCGGGGTGGTGACGGTTGACGGCGCCAAGATGGCCAAGTCCACGGGGAACCTGGTGCTCCTCGACAAGCTGCTGGACGCCTATCCGGCGGCGGCGGTGCGGTTGATGGTCCTGGACCGGCCGTGGCCGGAGACCTGGGACTACCAGCCCGCCCTGCTGGAGACCGCCGCGGGCAGGCTCGAGACCCTGTACCAGGCGGCCGGCAGACGGGGCCTGCGTGAGGAGCACGCGCTCGCCGAGTTGCGGCACCTGCTGGCCGACGACCTCCAGGTGCCTGCCGCGCTGGACCTCGCGGTCGAGGCTGGTGGGGCGTGTGCCCGCACGGTCACTGCCGTCCTCGGACTGAGCGAGGGCTGACAGACCCCGGGGGACACTCCGTAGTCGCCCCGCCGTCCCTTGCCGGGGGCGGATCTGGCATGCGAGCCTGCTGGAATGGTCACAAATCCGCCAGCCACCACCACCGGGCCACCCCTGCGGGGAGAACCAGTGGCCCGTGCTGTGTTCGCCGGCCTCCCCAGCCGCTATGACCGGCTCGCTTACCTGCTCTCCTTCGGCCAGGACCGGCGCTGGCGGCGGGCCGTCGTCGACCATGCCGCGCAGGCATCGCCGCGGCTGGTGCTGGACGTGGCCACGGGCCCGGCGGGGATTGCCCTGGCCGTGGCCGGCCGGACCGGCGCGGACGTCGTGGGCGTGGACCTGAACGAACCCATGCTCCGGGCTGGCCTTGCCCGCACCCGCCGCGCCGGCGGGCCAGGACGGGTCCGGCTGACCGCTGGGCGTGCGGACCAGCTTCCGTTCGCCGACGCCACTTTCGACGCGGTGGTGTTCTCCTACCTGCTGCGTTACGTAGACGACCCGGGCGCGACGGTAGCCGAGATGGCACGGTGCCTGCGTCCAGGCGGGGTACTGGCCAGCTTGGAGTTCTCCGTCCCGCCCCGGCTGACCTGGCGTGCCGCCTGGTGGTGTTACACGCGGCTGGCCCTGCCGGTGCTGGGGGCACTGGCCGGAGGCGCGGCGTGGTACCGGGTGGGCCGGTTCCTGGGGCCTAGCATCACCCAGCACTATGACTCCCACCCGCTCGACTCCCATGTCGCTGCCTGGCAGGCCGCGGGGCTGACCGGGGTTGGCACCCGGTTGATGAGCCTGGGCGGTGGCCTGGTCATGTGGGGCCGCAAGCCGGGGCCGCGCCCATGAGCGCCTCGACGGACCGGCCGGCCTTCTACGCGGTGGGCCGTGGCACCGGCGGGGTCGGTGACTGGGTCACCTTGCTGCACCCGCCATACACCCTGTGGCACCTGTCCTATGTGGTAATCGGCGCGGCGGTCATGCCGCACCTGATGCCGTGGCGGCTGGCCGGGACCGTGCTCGCCTTCTTCCTGGCCGTGGGCATCGGCGCGCACGCCCTCGACGAACTGCACGGCCGTCCCCTGGGCACGGGGATCAGCGGCCCGGTACTGGCGGTCGCGGCGGCAGTGACCATCGTCGCCGCGATGGCCATGGGGCTGGTCGCCGGAGGGCTGCGGATGCTGCCGTTCGTCGTGGCGGGCGGCCTGCTGGTGGTCGCATACAACCTGGAGCTCTTCGGCGGGGTGCTCCACAGCGACCTGTGGTTCGGCCTGGCCTGGGGGGCATTCCCCGCGCTCGTTGGTGCCTATGCCCAGCACTGGACGCTGTCCTGGGCCGCGGTGGTGGCGGCGGTCGCGGCGTGTCTGCTCTCGCTGGGCCAGCGTGCGCTCAGCACGCCCGCGCGGGCACTGCGGCGGCGCGTCGACGACGTTTCGGGGACCGTCACGTTCAGCGACGGCAGGCAGCTGGCCTTGAGCCGGGCCGAACTCCTGGCACCGCTCGAGCACGCACTGCGCTACTTCGTCTACGGGGTCAGCGCCGTGGCACTGACCTTGGTGCTGGCGCGGTGAGCCCGGACCACTACGACGCGGTAGTGGTGGGCGCGGGCCCGGCTGGCAGCATCGCGGCCATGGTCCTCGCCCGGGGCGGTGCCCGGGTCGCCCTGGTGGACAAGGCAACCTTCCCCCGCGACAAGGCCTGCGGCGACCTGATAGGCCCACGCGGCGTGCAGCTTCTCGACGACCTCGGTGTCCGCGTCCCCGACGTCGGCCAGGGCAGCGACCTCCTGGCGGTGGGCCCGTCGGGCCGGCGCAGCCGCCTGCCCGCCTACCCCGGCCGCGCGTACCCGGGGCACGGGATCGTGGTGCCGCGGCTGGCCTTCGACCACGCCTTGCGCGAGGAGGCGATCGCGGCCGGGGCCGACCCGGTCGTGGCGAGGGTGACCGGGATCGACCGTTCGCCTGCCGGGCTGGCGGACGCGGTCATCCTCAGCGGCGGGGGGCGGCTGCCCGCGGATGTGGTCATCGGTGCCGATGGTGCGCTCAGCCCGGTCGCACGCCTGGCCGGGATGCTCGACCCGCAGGCCGCGCTGTGGGGCTTCGCGATCCGGGCTTACGTGAGCGCGCACGTGCCGCTGCCCCTGCTCGTCCTGCTCGACTCCCAGCCGTGGCGCATCTACCCCGGGTATGGCTGGCTGTTCCCGGGCGAGGGGACCCGGGCCAATGTCGGCATCGGCGTGGGCCTGGGGACCAGCCGCGACAACCAGGCAGACCTGCGGGCCGACCTCGCCAAGTTCTGCGCGTTGCTGCGCGAACGCGGCGACATCGCGGCGGCCGAGGCCCCGGGCCCGGTCATCGGCGGGTGGCTGCGGATGGGCGGCACCGGCGCCCCGCCGGCATCAGGCAATGTGCTGCTGGCCGGCGATGCCGCCGGGCTGGTCAACCCGCTGCAGGGGGAGGGCATCGCGCCAGCGATGGTCAGCGCCAGGCTGGCCGCCGAGGCGGTGCTCGCCGGGCCGGCCACGGCTGGCCAGGCCTACACCGACGCGATGACCGCGGTGTTCGGACGGTACCTGCCGGGTGCGGCCGCACTGCAACGGGCACTGCTGCGGCGCCCGTGGACCGCTTCCGCGGGCATGCGGCTGCTCACCGCGCCGGTGGTCCGCCAGCTGGTGGCCGGGACCTGGTCGGTCTACTGGAACGGGCTGGCGGACGGGGCACGCCCGCGCCCCTCGGCCTGGGCAGCCCACGCGGTCCAGGCGGCCACCACACGGCTCGCGGGCGCGCAGCGGCAGCGGGCAGGGACCCCATCAGACGGCTGACGCCAGGGGCGGCCCGTAGGCACCCCTGGCGTCAATGGCCGCTGGGCTTACGCGCGGTTCAGTGTGCGAACGCGAGGAAGTTGCGCGGCCTGGAGTTGCTGAGCGTGCCGGACGCAGGTCCGGAAGTGAGCGTGGACGGATTGACGAATGTGCTCCCGCTCGGCCCGGCCTGCACGGCGAGGTGTGTCGCGCTGCCGCGCAGCAGCTGCTTCCAGGTCAGGAACCACTCGGTCCAGCCGTCGTCCCACTTGCCCGCCACCGGGCTGCCGATGATCGTGACCGGGTCCCCGGGGACGGCCATGTCGTAGTAAGTGGTCGCGTTGTTGGGGGCCACGTTCACACAGCCGTGGCTGACGTTGACCGTCCCTTGCTGGGCCACTGACCAGGGCGCGGAGTGGATGTAGTCCCCGCTCCAGGTGAACCGCACCGCAAAGTTGACCGGCACGTTGTGGTACCCGGGGCCGCTCATCAGCGTCGGGTTGTGCTTCTCGATCGTCAGGTAGGTGCCGTCGCTGGTGTCGTCGCCGGCCCGGCCAGTGCTGATCGGCCACCGCGCGTACAGCTTGTTCTTGTACCAGACCCGCATGTAGTGGTCAGCCGTGCTGGCCACCACGATCAGCGAGTTCCCGATCGTGAAGGACTGGCTCAGGTTGGCCGTGCCGTACACGCCAGGAGCGGCCTCCACACCGTTGAAGTGGCCGACGAAGGAGACCTTGGTGTGCTGTGGCCAGTAGTTCATGGGCCGGAACACCAGCACCTGGTTGCCGTCCCAGTACCACGCACCCGTCACGGGGTTGGAGGTCGTGACCTGCATCGCTCGTTCGACTTCAGCTTCGTGGGTGACCGGCACGCTGAAGTTGATCATGATGGGCATGCCCACACCGTAGCTCTGGTGGTAGCCCTCGAAGGTCTGGGCGGTGAAGGTCTGCGCGGGGGTCAGCGTGCGGAACGTACTCGTCGCCGTGACGGTCTTGCCATCGGCGCCGACCGCGGTCGCGGTCACGGTGTAGTGGCGGCCGGTGTCCAGCGGCCACAGGCTGTGCCAGACCGTGTCGCCCTGGCTGAGAGTGCCCGCGGCCGGGTCATGCCCCACATTGACGACGACACTGCGCAGTTTCCCGTCCTTCGCGGTGACAGTCACGCCGCGGTCCGGCCGGACGTGGGTGCTGCCGTTCGACGGGGTGATGCTGATCAGCGTGGCAGTGGTACTGCCCGACGTCGTGTGCCCCGGCGGGTGCTTCCCAGCGGCCGGGGTGCCCGAGCCTGAGCAGGCGGCCGCGAGCACGGCGAGGGCACCGCAGACCGCGGTGACCCCCAGCCGCGACCACCGAGTCGTGAGCGGCTTCCCCCGGTGTGTAGGCGCTCCTTCGCTGTCCCGCACTGCTGGTCCTCCTGTTGGTGGTGATCTCGGAAGGCCCTGTGCCATGGGCCCCGGGGGGGCTTCACCGGGCTGGAGGCTCGGCACCAGCCGTTGAGGGTGGTGCCGCCCCGGTCCCCGAGTCCGGGGCCGTCGGCTCGCACCCTCGTGGAGTAACCCTCTCCGATATAGAGACGGATACACCGGGCTGGCGGTTGCCAACCATCATTATGCCAGCCTTAACACGCTGCTTACGTGCGGCTTTCCAGCCGAAACCAGCAGATATCGTTGCGACACCGAGGGTGATCCACGCAACAAAAGCCCCAAGCCGGTCAAACGGTGTAAGGAAGGAAGAGGGGACAAGCCCGGCGCGTACCACGACGGCCCCACGGTGCGAGGTGCCGAGCCAGGCCAGCAGGCGTCCCTGGGCGTCGAATGCGGCCGTGACCCCGGTCAGGGCCGCCTGGACGACGGGCCGGCCGGTCTCTGCTGCCCGGACCGCGGCGAGGGAGGCGTGCTGGGCCGGGGCCCAGGTGTCCTGGAAGGTGGAGTCCGACGTCTGGTAGATGACCATCCGTGCCCCGTGCAGCGTGTCGGCGCGGGACATGTCGGGGAATGCCGCCTCGAAGCAGATCAGCACGCCGACCTTGAACGGCCGGCCGTCCGGCATCGTCACCGTCATGACGCGGGCCCCGCGCCCGGGGACCATGTTCACCTGCGCGGCACGGCTGATCGAGGTCAGCCAGCCGAGTTGCTGGCGGAAGGGGATGTACTCACCAAAGGGGACCAGCCGGGTCTTGGTGTAGGTGGCCACGATCCCGTGTGGGCCGACCAGCACCGCCAGCTTCGCCTTGCCTTTGGCCGTGTAGGAGTCCTGGTCCGCGAGGACCTGCGCGCGCGTGTGCGCCGACAGGGCCTCGATGCGCCCCAGCAGCGCGTGGTCGTCGGCCAGGGTGAAGCTGACGCTGCTCTCTCCCCACACGACCAGGTCAGGGTGATGGCTGGTCAGCGCGGCGGTGAGCCGCTCGTTGGCGGCCAGTCGTGGCTGCGGGCCGTTGAGCAGGCCCGGCTGGACCAGCGCCACCCGCACCGAGCCGGTGGCGTGCGGTGCGGGCAGCGCGGCAAAGGCGACCGGGCCGGCCACCACCATGACCATGCCCGCGGCGGCGCCCAGCAGGCGCAGGGCCGGACGCGGTGCCGCCAGAATGACCACCGCAGCGGTGTTGGCAGCCACGATCGCGAAGCTCATCAGCCAGACCCCGCCCACGGCCGCGAGCGCCAGCAACGTGGGGTGCTGCCACTGGCTGGCCCCCAGCAGTGCCCATGGACCGCCGAGTGCCTGCCACGAGCGCACCCACTCGACCACCAGCCAGTAGCTCGGGACCACCACGAGCGCCGCCGCCGTCCGGCTGGACGTCATGGGAGGGCGCAGCAATGCCCACGCGCTTACCCCCACACCGATCCACAGCGCGCCGATCACGATGGCGGCGAGCAGCAGGCCTGGGCCGATACTGGGCGCGAGCCAGTAGTGCGCGGCCAGCATGAAACCCGCGCCGAACCACCAGCCCCGGGCCGCCGCCTCCCGCGCCGACCCCGACGCCCGCATGAGGAGCAGCCCAGGCACGAGCCCACACCAGGCGAGGAACTCCAGGTTGGGAGCTGGGAAAGCAAGGACAGGCAGGGCCCCGCACGCCAGCGCGCCATACCGGGCAGGCCTCGTCAGGCTCTGCCCGAGCCGACGGCGCTTCCGCCCAGTTCCATGATCATGTCGACTTTTCAGTGAATATGACTGAAAAACCTTCATGATCATGAGAGCTGGTCTCCATCGCGGGTGGGAGCGGGCTGGCGGCGGCGGAGGGCGATCGTGATGGCACAGGCGAGCGCCAGCAGCGTGAGGGCGACAGCCGCGTACTCTGGCCAGGCGCCTGCCCGGGCGGCGAGCGTGCGGTAGGTGAGCAGCGGCACGCGGGCTTCCAGCACGGCTTGCTGCCACGTGCCGCTGTGGGCCAGCAGTCGGCCGTCTGGGGCGATGATCGCGCTCACACCGGTGGTCGAGGCCACGACCACCGCACGGTCGTACTCGACGGCCCGGACCCGCGCCATGCCGAGTTGCTGCAGGGTCTCGCCGCGCTGGCCGTCTACTTCGAACGTGGCGTCATTGGTCTGCATGGCCAGCAGGTTTGCTCCCGCCCCGACATCCGAAGCCACCAGGTTGTCGAAACCCACCTCGTAGCAGATCACGTCACCCAGCCTGATCTGGCCGACGTGGAAGACAACCACCCGGTGCCCAGCGGTGAAGTCGCGCGGCTGCAGGGCCACCAGCGACGTGACATGGGCCAGCAGCCCACGGAACGGTATGTACTCACCGAACGGCACCAGTTGCCGCTTCACATATACCGGGCCTGGCCCCTGGGACGGGGTCCAGATCTGGCCGACGTTGCGCTGGGGGTCCTGGAGCACCTCTCCCACCAGGACCGGGCGGTCGACCGCCGCGACGGCCGAGGCGATGTCCGCGAACACATCCGGGTAGAGCCGTGGGTCGAGGTCAGTGGAGTTCTCCGGCCAGACCACCAGGTCAGGAGCGGGCTCGGCGCCGGCGCTGACCCGAACAGCCAGGTGGCGGGTTGCGGCCGCGTGGTTGGCGGTGACCGTGGTGGCCCGCAGCAGGGCGGGCAGGTCACGCGCGTGCGGCACGTCACCCTGGACCGCCGCGACCACAGCCGTGGGCGGCGCGGCCGGCTGGGGGTCCACGGGCAGCAGGCCGCCAGCCAGGGTCAGGCCGGCGGTCGCGGCAACGGCGAGTGCGGGCAGCAGGCGGTGCCGCGCTGGCGAGGTCAGTGCCCATGCGATGGTGGTGCCGGTGAGCGCCAGCAGGAAACTCAGCAGTGGTGGGCCGCCCACCGCGACCCACCGCACGGCGGGTCCACCAGCCTGGCTCATGGCGAGCCTGCCCCACGGGAAGGCATAGGGCCAGCGGTCACGCACGGCCTCGGCCGCCACCCACCACGCGGCGACCGCCAGCGGCCAGGCACGCAGGTACAGCAACAGCCGCTGGGCTACGCCGAGCACGGCGAAGACCAGTGCCTCAGCCACGGCCAGTGCCACCCAGGCATACCAGGCGAGGTTGGTCAGCCAGGAGAGCAGCGGCAGGAAGAAGGCCAGCCCGAACAAGAGCCCGAGCATGAACGCGGCTCGCAGGCGCCGCCCTCGCAGCAGCAGTGCCAGGACGGCCGGGCCGGCAGGTGCCAGTGCCCAGGCCCCGACGGGGGGGAACGAGGCCGCGAGGGTCACCCCGCCCGCGACCGCGCCCAATGGGGCCAAGCGCGGAGACAGCCGGCCAAGACGGGACAGGTACGGATGGAGCGGCGGGTACGGGCCACCCGGCGCACGGGCACCGGGCGCGGTCTTGCCAGCCTCGCCGCCGGTGTCACCGTCCGTACTGGTCAGCGCCACTGCCCCTCCTGGCCGCCCGCAGCGCCGGTCGTGGCGTCGATCGCGGCGCGCGTACTGGTTCGAGCGTAGCCGGACGTAACGTCTGCGGCCTGTTGCCGACTGTCCCTGTGTGTGGATCGTGATAGCGTCATCACCGCCTGTACAGGGGCATGCCCGGCCACGTCCTGGGTGGCCTACGCGCAGGGGGGGACATGATTACGATTCGTTACGCTGAGCTGCCGGAAGGCTTATACGCCCAGGCGGAGGCGAGCGGCAAGCACACGGTTATCTACCTATGCCCGGGTCTCACGCCGGAGCAGCGGAGCCGCGGTCTGCGACGGGCCAGGCAGACCGCGCGCATGGGATACGGGCCGAGGCTGCCAGCTACGGGTGTGGCCATGGCGGTAGCCCATGACGCCATGCGGAACACGCTCCTCGACACCGTGGCCGCCGTGCGCACGCACGTGGTGGGGTCCACGCTGCTGAGTGCTGCAGTGGTGACGGTGCTGGTCTGTTGCGCGATGTTCGGCGCGGCCCCGATGAGGGTGGTGGTCCCGCGGGAGAGCCGGCTCGGGTTCATCCAGCCACCACATGCGGCGGCCGGGGTCGGTGGCAGCAGCCCGTCCGCCGCGAGACCCCGGTGCGGCCACCACCTGACGCACCACCTGGGGAGGCGTCTCAGTTGCCCGGTGAGGCCAGCGCGCGGATACGGCGACCGGGGTGCGCCCAGGCGCACGTCGTCGCCCAGGGCACGACGCTCTCCGTCACCAAGCCCCGCCCCATCCCCGTCCCCATCCAGGGTGTCGCCGTCTCCTACCCCCGCCCCGCCACCCTCGCCCAGCCTCGCGGGTCGCTGCCTGCTGGCCGGCTGCTCGTGACCAGCCTCGTGCACACCCCTGGGTAGCCTGCAGCGGGAAGGGCGAGCAGGGGAGGGTTCGCGGTGAGTCGCCGTGGTTGGGTGCTGTTCGCGTTGATGAGCGTCATATGGGGCGTGCCCTACCTGCTCATCAAGGTGGCCGACGGCGGGGTGCCGGTGCCGGTACTGGTCGCGGCGAGGGTCACGCTCGGCGCCGCACTGCTCATGCCGGTCGCGCTCAAGCGGGGCCAGGTCGCCTCACTCGGGCGGCACTGGCGCTGGCTCGCAGTCTTCGCCTGCGTGGAGATCATCGCGCCATGGGCCCTGCTGAGCGACGCCGAGCGGCACCTGTCGAGTTCCATGAGCGGCCTGCTCATCGCCTCGGTCCCGATCATCGGGGTGGTGCTCGCCCGGCTGACCGGCAGGCGTGAGCACATGAGCGCCCTGCGCTGGGTGGGCCTGCTGGGCGGACTGGCGGGTGTGGCGCTGCTGGCTGGGCCGGGGGCACTGGGCGGCCACGCCTGGCCGGTCGCTGAGGTACTGCTTACCGCCATCGGCTACGCGATCGGGCCGATGATCATCAACCGGAAGCTGAGTGAGCTTCCCAGCCTGGGCGTGACGGCTGTCTGCCTGTGTGCCGCGGCCATCGTGTACGCGCCATGGGCGGCGCTGACCTGGCCGTCCGCGGTTCCCGGGCCGCAGGTCCTCGCTGCGCTCGCCGGGCTGGGGGTGGTGTGCACCGCCGCCGCGTTCCTGCTCTTCTTCCAGCTCATCGCCGAAGTCGGGCCGGTGCGGGCCACAGTGATCACGTATGTGAACCCCGCGGTTGCGGTGGCGCTGGGGGTAGTCGTGCTGCACGAGCCACTGACCCCGCAGATCCTGGGGGCGTTCGCGCTCATCCTCGCCGGGTCGGTACTGGCGACCCAGGCTGGCAGGCCCGCTGCGGTCCCACCCGGGGAGCACCCGGCTCAGGGGCTGTCGGCGGGCCTCCAGCGCCTAGACTCATCGCGTGATTGACCTCAAGGCAGCCCGGCAGGAGCCAGACCGCTTCCGGGCCGCGCTCGCCCGACGCGGCGCGGCAGCGGACTTTGACGCCCTCTTGGCGGCCGACGTCAGGTGGCGTGAACTGACAGAGCGGGCGGAGGCCCTGCGCGCCGAGCAGAAGCGTGCGTCCAAAGGCCACCCGCACAGCGA
>DASYYE010000480.1:0-19039 GCA_035946955.1 Streptosporangiaceae bacterium | reverse complement strand
GTCACCACCCGGGCTCGGCGGCTCGCTACCCGGCCGTAGCCACCGACGCTCAGCCGGTAGTGGGCCCTCAGCAGGCTGACCAGCGGCAGGCTCAGGCCGAGCAGGCCGTCCCGCAGCACCGGGCCACCCGGCAGGTGCCGGACGTCCACGAGCACGGTGGTCCGCCGGGCGCGACCCTGGCCGTGCCACCAGTGCTGCCAGTTCAGGGACTCCACGGCTGCGAACCCCTGCCCGTGGCAGGCCAGCGCGGCCCGTGTGAGCAACCTCAGGCCCTGCTGCTCCCCTGGGCCGGCCGCCGGTCCTGACCGGGTGCTCGACACGAGCATGGCGCTGGGAGTTCCGGGCGCGAGCCAGCCGGGCCCCACAACGGCCAAGCTGGTCAGCACGAGCCCGGCTACTGCCGCGGCGGTGGTGAACCACAGTGCCGCAGGGGCCACCGGCGGCCAAGGGCCCCCGCCATCACAGCGGGCCTGGTGTGCCACGGTCTTCACCCGCCCAGGCGTTCCAGCATCCGCACAGAGGCAGGTGGCATCGGTGCTGTGGTGGCGGCCAGCCGGACGGGATACCCAGCCGACGGGCCGGCCACTCCCACCGGCTGGTGGGCCGCACCCGTGTCCGGGGCGACGGCGTGCTGGTCGACGAACAGGTCCACCGCAGGGGAGACGCTGGGCCCCGGCTGACGTGGCTCATTTCCCGCCAGGAAACCCACTGCCGGGACAGCCACGGCCAGCAGGGCCAGGCCACCCACTGCCAGACGGCCAGTGCGCCTTCGCCGGGCTGCCGCGCTGAGGTGCCGGGACTGCCGGGCGAAGTCAGCCGATGGCACACCAGCGAACTGCGCACCAGCAGACATCGCCACTAGCCGGTCGGTGAGTGCGGCCGCGGCCGTAGCCTCCCCCAGGGTGCGCATCCGGTGCTTGAGTGCCCGCATGGCAGCGGCCTCACACCGGCAATCCTCACACCCGGCCAGGTGCGCCAGGGCCCGCTCACGCTGGGTGTGGCTGAGCTCGCCGTCGATGAGGGCAGACAGGCGGCGGCCTAGGTGACTCATGACTGCCCGTCCCGTGTTGCCACGGCCTCCGGCCTCGCCTGGAGGCCACGCGGGCGGCGGTGTTCCAATGCGATCCTGAGGTGTGCCCGGCCGCGGTGGATGCGGCTGCGGACCGTCCCCAGTTTAACGCCGAGGGCGTCGGCGACTTCCTCGTAGGACATGCCTTCGATGTCGCAGAGCACGACGGCAGCACGGAACTCGGGCGCGAGTCCGCGCAGCGCCTCCTGGACGTCGCTGTCCAGGTGACGGGCATCGAATGCCTGCGCGGGCGTGGGCTCGTCCCCGCTGAGCCGCCCGGCGGCGTCATCTCCGAGGCCTTCGAACCGGATCCGCTGCTTGCGCCGGGCCATGTCGAGGAACAGGTTCGTGGTGATCCGGTGCAGCCATCCCTCGAACGTGCCTGGGGTGTAGCCGTGCAGTGAGCGGAAGACCCGGACGAAGACCTCCTGGGTCAGATCCTCAGCGTCGTGGCTGTTGCCAGTGAGCCGGTATGCGAGCCGGTACACGCGTGCGGAGTGCTCACGCACGACGTCTTCCCAGCTCGGCGGCGTCCAGTCAGTGGGTGTGCTCCCCTGCTGGATGACTTCGCCCACGTCGCCCTCCACAGCGCTGCCCCGGTGCTGCGTTTCTTTGGTCCTCAGGTGCAACGCCCCGCACCGGCTGCCTAGTTCCCGCGTCGCCCTCAGGGCAGGAGTAGGCTGCCGCCATCCCCGGCCACAATGCCCAGGAGGAAGGCACCGTGAGCGCCCAGGCCGTTGCGGCCTACGTGGAAGACTACCTGCCGGAAGACGAGCCGCTGCTGATGGCGCGACGCAACGCGCACCAGCTCGGCGGCGTAGCGCCCGTCAGCGTCGCGGCCGGGGCGACGCTGCGCCTGTTCGCCGCCGCGCTGGCCGCCAAGGCAGTCGTCGAGATCGGCACCGGCTGCGGGGTATCCGGCATCTGGCTGCTCCGTGGGATGCGCCCGGACGGGGTTCTCACCAGCGTTGACGTCGATCCCGAGAACCAGCGGCTGGCACGCGAGGTCTTCGTGCACGCGGGTTTCGCGTCCAACCGCTACCGGCTCATCGGTGGCAAGGCCAGCGATGTGCTCCCACGGCTCACCGACCGTGCCTACGACCTGGTGTTCTGCGACGCCGACCAGCACGAGTACCCCGAGTACCTGACTGCGGCCCTGCGGCTGCTGCGTCCCGGCGGCGGACTGGTCTTCGCCAATGCCCTGCTGATCGGCGCGGCCGATGCCAGCCGCACTGATGCGGAAGCGGCAGCCGTCCGAGAGGTGTGCGAACTCGTGCGGGCCGACGAGCGCCTCGACCCGGCGCTCATCCCGGTCGGCAGCGGCCTGCTGGCCGCAGTCAAGCGCGCTTAGGAAGCCGCGAGCCACCGCAGCAGGACACGTGTGCTGCGCTCCTGGCCGCACTCAAGCACGCAGGCGCACTAAACAGCCGCCAGCCACCGCAGCAGGACACGTGTGCCGAAACCGGTCGCGCCCTTGGTCCGCTCGCCCTTGTCCTCGACAGACCGGGCTGGGCCCGCGACGTCCAGGTGTGCCCACGGCCGCCGACCAGTGAACTCGCGCAGGTAGAGCGCGGCTTGGATGGAGCCGGGCCCGTCGTGGCCGGCCTGGCTCACGTTGCCCAGGTCAGCGACAGGCGACGCCAGCGCATCAGTGTAGTCGTCGGGCAGCGGCATTTGCCACAGCGGCTCGCCCGCGGCCTGCCCGGCGGCCAGGAGTGCCTGGGCCAGGCTGTCGTCGTTGGCATAGAGCGCGCCGATGCCCCGGCCCAGTGCGATCCGCGCCGACCCGGTCAGGGTGGCGATGTCGATGACCACATCTGGTTTGAGCACCGCATCCGCATAGGCCAGGGCGTCGGCAAGTACCACGCGCCCTTCCGCGTCGGTGTTGACCATCTCCGAGGTGAGCCCGCCGAAGTGGGTGATCACGTCGCCAGGCCGTATCGCCGACCCGGAAGGCATGTTCTCCGCGGCTGGCACGAGCCCGGTCACCCGTGCCCGCACCCCGAGCTTGGACAGGGCTGACATGGCCGCGATCACCACTGCGCCGCCCGCCATGTCCGTCTTCATGAGCTTCATGCCGTCGCTGGGTTTGAGCGACAGCCCTCCGCTGTCGAAGGTGATGCCCTTGCCGACGAGGACGATGTGTGTCGTCCAGGCCGCTGGTGGCTCGTAAGAGAGTTCGATCAGTGCGGGTGGGTTGGCTGACCCCGACCCGACCCCGAGAATGCCGCCGAAACCCTCTGCCGCAAGCTCGGCGGGCTCCCAGACCCGGGCCGCCAGCCCGGAGGAGGCGGCGACCCGGACGGCCTCGTCCGCCAGCCAGCGAGGGGTCTTGCAGTTCGATGGCGTGTTGGCCAGGTCACGGGCCAGTGCCACGGCCTGCGCGGTCGTCGTGGCATGCGCAACGGCCTGTTCCTGGCCGCAGGAGCCGTCCACGAGCAAGTGGATGTCGCCTGGCTCAGCGCCTGGCACGGAACCCGAGGCCAGCGAGAAGCAATAGGAGCCGAGCAGCGCGCCTTCAGTGAAGGCTGCCACAGCCTCCCCGGTGAGCCCGGAGACCGCCGGGACGAATGCCTGGCGGTCAGGGGACACCCGGCGGCCGAGCGCCGCCCCAGCGGCACGGGCGTCCGCAGGCGAAGAGTCCCCCAGCCCGAGGAAGAACACGCGCCTGAGCCCTACGGCGGTGGGCACGACCACCTGGGCCAGTTCGCCAGCCTGGCCGGTCATCTCAGCGGCGGCGACGACCTCAACCGCCGGGACGCCCAGGAAAGAGTCAAGATCAGGGTCACCGGCTTGCTGGACTGCCACAGCCACGTCAGCGTCAGGCGCTGCATCCCTCAGTACTAAGGAAAGAGCAGCCAGGGGGCCATCACTGGCCGCAGTGACAGCGGTCAGCCGGACGGTGGTCGGCAACGGTCAACCTGTGGCGGTCTTCAGCGCATCGGAAAGCCGCGACGCCTCGTCAGCTGAAAGCTCGACCACGAGACGGCCACCCCCTTCCAAGGGCACACGCATCACAATGCCGCGGCCTTCCTTCGTGACTTCAAGCGGGCCGTCACCTGTGCGCGGCTTCATCGCCGCCATGCTGCCTCCCCTTCCTGCCTGAAGCCGCATCAGGCCTCGGGGAGGCCCCCGGCGGGGTACACCGGCGTTGCGGCGGGATAGGCCGATCTCAGACCCGAGTCGATCAGTGTCTCGATCAGTGCATCTATTATCCAGAGTTCCGGCGCTGGAGGGAAACGATCAGCCAGTTGCCGGGGAGCGCCAAAGGGAGAGCAACTGTGACTGACAGCGTCGTCTGCCAAACGAACGGGGCCGTACTAACCATCACACTGAACCGCCCGAAGGCCCGCAACGCGCTTACCGCGGAGATGAAGGTGTCCCTGCTGGCGGCCCTCGGCAACGCAGCGGCGGACGCCGCCGTGCGTGCCGTGGTCATCACCGGGGCCGGGGACGGGTTCTGCGCTGGCCAGGACCTGCGGGAGCATGCGGCCATCCTGGAGTCGGGCGAGCAGCCCACCGATACGGTGCGCGAGCACTACAACCCGATCATCACCACAGTGATGGGAATGCCCAAGCCGGTGGTCGCGGCGGTGAACGGCAACGCGGCCGGCGCGGGCGCCTCTCTGGCCCTTGCCTGTGACTTCCGGGTGGCAGCGCAGCGGGCTAGCTTCCTCATGGCTTTCGCGCGGGTGGGCCTTGGACCTGACTCCGGCGCGTCATGGACCCTGCAGCGGCTGGTCGGCGCCGGGCGCGCGGCTGAGCTGCTCATGCTGGCGGAGCCCATCACGGCCGAGCGGGCACTGGCGGCCGGGCTCGTGACCTCGGTGGTGGCCGACGACGAGCTCGCCGCTGCCGCGGACGCGCTGGCCACACGGCTGGCGGCGGGCCCGACAGCCGCGTACGCAGCCATCAAGTCAGAGCTGGCCTACGCCGCCACCCACGACCTCGCGGACTCACTGGAGAATGAGGCCCGCTGGCAGGCACGGCTGGGCATGACAGCCGACCACCGCGCCGCCACACTGGCGTTCGTCCGCAAAGAGCAACCGGTGTTCTATGGACAGTGACTGCAGTTCGCTAGCCAACGGGCTCAGCGGACCCGGTCTAGACGGGCGTTGCGGGCGGGGACACCGGCCCGGATCTCCTCGACCGTACGCACGATCTCCTCGGCAACGTCGACCAGGTCGGTGGAGACACGCTGCTCGTAGTCGCCACCGGGTGGGCGCCACCAGATCCGGCTGTCGCGGCACCACAGGGTGAGCCCGCACTGGATGGACAGCACGGACATGCCGACCGACGGCTCAGCCACCCGCAGCAGCGCGTCGCCGAGGCCTCGCTGAGCGAACATCACCTCAAGCGTGGCAGCGGCCTGGGCCGGTGCCACGCGGGACCGCCGCAGCGAGACTGGGATGGCCGTGGGCGGCACCGGATGGGTGAACCACACAGCCTTGCCCGGCACCTTCCACCCGCCGAGCCGGGCACGTGTCAGGTGGTGGCCCCAGCGGCCCCCGGAGAGCCCGGCAACGACCTGCAGGCCGCGCCCGGTCACCGACTCAGGCCCGGCGCCACCCGGCGCCGGGGCCAGGCTGTGCCGCCAGCCAGCGAGTGAGTCGAAGACCTTGCAGGCCAGCTCCCACTCGCTGCGCGAGCGCCGCAGGTACACCCACAGCTCGGGGGCGCCCGCCAGCGGCCAGCGCCCCGCACCGTCGTACTCCACGTTCTGGTGGGCATGCCGGGTGTTGGCGGCCAGCTCGCTGGCCATGGTGACGCAGTCATGCAACTCATCTGGGGGCAGACCGAGGAATGCCACTGCTTCGCGAAAGACGCTCCTGGCCTCTGCCGCACATGCGGGATCCAGGGAGAGCGGCCACGCACAGCAACCACCCTCACGCACCGCTGCCGGGCCCGCCAAAGAGACGGCTGCGGCTGGAGCGGGCACTCCCCTCCGGCGGCCCGCAACGTTTGAAGCGCTCGATGACGCTCCAGCAGACGACACTCCAGCGGTCACAGGCGACGGTAACATGATCCTCAGCCTTCGTGACTTACGAATCTGTGAAACACATATTACGATTACATGTGCCCAGTTCGCAATGACATCCGTGGCCCCGGGGCCACTAGGCAGGCATGGACCTCACTGGAGTTGCTGTGCGAGTTGGTTGAGGTACGTGATGGTGTCGGCGGGCTCGAGCGCACCGTCGAGGGCGCGGTCGAACCCTTGGCTGTACAGGGCCACGTGGTCCGAGTCAGCCACCTCGTGGATCCCGATCTCAGTCTCCGTGTAGGCAATGCCGGGCTCTTCCCCAGCGAAGTCGAAGATGTTGATGGGCAGGGCCAGCCCCCTGGGCGGCCCATCCGCGAAACGCTGGATGCGCAGGCTCACGTTCGGCCGCCGGCCGATCTCCACCAGGTGCTCGATCTGGTCACGCCGGTCGCCGCGGGTCCCCCAGTGGTAGAGCAGGGACGCCTCCGTGACCACGGCGGTCAATGCCGGCGCCATGCCGTTGGACCGGTCCAAGATCTCCTGCCGCCGTTGCCGGGTGGCCAGGGCCTGGCGGCGCCAAGCCGGGGACCGGAGGCCAGTGCGCGTGAACGCTTCCGCATACTCCTGGGTCTGCAGGAGCCCGGGCAGCAGCAGCGGCATGAACACGCGGATGCCCACGGCATCGTTCTCAAAGCCGGGGAACTCGTTCTCGAAGATGTCGGGGTAGTCGCGCCACCACGGCCGAGCACGCGAGAGGATCGCGAGTTCCTGGAGCTCATCACGCTCCGCGTCCGACACCTTGTAGACGCGCAGCAGGTCACGGATGTCGCTCATCTCGGGGCGTTTCCACTGGTTAGCCTCGAAACGGCCGACCTTGCCCCGTCCCCAGCTCAGGATGTCGCACACGTGGTTGGCGGTGTAACCACTACGGAGCCGCAGCTCGAGGAGGCGACGAGACAGTCGGCGCTTAGCTACTGTCGCGCCGTAAGTGTCGTCGGTCACGAAGGGTCGCCTCCCCTGCAGGGCGTAGTTCGCAGTATAGCACTACCTAAGTTGTGAATCACAGATCAAGGGCTATAGTGACACCCGTTCCCCTGATCCGTCAGCCGTTAGGTCGCGATTACGGCGCAGTACTCGCCTGACGCCGCTCTGTAACGACCTGACCCAGTGTGGCACGCAATGAGTCACAAGGGGATGATTCACGAACTCCTCGCCCGGGCGAAACACCCGGACAGGTGGTCGTCTACCAAGCCACACGCCTGGAAAGTGGCATAGACCGTGACCGGCCCGACAAACGAGAACCCCAGGCGCCGGAGCTCCCGCGCACACTGCGTGGACGCGGCGGTGGCGGAAGGCACATCCGCGAGCGTGACGGGCGGGACTTCCGGGCCGCCTGCGAAGCGCCACACCAGGGCGGCCAAGCCACCGGGCACCGCGAGAGCGGCCCGGGCATTGCCGAGGACGGCACGGACTTTGGCACGGTTGCGCACGATTCCGGGGTCACTGAGCAGCCGCGACTCATCAGCAGGCCCGAACCCGGCAACAGCCACGGGGTCGAAGCCCGCGAACGCGGCACGGAAGTTCTCCCGCTTGCGAAGGATCGTGAGCCAGGACAGGCCAGACTGGAACGCCTCCAGTGACAGGCGCTCGAAGATCCCAGTGTCGTCCCGGACCGGTCTGCCCCACTCCTGGTCGTGGTAGACGAGGTACTCACTGCTCCCCAGTGCCCAAGGGCAGCGCGGCAGACCGTCAGGCCCCGGCCGGGCCCCCTCGGCGCGCGGGTCAGCCATCGACCCCGGACACCCCACCAGCGGGCCAGTCAGCACGGTCGCTGGCGAACGGCGGCTGCGCCGAGTCAGGCGCCAGCGGCTCACTCGCCTGCGGCTTGCATACCTGCGCGAGCTGGTTGCGCAGCGACGCGATCTCCACGTCACGCTCGGTGACTGACTGGGCGATGACCTGCAAGGCGTCATCGGTTGCCTGCATGTTGTAGCCCCACAATGCCATCGGCGGGCGGAGCATGGCGATGTCCGCGGCACTGACCGTGCCCACGTCGACCGGTGCCACATCGGCGGGCGCGGGCGCCATCTCCCCTACCTGCCCAAGGGCGGCCAGCACCACTCCCACGATGATGGCGGCCACAGCAACCAGCAAGACCACAGGCACACAAGAATCGTGCCATGCTCACAGCCATGGATGTGCACGTGCGCCCCACGGCCACGCCCAGCGGGCCAGTCATCGACGTGGACGCCCTGGCACGCGGCCTCCTGGACGGGGAAGCGGGGGAAGCAACGGTGCCCGCGGTGCTCGCGGTGGCGGCTATCGCCACCTGGCGAGGGGCCACGACGGTGAGCACCCGCCATGCGCAGCAGGTCCAGCGTGCGGTCGACATGGCCGCGACCATTGCTGGCACACGCCTGCCCTGCCTCACAGTCCGCGGCCTGGCCTGAGCCCGGGACTGGCGGCCCCGGGAACGGGGGTGCTCAGCCGCTCACACCGTGGTCACGGAGGATGTCGTTGAGCGTGAGCTTGGCGTGTTCGCTGCCCGCTGGCAGGCGCTTGAGCACCACCACACACGGCATTCCGAACTCGCCCCCGGCGAACTCCCGCGTCCGGGTGCCGCTGACGCACACCGACCAGGGCGGCGCCTCGCCGCGTGGCAGTTCCTCGCCGGTCTCGGCGTCGATGACATGCGTGGTGGCGCCCAGGATGGTGCCCGAGCCCAGCTTGGCCCCGCGGTGCACCCGGGCCCCGTCCACGACCATGGACCGTGAGCCGACAAACGCGTCGTCTTCGACCACGACCGGCACGGCATTGGGCGGTTCGAGCACTCCACCGATACCCACCCCGCCGGAGAGGTGGACATTCTTGCCGATCTGGGCACACGACCCGACCGTCGCCCAGGTGTCCACCATTGTGCCGGAGTCCACATAGGCGCCGATGTTGACGAACGACGGCATGAGCACGGCCCCGGGGGCGATGTGGCAGCCCCAGCGGGCGACCGCGCCCGGCACCACCCGGACCCCGTCGAAACTGGTCTTCAGCGGCACGCGGTCGTTGTAGCGGAACCCGCCGACCTCGGAACTGGCCATCGGCAGCAGCCGGAATGCCAGCAGGATGGCTCGCTTGGCCCGTTCGTCCACGACGATCCGGCCGGTGGCAGCATCGGGCCAGGCGACCCTCGCCTCACCCGCGTCGAGCGCATCGACCGCCGCAACCACGGCCTTACGCGCGGCGCTGTCATGGGGGCCCAGTTCATCGCGACGCTGCCACAAGTCATCGATTGCTGGATCCAGGGGCGAGTCGTGCACTGGGGCCGCGTCCATGGCAGTTCACACTAGGGCATGGTCCCTGTGGTCAACGGGTAGCGTCGGGTGCTGTGGCGCGCAAACACCACAGGTGGCGGACAACAGGCATCGTCACTGTGACAGTCCTCGTCCTGGCGGTCGCCGCCGGAGTGGCTGCCCTCTACCATGGGCTGAATCAACTCCAGCCGGAACTGACCGGGCCTGGGTGCGCGGCGGGCAACTCCCATCTGACGATCCCGCTCGACTCTGAGCAGGCCGCTATCGCCGCGACCATCGCCGGGGTGGCGCACCGCCAGCACATGCCGGCCCATGCGGTGACCGTGGCCTATGCCACGGCCATGCAGGAGTCACACATGCACAACCTGGACTACGGCGACCGCGACTCCGTGGGGGTGTTTCAGCAGCGCCCCTCGGAGGGGTGGGGGCCGGCCTCGAAGCTGATCGACCCCGTCTACGCCACCACGAGGTTCTTCGCGGCGCTGGCCGCGGTGCACAACTACAAGGGCATGCCGGTGTACCAGGCCGCCCAGGACGTGCAGCACAGTGCCGACGGTTACGCCTACAGCCAGTACCAGCCGATGGCCGCCCGTCTGACGGCGGCCTTCACCGGCCGCCTCGCGCACGCCGTGTGGTGCTGGCCCGGCGACCCCGGGACGGCCAAAGCCTCGTTGACGGGCGCGGCCAGCGGCCTGACCCACACGTTCGGCGCGCTGCGCATACGTACCACCACGCCGCCACGGGACGTGCCCACGCTGACCGTGACAGCCAGCGACCCAGCACTTGGCTGGGCGGTGGCCGCCTGGCTCGTGACCCACGCCGCAACACTTCACCTGGCCGTCGTCAGCTACGACGGGTTCCGGTGGCGGTCCGCGGCCAGCAATGCACAGTGGGTGAAGGACACCGGTGCGGACAGCGCGACTGCCGTACGCACCAGCTGACAGCCCCAACCGGTCAGTAATATGTATGTGGAGTAGTTTAAAAAAGGATGGAAACCGCAACTCGCCGCCACTGCGGCCGTGATAATGGCTCAGGCAACACGAGGGAGCGGAAACCCCGGCCCACAGCCATCCCGCCAGGTGAGAAAGACCAAGTCTGCGCTCGGCCCTCGTCGCGCGGCGCGGTCCGGAGACAGGCCATACTGTGACCTGAACCAGCGGGATGCCGGAAGAGGAGTTCCGACGTGACGTACATCATCGCGCAGCCATGCGTAGACCTGCTCGACAAGTCATGCATTGATGAGTGCCCGGTCGACTGCATCTACGAGGGCGAGCGCATGCTCTACATACACCCTGACGAGTGCGTGGACTGTGGTGCCTGCGAGCCCGTGTGCCCGGTCGAGGCCATCTACTACGAAGACGACGTGCCGGACCAGTGGAAGGACTTCTACCGGGCCAACGTCGAATTCTTTGAAGACCTCGGCTCCCCAGGCGGCGCGTCCAAGGTCGGGAAGATCCACAAGGACCACCCCATCGTGGCGGCACTGCCTCCCCAGCAGGCGTGAGCCCACTGGGGCACGGGGCTTACCCGCTCTGCGCCCAGCGGACCACTCGGGTCCAGCCTCAGGCCCGGCCCGCGTGAGGACACCGCTCCTGTGACACTCGCGTCGCAACTGCCCGGTTTCCCGTGGGACAGCCTCACGCGTTACCGCGAGACGGCTGCAGCCCATCCCGGCGGGATCGTTGACCTGTCGATCGGCACACCCGTGGATCCCGTGCCGCCAGTGGTGCTGGATGCGCTCAGAGAGGGCTCCTGCACCCCTGGCTACCCGGCCACCCATGGCACCACCCGGCTACGTGAGGCGGCCGCCGGGTGGCTGGCTCGGCGGCACGGGGTCCACGTGGACCCCGTCAGCGTGGTGCCGGTCATCGGGACCAAGGAGTTCATCGCGGCTTTGCCGTGGCTGCTGGGGTGCGGCCCCGCGGACATGGTGGTGTACCCACAGCTTGCCTACCCCACCTATGAGGTCGGGGCCCGGCTGGCTGGCGCCAACCCAGTGGCGGCGGACGGGCTCACCTCCGTAGGCCCCGCGACGGTGCGCCTGGTCTGGGTGAATTCGCCCGCCAACCCCACGGGCCGGGTGCTGCCGGCCGCGCACCTGGCCAAGATGGTGGCCTGGGCACGGGAACGCGGGGCGATGCTCGCTGCTGACGAGTGCTACCTGGAACTTGGGTGGGAGGCCAGCCCGGTCTCCGTGCTGCACCCCGATGTCTGCGGGCCGTCGGCCGAGGGAGTGCTCGCGGTGCACTCCCTGTCCAAGCGGTCGAACATGGCCGGCTACCGGGCCGGTTTCATTACCGGCGACCCAGCCCTTGTCGCTGACCTGCTGGAAGTCCGGCGGCACGCGGGCATGATGATGCCCACCCCGGTCCAGGCCGCCATGGCGGCCGCACTCGACGACGACACCCACGCCCAGGAGCAGAAAGAGCGTTACGCCTCGCGCCGGGCACGGTTGCGGCCCGCGCTCGAAGCGGCGGGGTGGTCGGTCGAGTACTCCGAGGCTGGCCTGTACCTGTGGGCCACCCGCCCGGGCCTGGACTGCTGGGCTGCCGTAACGGCCCTGGCTGACCTGGGCATCCTGGTCGCCCCCGGAGAGTTCTACGGCCCCACCGGCCGCGACCACATCCGCGTCGCCCTCACCGCCACCGACGAACGCGTGGACGCCGCGGTCCAACGGCTTGCCCGGCTGTCGTAGCCCCCTGGCAATGTTGCCGCCCGTAGGCTGCAGCTTGTGTTCGTTCTCCATAACCAGCGCAGTGGGCAGGTTGAGCCGTTGTCTCCGGCGCGGCCAGGGACGCTACGGACCCTGGTCGCCGCAGCACCGGGGACGCTTCCCAGCCTCGCTGACCTGAGGTCTTGCCTGGTGGCGGACCTCATCAGGCGGATGGGTGAACACCACAGGCTCCGTGTTTCGACGTGGCAGGCCGAGGTCGCCGAGGAGGTGGCCAGCGCATGCGAGGCGCTGAACATCCACCCCGCCGAGACGGGTGTGCAGCCTACGCCCGGTCCGCCAGATGTCGTGGTCGCGGCAACAGAGGCAGCCACGGACGCGCCGGTGCACTGGGTGCAGCCGGGCGAGGTCAGCTCCCTCGGGGACAGCGGGCTTGGCCCTGGGCTTGTTCCTGGCTCTGGACTTGACCCCCTGTCGCTGCGGCTGGCGCTGCTGGAGCGGCACTACCGGGAGCCGGCAGTGCTGGACTCCGAAGTCCTGGCAGCCAGCGACGAAGTGCTGCGGTACTGGCGGGGGCAGGTCGCCGAGTGGGCGTGCTCGCCAAGTAAGCCCATGTGCGCGCAGTACGTGGGTGAGGTCATCGACGCGCTCGATCACGACCTCGCCACGCCGGACGCACTGAGCGCGTTGCGGGCGCTGGAGTCCGACACAGCCATACCGGCTGGCTCGAAGTTCGAGATGTTCGCCTACTTCGACCAGTTCCTGGGACTCGACCTCGCCCGCGAGGTCGGGCGTTAGATGCCGTAACGGCTCACCAGACGCCCTTAGGGGCTCACACGCAACAAACTGCTGCTCGGGCCACGGACCTTGCAAGGTTCTTGCTGGCATACGCAGCGTTTGCGGATACCTTTTGCGGACTCTCCGTCTCTACGCTGAAAGTGGGCCGGACCCGTGAGGGGTACGGCCCGCCACATACATACGGGCTCACTCAGTGAGGAGGTGGCTGGAATGTCGGCCAGGACATATCTCATGTGCCCACCCGAGCACTTCACGGTGTCCTACGCGATCAACCCGTGGATGACCACGGGCGAGCCGGTGGACGAGGGCCGTGCCATGCAGCAGTGGCAGGCACTGCGCGACATGTACCGCTCGCTTGGGCACACGGTGCAGCTGATCGACGCGGTGCCTGGGCTGCCAGACATGGTGTTCGCGGCCAACGGCGCCGTTGTGGTCGACGACTCTGTGCTGGGCGCGCGCTTCCGCCACCCCGAGCGCGCCGCGGAGGGCCCGGCCTACCTGGACTGGTTCCGCGCGCACGGATACCGCAACGTCTACGAGCCACGTCACGTCAACGAGGGCGAAGGCGACATCATCTACACCGGTGGTGTGATCCTGGCCGGCTACGGGTTCCGCACTGACCCGAGCGTGAAGTACGAGCTGGAAGAAGTGTTCGGGCTGCCGGTCGTCAGCCTGCGGCTGGTGGACCCGCGTTTCTACCACCTGGACACGGCGCTGTGCGTACTCAATGACGACACGGCCGCCTATTACCCGCCAGCCTTTGACGACGAGGGCAGGGCAGCACTGTCGTCGCTGTTCCCCGAGCTCATTGAGGCCAAGGACTCCGACGCCGAGGTGCTCGCCCTGAACGCGGTCAGCGACGGGCACCACGTGGTCCTGCCCAGCCAGGCGGACGGGCTGGCCGACCGGCTGGCGGCCGCAGGGTTCGAGCCGGTGCGCGTGGACATGTCCGAGTTCCGCAAGGCGGGCGGCGGACCGAAGTGCTGCACGCTCGAACTGCGGCCCACACACGAGGGGGTGGCACAGTGAGCGAGTCGGAGGGGCGCGGCGCTGCCTGGACTGAGGAGCGACGCAGGAGCGACGAGGGAAGGGAGTGCCTTAGGCGCCCCGTAGACGAGCGGGAGGCACAGTGACCTGGCGTACCTCTGGTGAGCTCCGGGCCCTGACTGAGGCCCACAGTGCGCACAATTACCACCCGCTGCCGGTCGTGGTCGCCAGCGGTGAAGGCGCCTGGGTGACCGACGTCGAGGGGCACCGGTACCTGGACATGCTGGCTGCCTACTCGGCAATCAACTTCGGGCACCGGCACCCCCGTCTGCTCGCCGCCGCCCGGCGGCAACTCGACCGCGTGACCCTGGTCAGCAGGGCGTTCGACCATGACCAGTTCGGCCTTTTCTGCACGGAACTAGCGGAACTGGCGGGCATGGAGATGGTCCTGCCGATGAACACCGGCGCCGAGGCGGTGGAGACGGCGATCAAGACGGCCCGCAAGTGGGGCTATGAGGTCAAGGGCGTGCCCGCCGACGAGGCCGTCATCGTGGCGTTCGACGGCAACTTCCACGGCCGCACCACGACCATCGTGAGCTTCTCCACCGACCCCGACGCGCGCGCCTCCTATGGGCCCTACACCCCGGGCTTCCGCGTCGTCCCCTACGGAGACGTAGCCGCACTGACCGCTGCCATGGACGAACGGGTCGTCGCGGTGCTGATCGAGCCAATCCAGGGAGAGGCTGGCGTGGTGGTGCCGCCACCCGGCTACCTGGGCAGCGTCCGTGAGCTGTGCACCAGCTATGGCGCCCTGATGGTCGCGGACGAGATCCAGTCCGGGCTGGGCCGTACCGGTTCGACGTTCGCCTGCGAGCAGGAGAGTGTCGTGCCCGATATGTACATCCTCGGCAAGGCACTCGGCGGCGGGATCGTCCCGGTGTCAGCCGTGGTGTCCTCCCGCGATGTGCTTGGCGTGTTCAAGCCGGGCCAGCATGGCTCCACGTTCGGCGGCAACCCCCTGGCCTGCGCGGTCGGCCGGGAGGTCATCGCCATGCTGGCCAGTGGCGATTACCAGGAGGCCTCCGCCAAGCTCGGCCTGCACATGCACGACCGGCTCGCGGCACTGCCCACAGACAGGGTCCGCGAGGTGCGCGGGCGCGGTCTGTGGGCGGGGGTCGAGTTCACCTCGCTGAGCGGCCGGGAGGTGTGCGAACGACTGGCCGAGCGCGGCGTGCTCGCCAAGGACACCCACGGCACCACGATCCGGCTCGCCCCGCCGCTGGTGGTCAGTGAGGAAGACCTGGACTGGGGACTTGACCGGCTGGCGGAAGCGGTCGGGTAGCGGACAGGAACCGGCTCACCGGCACGAACCGGAAACCCTGCTCGGCCAGGTGGTCCATGACGCCCGGGAGCGCGGCCACGGTGTCCGACCGGTCACCGCCACCGTCGTGCATCAGCACGACGGAGCCGTGCGCGACCTGGCCGAGCGCCTCGGCTTCGATCACCTGCGGGCCGGGGCGGGACCAGTCCGTGGTCTCGGCGTTCCACAGCACCGTGACCATGCCTAGGTCAGCGAGCCAGCGGAGCGTATCGCTGCTGCGGGCGCCGTAGGGGGGGCGCATCAGGGTGGGCGCCTGGCCCGTCACCTCAGCCAGCACCTCGTTGGTGCGCCGGATCTGGTGGGCCAGCTCGTCATATGACTGGTCCGGCAGGTAGGGGTGGGACCAGGTGTGGTTCCCCACTTCGTGGCCGCCGGCCACGACCTGCTCCAGGGTGCCCGGGAACGCGTGGGCATTGAGCCCGATGCAAAAGAACGTCGCCACCGCGTCGTAGCTGTGGAGCACCTCGAGGATCTGCGTGGTGTAACGCGGGTGCGGGCCGTCGTCGAACGTGAGTGCGACCTCTGGGGCTGCTGGCTGGCTGGCTGACCCACCGCCGACCAGCAACTGGCCTGCCTGCGCCAAAGCGTCCTCGGTACCCGCGGCGGCCAGGGTGGTCTCGGCCACTTCGTCGTCGCGGCCGCTCATGGCGCCGCCGAGCACGGTGACCTGTGACAGTGCGGACAGGTCTGCCTCGCCCGCAGCGGCCAGCTGCGCTGCCGGGATGGAGCCGTCAGCGGACCACGTCGCCCATCGGCCTGGGTCAGCCCGGTACACCTCGAGGCCCGCTTCGACGAGGTACCGCTCGAGCACACCGGTGACGCTGTCGATGACGACGGCCAGCTGGCCGCCGCTGCGGTACTGCGCCGACTCCAGCAGGTCCAGCACCTGGTCTACCGCGGACGCCGGGAAGAAGGTCAACGGCACCGCCGTGCCACCCTCACCGTCGGTGACCAATGCACAGTAGTGGTCGTCCTGCCAGCCCACACCCGCAACCCACATGCTGGTCACTCCCTTTCACTGGCGAGACGCCGGTAGCGTCCCGCGAAGTGCACCAGTGGGTTGCCGGCCTCGCTGGGTGCGCTGACGGCAAGCACCTGCCCCACCACGATGCTGTGATCACCGCCATCATGCACGGCGGTGGTCCGGCATTCCATCCAAGCCAGGGCATCGTCCAGAATGGGCGCGCCAGTCAGCCGGCCCGGGTAGTGGCGGAACGCGTCGAGCTGGCCGGCCAGGGGCCTGCCGCGGGTCGCGAGCCAGCGGGCGGACTTTTCCGAGTCTTCGCCCAGCACAGAAACCGCCCACGTGCCGGTGGTGAGCACCGTGTCGTGGAAACGGGCCACCTTTTCGGCACAGAGGAGAACGAGCACAGGGTCGAGGGACACAGCGGTAAACGCGGAGACGGTCATGGCGTGGTCGACGCCGTCCAGGCAGGTGGAGACCACGACGATCCCGCTCGCGAACTTGCCTGCTGCCTTGCGGAAGTCAGCCGCCGCAACGGCGCCGACGTCTGGTTCGTTCATGTGTCCTGCCCCGGCGGCGGGAGTGGTGTCGTGTCGCGCCGCCCTCGCCAGCGCGACGAGGCGGCGAGCCCCACTCCCGCGCAGACCGCGCCGCCGTACAGGTACCACTTGCCAGCACTGGAGTTGTTGATGATCACGCTCCCGCCCGCGGTGGGCAGTGTCAGCACAAAGGAAACGACGAACCAGCCCACAGCCATGGCCAGGGCTCCCAGGGGGCTGCGCATTCCGGCACCCGCCAGGATGCAGCTGAGGAGGATCAGCGCGCAGAACCCGAGCGCCGCCAGGGGCACACCCCCTGTGCCTCGCGAGAACTGGAAACAGCCGATGAGGCCCTCCATAGCGCCCACGATGAAGAGCAGGATGTATGCGGGTGCGGTCAGGTGATTCCCTGGCCTGCTCCGCGTCGATTCCACGCAGAGCAGGCTATACGGAGTTGGCCTGCACAACCCGGGGGGAGGCGCGCGGGGGGCCGGGGGTTACAACAGTTGCGCTCTCCAGCATGCCCTAGATAGCAAACGCATGTTCTAAACAGTAGGCTTGCGGTGTGAACCTGACGGAGTGGGCGCGTGCGCAGGGCATCCATGTGACGACTGCGTACCGCTGGTACCGGGAAGGGAAGCTGCCTGTCCCGGCGCGGAAGGTCGGCCGGCTGATCCTGGTCTCGCCGGATACGGCTGCGGCCCAGCCCCCGCAGGGCGCGGCCGGCCTGTATGCGCGGGTGTCCTCCCACGACCAGGAGGCCGACCTGGACCGGCAGGTCGCCCGGCTGAGCGCATGGGCGGCGCAGGCCGGGCTGCCCGTGGCCCGGGTCGAAGCTGAGGTCGGCTCCGGGATGAACGGGGCGCGGGCCAAGGCGCGCCGGCTGCTGGCTGACCCGGCGGCCACCGTGATCGTGGTGGAGCACCGTGACCGGCTCGGCAGGATGAACACGGAACTGGCCGAGGCCGCCCTGGCCGCCCATGGCCGCCGCTTGGTCGTGCTCGACGACAGCGAGGTCACCGACGATCTGGTCCGTGACATGATCGAGGTGCTGACGTCGTTCTGCGCCCGCCTGTACGGCCGCCGGTCAGCGCGGAACCGGGCGCTGAAGGCCGTCGGGTGCGCGCAGCGTGACATCGGCCCACAGGCCGCGGCCGGGGTGGGGCGCCTCTCGGGCGTTGATGGCGGATTACGGTGCTGCGCCCGATAACCGGCCCATTCGTGGTGGCCGTGCCGGCTGGGGCGCGGGTGCGGGCCAGGCTTCGCTTGTCCCCGCAGGATGAGGCCGTGCTTCGGGCCACCGGGTCGCACCTGGGGTCGCTGGCGGGCCGTGACCTGGCAGCCCGGTGTAGGGAGGGGCGGCTGGACGCGCAGGGCCGCGCGGCGTCGCGTGCCCGGCGGAAGCGGGCGCTGACGGCGGAGTCGTCGTCGCGGTGGGCTGGGGCGATCACGCGAACCAGCGAGGACCAGTGGCAGCTCGCCGGGCAGAACCTCCGGGCCGAGAAAGCCAGCCTGCACGCTCGCATCCGCACGGTTGAGGCCCGGCTCGCCGTCCCGGTCGGCGGCGAGGCTGGCCGGGTACGCGGGTACGCGACCCCTGCTGAGCGGTACGGCAAGGCCGTCCGCCTTCAGGTGCTCAAGGGCCGTCTCGCCGTAGTGGAGCGGCGGCTGACGGCAGGGACAGTGCCCGTCGTGCGGGGCGGGAGGCGCCTGCTGCGCAAGCGCGGCAACCTTGCCGCTGCGGGGCTGACCGAGCAGCAGTGGCGGGCCGAGTGGGAGGCGGCCAGGCTGTTCCTGACCGCCGATGGGGAGAAGGACAAGCCGTGGGGGAACGAGACGATCCGGTGGAACCCGGACGAGGGCTGGCTGGAGGTCAGACTGCCGACCCCGCTGGCCCATCTCGCGAACCGGCCGCACGGCCGGTATCGGTTGTCGTGCCCCGTGGGGTTCTCCTACCGGGGTGGTGAGGCCACCGCCCAGGCCGCCAGCGGCGCCATCCGCTACGACATCAGCCACAGCCCGGCCCGGGACCGCTGGTACCTCGACGCGTCCTGGCGCACCCTGGCCGGGCCCGCCCCCGCCCTGCAGGATCTGCGGCAGGCCCCGGTGCTGGCGGTTGACCTGAACCACGGCCACCTGGATGCGTGGGTGGTCACCCCCGACGGGAACCCGGCCGGGCCGCCCGTGACCATCCCGGCCGCCCTGGCGGGGCTGCCCGCCTCGCAGCGCGACGGGCGGCTGCGCGCCGCCGTCTCCGAACTGGTCAAGCTCGCCCGCCAGCATGGCTGCCGGGCAGTCGCGGTCGAGGACCTGGGTGCGCCATGAGGCGCACTGCTATAGAGCC
>DASYYE010000479.1:0-10300 GCA_035946955.1 Streptosporangiaceae bacterium | reverse complement strand
CAGACAACCACCGCTGGCCAGCAATGTCTTTCCGGTGGCGGTCTGAGTATCCGGTGGCATGCCGATGGCGGGCGAGCAGAAGAGCGGGCACTCCCCCGGGCACGACGAGCCCAAGGTGACAGCGAAGGCGCGCATTGTGCTTGCGGGGTTTCAGATCTCGGCCGCTGGTCTTGACCTGGGCTTCTACGCGGCCCGCTCGTATTGTTGATGAGGCCACCGAGGACGGGCCGCCGCCTGATCCGCTCCTGGGTGAGGTCGGCGGTGGGATGGTCAGGCCGGGGCGGGTGCAACTGGCGGCTGCGATGGGGGCGGTGCCCGTTTGTAGTGGGCCTCGTACCGGGCCAGGACCGTCCGCAGATGCCGTTCGCCGAAGATGAGCATCCGGTCGGTGACCTCGGTCCGGGCGGTGCGCTCGAACCTTTCCGCATAAGCATTCGCGCGATGACTTCGGGGCGGGGTCTTCACAGCTTCGATGCACGCGGCGGTGAGGACCGTCGCGTCGGAGGATGCGGCGGTTCGGCTTCGAGGCTGAGTTTGTGCTCGGCAAGGCTGGCGAGCTTGTCGCGTAGCTGTTGGCGGGCGTGACCGGTGCCGAAGAACATCTCGTCGGTTTGCGCTGCGGCACGCACGGCTTTGCTGACGAGATCCTGGCCGGGCTGGGTGATGGTCAGCCGGACAGCGCGGGCGTCGTGCGCGTCAGGCTCGCGGCTGACCAGTCCGCGCTGTATGAGACCACGGACCACCCTGGAGGTCATCATCCGGTCTGCCCCAGCGAATGTGGCGACTTCCTGCTGCGTGGGCACGCCCTGGCTGACAGCCAGCCAACTGATGGCCGCGAGCATGACGAACTGCGTGTGGGTCAGCCCAAGTGGGCGGAGCCGCTGGTCCAGGTCCTGCAGCCAGGCCAGCGCGGCCCGGTGCAGCCAGAACCCGGGGCTGGCCAGCGGCCCCGCACCCTCTGGCCCGCTGGTCACTGACCGCCACCTGGCTGCACGGCACGCCGCTCAAGCGCGGCGAAGGACGCCGGCAGCTCACGGCGCAGCCGTGGGGCGAAGACGAACCGGAACAGGGGTGCGAACGGGCCGCGCACCTCATAGCGGACATGACCATGGACCTGGCCGGCCGGGCCCTGGGTCAGCCGGTGCCCGATGCGCAGGTCTCCTCCTGGCATCGGGCACCGGACAGTCCACGACGTGCCCTCCTCCACAGCAGTGATCATGAACGGACCACCCGGATTGCCGCGCTGCTTGGAATACCCGGTGGTGCCTACCGTGAACGGGCCGTCCAGCCGGGCGTACTCCTCACGGGGATCCCACTCGGCGAGGTGGTCGATATCAGTCCACGTCCGCCAGAGCGCGCTGAGGGGCGCGTGCAGGGTGGCGGTGCATTCGGTTACGTACATCAGGGCTCCCTTGTTGTCGCGACAACAAAAATATATGTAGTCACGACAACAGTCAAGTCATAAGCCGGGCACGCCGACCGTACACACAGTGGCATGGAGGGTGGCCGGGGGACTGAACGAAGCGGTGTTGACGTAATCGGTGCCGTGGCCGCTCAAGGTGGCCAGCCGCCGTAGGCGGGAAGGGCCGGAGATTCGCCCTCACCGGGTCGTATGGACTGCTGATGCGCCAGGTCAGGCAATCGGTCACAGTCCGGACTCTGTGACATCGAGTCGGCAGCAGGCGGAGCTGGGCGCTTACCGGAAGCCGGCGTCCAGCCCTCAGATCACCAGCGTGGCCGAGGACGTCTTGCGCGAGTCTGGCAGCCCACACCCTGCCGACGCTCACCAACGCCCTCGGCGAGGTGATCAACCAGCTCTCCCACGAGATGCGTCACCCCACCGGCCTGGGGAGCCTTGAGTGCATGGGTAGTCACATCTCAGGCAGCCTGGCGCTGCCCTCCGGCATCCATGCGCTGCGGAGGCAGAGGTCAGCCGAGTTCGCACTCGCCGCAGTTGTCGCCGCCAGTGCCACCGGTGCTGCCGCCCCCTCCGCCGCCCGTGCCACCCGTGCTGCCGCCACCCGTGCCGCCGGTGCTGCCGCCACCCGTGCCGCCGGTGCTGCCGGTTCCACCCGTGCTGCCGGTGCTGCCGGGGGTAGGGGGCGCGGGGGCGTTCGGGTTGTCGGGGTCGGGCTGGGTTCCCAGGACGGGTGGGGCGTTAGACGGCGGGGGGAAGGACGGGAGGGTCGCTGCCGGGAGCAAGCTCGGCAGCACCGCAAGAAGGAAATCCCCATTGCCGTCTTCACCGGGGACCATGAACGTGGGGACAGTGGACGCCTGGGCCAGGACGGTGTTGTACCCGCCGATGCCATCGGACTGCAGCGTGAACTGGTACCACGAGTCGCCGTTGATAGTCGCCCATTCATTCAACGTGCCACCTGGCCCCACCCCTGGGGGGCCGAACACGTACGTCACGTACTCGTCGACACCGTCGGGGTTGGACGCTGCCGGGAAGAACACCGTCTGCCAGGTGAAGCTGGGGTTGTTGGGGACCACGCCGCCGCCGGTGACGGTGGGGCCGCTGGCGCTCGCGTGTGCCGCCGCTGGTGCGAAGACAGCGAAACTGCCCACGGCGGCCAGGGCAACCAGCCTGGCGGCGGCGATGA
Source organism: Streptosporangiaceae bacterium (assembly GCA_035946955.1). Lineage (GTDB taxonomy): Bacteria > Actinomycetota > Actinomycetes > Streptosporangiales > Streptosporangiaceae > DASYYE01. The sequence goes on along the minus strand of DASYYE010000479.1, from coordinate 7,694 downwards.
CCAGTGCGTGCCTGGAGAGCCGACGCTGCCGCCATGCGGCCGCACGCCCAGGCGCGAGGATGCGCTCAAGCAAGGTGTCCTCCTGAGTCGCCTGTGCACCGAGGACGACCTGCCACGTGGCAGGGGTGCTCGCTAGTTACCACGATGGGCGCTGGCCCCTGGTTCACCGTTTGACCGTTTCCTGCCACCGCCGATTGACTGGCTATTGTCCGGGCTGGAATAGCGTTGCACGATGGGCATAAAGCACCCCAAATGACCAAATGCCAATCCCTCGGTAGGCTGCGGCCTGACGGGAGGGGCCGCCCGTACTGGCTGTGTCTCAGCGAGGATGCGTGGACCCCGTCTGGTCGGCTGCCGAGTCCCTGTCTCGCACTCATCATGCGTGTGCGCGATAACCGCACCTCACTTACTGGTTACATCTTCATGCCGACTGACCGCCATAGCCTGCCTCTCCTGGCGACTCCGAACGGTCACGAAACCCTCATCTCCCTCGCAGCGCCGCATCAAAGACTTGCTCCTACATCAAGTCCTCCTTGTGCTCAAGCCACACCTCGGCGCCGCAGTACCGTAGACGGTGCCATGGACTACGACACGGCTTCGCACCTGCCGAGGGTGGAGTCCAGGATGGGCACTATGCGGGTCTTGCCGAATTTCGATTCCCGGATCGCCAGCACGCCGTCTGCCAAGTCATCGAGCGCGGCGTGGCCGGCTCATGCGGTTTCGCGAGCTTGCCCGGGACTTGGCGGCCCCGGCACGGCACGCACCTCCGGCACCATCCTGAGGTGGCACCGCCGCCTGGTCACCCGCCACGGAACCTACCCGCCCCGGACAGGACGGCCTCTGGTCAGCGCCAGGATTGCCGCGCTGATCGAGCGGCTCGCCACCGGAGAACGACGGCTGGGGGTACAAGCGGATCCAGGGTGAGCTGCTCAAGCTCGGCCACTACGTCAGCGCGTCCACGATCCGCCGGGCCCTCAAAGCGCTGGAGATCCGGCCGGCGCCGGCGCAGAACTCTGATATGACGTGGCGGGAGTCCCTGCATACGCGGGCGTCGGCGATGCTCGCTGCCGATTTCTTCCGCATGGACTGCGCGGTCTCGGCGACCGCAGCGGCTTTCCACTGGATGCGTTCCAGGGGTTGGCGGGGAGCAGCTGGAGTTCGACGGCGTAGCCGAGGGCGTTGGCGAAGACGGCCCGCTTGCGGCGAGTGGTGGTTGCGGCGGCGGGTCTGCCGTCCAGCCGCCGACACCGCACTCATGTGGCGCCAGCAGCTGGCGATAGCACTGACAGAACGCATCCCCCACCAGGTGACGGACCCACTACTTCATCCACCCGCCGGGACAGCGGCCGCCTCTGGACGAACGTTATCGTCGTGACAGAAATCGCCGATGGGCGCAGCGCAGTGACCGCAGACCTCACGGCGCCGCACGCTGAAATGCTGCATTCGGTGACGCCCCAGGGCACAGGAACCCGGCTCGAGCTAACCCACCGGTGGCCAGCCCAGCACCCGCGAACCGGCCCGACCTGCCGGTCCCGACCCGAACCAAGCATCCCGTCCGCGCACGATGAGGGCACCTGCATCAGCGCATCCTGACCAACGATCCAAGCCTGCAGGGCAGTGCCCCCAAGCGGCTCAGGGTGCCATCAGGGCATAGGTGCGTCGGGCATGTGCATCGCCCCCAGCACCGCTGCTGCCCCGGGCTGCTCCACAGTGCGGAGCTCGGCGCGGACCTCCTCGGCCGTTGGGTCGCCAAGGCCGGTGTAGCTGGTGAGGGCCTCCCGCAGGTGATGGCCTGCTTGGCTGATGTCCCCCAAGGCCCGGTATGCACGGCCGAGTCCGTAGTGGGCGCGGGCTTGCGCGTATGTGTGGTCGGTCTCGCTGGCCAGGTTAAGTGCGGCCGCGAACTGCATGTGAGCCTGACCCGGCTGTCCGCTGCCGAGCAGCGCCTCACCGAGGCCGTTGAGTGCCCGGGCTTCCCCGGGTCGCTCGCCCAGCTCACGGTAGGTCGCCAGTGACTGCCGCTGGCACTGCGCGGCCTGCTGGTACCAGCCACGCCGCGATTCGACGTCACCAAGCACGGCCAGGGCTTGGGCCTCACCCTCCCTGATACACAACTCGCGGAACAGGCCGATGGCCCGCTGTTGGTAGTCGGCGGCCGCCTCGTAGCGCCCCTGGTTCAACTCGATGGAGCCGAGCCTCATCAGTGTCCGGGCTTCACCTGGCTGGTCGCCGATGTCGCGGGCGATCGCCAGTGCCTCACGGTAGTGACCAGCGGCCTGCAGGTAACGACCACACCGCGCCTCCACGGAACCCAGGTTGCCGAGCGTGCGCGTTTGACCCAGACGGTCGCCCAGCTCGTCATGCATGGCCAGCGCCTGCCTGAGATGCCGGGCGGCCGTCTCGTGGCGCCCCTGGGTTATGTCAACGAGCCCGAGGTTGCACAACGTGCGGGCTTCTCCCGCCAGGTCGCTGATCTCGCGGGACAAGGAAAGGGCGTGTTCCAGGTGGCCGGCTGCCTGCTCGAACTGACCAAGGCCCCAGTACATGATTCCGAGACGGTTCAGCACAGCGGCCTCAGCGGCGCGATCACCGGTCTGCTGGGCAGCCCGCCACGCACAGGTGTGAACGGTATAGGCGTCGGGGTAGGCGCCGATTTGCTGCAGATAACCGAAGAGGGTGGCTGACAGGGCTATGGCCTGGCTTGGCCAGCCGCGCGCCGCAGTGTGCGCAGCGACGGCGACCAGAGTCGCCCGCTGCGACTCCAGCCACTCCCGGGCCGCGGCGGCCCGGGTCAGCGGAGGGCTGGGGGTCACCGGCGGCACAGGGCGGGGTCGGCGCTGCCGCTCCGCGGGGTACAAGACGTCCATCGCGACCGCCGCGGCGTGCAGGTAATGATCGAACACGCGAGTCGCCGCAGCCCGCACTTCCTCCTCACCATCCTGAGCGTTCGCCTGCTCGCTGGCATAGCTGCGGAGCAGGTCATGCATGCTGTACCGGCCTGGTGAAGCGAATTGGACCAGGTGTGCCCGCACCAGCCGGTCAAGCTCGCGGCTTGTCTCGTCGAGCGTGGCGGCGGTGATCGCGGCGGCGGCATAGATGTCGAGGTCGGGGCCTGGGTGCAGGCTCAGCAGCCGGAATGTGCGCGCGGTGCTGAGGTCAAGGTGCTGGTAGGACCATGCGAAGACCGCCTGCGGCGCGGTCCGTTGGTCCCCGCCCGCGTCCAGCAGCTCAAGTCGCCGCTGCTGGTCATTCAACTCATCCACCAGGTCCGAGAGGCTGGCCGCCGGACGGGCTGCGGCGAACTCGGCTGCCACCCGCAGGACCAGCGGGAGCCGGCAGCACTGGTCAGCCAGTGCCTGTGTGGCGGCCGGGTCGGCGCCTGCCCGCTCGCCGATCAGCGCCCGGAGCAGGTTGACAGCCTCCGCGTGTGACAGGAGGCCGAGATCCAGGCGGGTGGCCCCATCCCTGGCCACGAGTCCGGACAGGGAGTCCCGGCTGGTCACCACGGTCACGCATGTCAGGCTGCCGGGCAGGAGCGGCCGGACCTGGTCAACCTCGCTGGCGTTGTCGAGCACCACCAGCACACGCCGACCAGCCAGCAAACTCCGGTAGAGCGCCGCCCGCTCATCCGCGTCAACCGGGACGTCACTGCCCGGCACACCAAGCGCGCGCAAGAACCCGGCCAGCGCGTCGGCCGCAGCCACCGGCTGGTCGGGGTCGTAGCCACGCAGGTTCACATAGAGCTGACCATCCGGGAAGTTGTCGCTGACCTGGTGCGCCCAGTGCACGGCCAGGGCCGTCTTGCCCACCCCGGCGGTGCCGTCGATCGCCGAGATCACCATTGCGCTGCCGCCAGCGGCCTCGTCCAGGAGCCGCGACAACCGGCGCATTTCGTCGGCCCGTCCCACGAAGTGCCGCACGGGGCCCGGAATCTGACGCGGTACGGCCGGTGCGGCCTCCCGCGTGGTGCGAGCGCCCGGGGTGACGGCGGCGGTCACTCCGTCCCCTGCCAGGAGGCGGCGGTGGAGTTGCTGGAGACCGTGTCCAGGGTCGGCGCCGAGCTCGGTTGCGATGACCTGCCTGGCTTGCTCGTAGGCTGCGAGTGCTTCCGCTGGGCGGCCCGCCCCGTCCAGCGCCCGCGGCACATCAGCCAGCGCCGGTCCCTGCCACAATGCGAGCGCCTCAGCGCACGTCTGTGCTGCGCGGTCGGCCTGGCCGTCGGCCAGCGCCGCGCGGCCCTCGGCCAGCAACTCCTCGAACCGGCCCGCGTCCACATCAGCCGCGGATACGCAGAGCAGGTACCCGGGTGCCCTGGTCACCACGACGTCGCCAGCAAGGTCGCCGACAAACCGCCGCAGACGTGAGACATGGTTGCTGACGAGTTTGCGCGCGCCGGACGGCGGGTCATCCCCCCACAGTTCGTCGATGAGCTGTTCGACCGGGACGACCCTGCCCGATGAGGCGAGGAGGGCAGCTAGCAGCGCCCGCCGCTTGGGCTCGTCAACCCCGGTCCAGCACCCGCCCGCCCATACCTCTAACGGCCCCAGCACACGCCATAGCACGGTGACCCCACAGCCCATGCGACTTCAATAAACTGCCTCGCAGCAAGGATTGATTAGGCCCAACCAGCATATTCCACCCATCATTGGCCGTGAGCCATGTCAGGTCGTCAGGACCGTGAGCGAAGGGCTTGGGACCGACGAACCATTCCCGGCAAGGTGACCAGCCCGAGCTGGTTCGGGGACTGGTAGGTGACCACCGATCAGCCGAACTGCCGAGAGCGGCGGTGGCGTCTGCTGATGAACATCGCCAGCCGCATCCGCGCGTAGCTCCTGATCTTCTCAAAGCATGCCGCTGAGTTGCCGGACCGGAAATAGGCGGCCCAGCCGCGCAGGAACCGGTTGACGTCCTCCACGATCCACTTCATCGGAAGCAGCAGCCGGGACCGGCGGGTCAGTTCCCTGATCCGGTCGCGGGCGTGCCGCATCGCCTTGTCCGCGGGCCCGGAACTGAATGACCTGCACAGAGCGGGCTGCGCGATCTCTCAGTCATTAGCCGGCCATAGTCGGCAACTTGTTTAGATAATTCCGTGGGCCTGTGGATCTGTGATCCGCTAATTAGGACGGCTTCAACTGGGAAGATCCCAAAAAGGCTCCATGTGAGACCGGAACGGGTTCTCAGGGGCCGCAGTGGTCGCATGCCCGCCGGGCGAGGTCACACCCAGGGGCAGCAGGCGGGCGCGGACTTCAGTTGCCTGAGGGTCAGTGAGTTCTTCGAAGATGGCGAGTGCCTGGCACCAAGAGGTGCGCGCGGTACCGGGCTGGCCCATATCGTGCAGCAGGTCGCCGAGGTCGCGGTGGGTCTCGGCTTCGGCGTGACGGTCGCTGGCGTGGCGGGTGGCAGTCAGCGCCTGGCGGTAACACTCCGCAGCTTGAGGGTGGCGTCCCAACGTCTTGTAGGCCCCTGCGATGTTGAGCAGAATGCGACCTTCGTTGCGCAGGTCGCGGTTTTCCCTGGCGATGGCCAGCGAGCGCATGTAGAAGTCGACCGCCCGGGCGGGCCGGTGTAGCTGGCCTTGGACCTCACCGAGGTTGTCCAGGGCGACGCACTCGGAATACAGGTCCTGAATCTCGCGGGCGATGTCAAGGGATCGTGCGAAGCAGCGCTCCGCGTCCTCGTAGCGGCCCATCTCCTGGTAGGCGCAGCCGAGGTTGTTCAGCGCCCTGGTTTCGCCATATCGGTCGCCGATCTCGCGGTACAGATTGCGCGCCTGCTCGCAGCAGTCCAGGGCCTCCTCAAGACGCTGCAGGGCCGCGTAGCCCTCACCGAGGCCGCTCCGTGTGAGTGCTTCGCCGACCTTGGCGCCGCTGCGCTGCGCGCTGGCGACCGCGGAGTGCATGCATTTGACGAGGTCCGCAAAGTACCTGCGCAAAGAGAAGAATGCCCACAACGTCACCGCTAGCTGCCAGCAGGCCTCGTCCTGGCCGGTCTCATGGGCCTGGCCGATGGCTGCGACCAGGTTGTCGTGTTCGGTATCAAGCCAGCCCAGCGCCTGCTCGTAGCTGGTGAAGGTCAGCGGCTCACAGGCGGGCGGCAGCAGCCCGGGCTGGGTCAGGCGGTCGGGTTTCATGCACTGGCGGGCAGCCGTAGCGGAGTGCAGGTACCACAGGAGGTTGCGTCGCTGGGCTTGGGCGCAATCGCTGTCGCTGGTATGGGCGACCTCAGCGGCGTAGGCACGCAGCAGGTCATGGAATCGGTAGCGGCCGTGAGAACTCTCCTCCAGCAGGTGCGCCCCGGCCAGCGTCTCCAGCAACCGCTGCGCCTGCGGCCGGGTGCTGCCGGCCAGCGAGGCGGCGGCCGCGACACTGATATCGGGGCCGGCATGCAGGCCGAGCAGCCTGAACATGCGGGCCGCATCCGCGGGCAGCGTCTGGTAGGACCAGGAAAAGACCGTACGGACTGAGGAGGAAGGGTCGTCGTCGGCGGTGAGTACGTCCAGCCGTCCGTTGGCGGCGCCGAACTCAGCGGCCAGGCTGGCCAGGCTCTGCTGCGGGCGGGCTGTGGCGCGTTCCGCAGCGACCCGCAGCGCCAACGGCAGGTAGGCGCACCGCGCCGCGATCTGCGCCAGCGCCGCCGGCTCCGCATCGGCGCGCTGCGGACCAAGGATTATACGCAGCAGCGCCACGGCTTCGGCTTCGGGCAGGGGCGCCAGGGTGACCCGCACCGCGCCGTCGCGTGCTCCCAGCCCCGGCAGGCGGCTGCGGCTGGTCACCACCACAGCGCACCCGGGTGCACCCGGCAGCAGCGGCCGGACCTGCGCCGAGGACTCGGCGTTGTCCAGCACAACCAGCACCCGCCGACCGTCCAGCAGCGTCCGGTACATCCCGGCCGCCTCTGCCAACTCAGCCGGCACACGCTCAGCAGGCATACCCAGCGCACGCAGGAACCGGGACAGCACCCCCAGCGGCTCCACCGGCCCGGCCGGGTCATACCCGCCCAGGTCCGCATACAACTGCCCCTCAAACCGCCCCGCCACCCGATGTGCCCACCGCAGGGCCAGCGCCGTCTTGCCCACCCCTGCCATCCCGTTGACCGCCGTGATCACCACCGCCGCATGCTGACCCTCGTCCTGCTCGCCAAGCAGACCATCCAGCCGCTCCAGCTCACCGACCCGGCCCGTGAAGCAGCGGACATCCGGCGGCAACTGCCGCGGCGCGCTGACCACCGGCTGCGCCGGCAGACCCGCTAACGGCTGGGCACCACCCGCTGGCGCGCGGCGGCGTTCCTCGATCTGGTCCCGGGCCGTGGCGAGCGCCCGCTGCTCAACGCTGCTCGCCCCCAGCGCGACCAGCAAGTCACCCAGCCGGTCCGCCGACGGCAGCGACTTCCCACCCAGCCAGTTACCGACCGAACTATGCCCATAGCCCATCAACTCTGCCAGCTCGCGGCAGGTCAGCTTCCTCCCCGTCGTCCTACGCGCCCGCCGCACTAACCAGCGCAGCGCCGCACCCAGCTCCGCCACATCCCCCACATCCCCAAACTCCACTGACGGTCTGGGCCGCCCCGCGCTTTCCGGACGGGTAATCCGCGGTCAGTTCATGCCGCTGCCTGCAGGCTCAGATACTCGTCGTGGACCTCTTGCGGGGTCCGGTACCCGAGGGCCGAATGGAGACGCTTGCGATTATAGCGGACCT